>JANQIO010000112.1 GCA_028282105.1 Halieaceae bacterium | reverse complement strand
GAAAGACTACTTCTTCAACACCTTCGTGGGCTACTTCACACCCATGGGCCTGGTGTATTTTGGGATAGCCGTAATCCTCGCCAAGGTACTGCATGAGTTTGGCCACGCGCTCACGGCCCGGCGCTATGGCTGTTCTGTGCGTGCCATGGGCGTGGCATTCCTGGTGTTCTGGCCGATTCTCTACACCGACACCACTGATGCCTGGCGGCTGCGCTCCCGGCGCAAGCGAGTGATGATCGGCGCGGCCGGTATGATCGTCGAGTGCGGCCTGGCCGCAACCTGCCTGCTGCTTTGGAACTTCGCGCCGGAGAGTTTCATCAAGAACATTCTGTTCATGATGTCCACCACCACCTGGCTGATGACGCTGTTGATCAACCTCAACCCGCTGATGCGCTTTGACGGTTACTACATCCTCTCCGACCTCACCGGTGTGGAAAACCTACAGGAGCGCTCCAACGCCATGGGCCGCTGGTGGTTGCGAGAGCGGCTGTT
This sequence comes from Halieaceae bacterium, assembly GCA_028282105.1. GTDB lineage: Bacteria > Pseudomonadota > Gammaproteobacteria > Pseudomonadales > Halieaceae > JANQIO01. The sequence goes on along the minus strand of JANQIO010000112.1, from coordinate 48,507 downwards.
CGGCTACGGTAGGGAGGCCCCGGAGCGCGGCTTGCGCTGGCTGGTGCCGTTCTCTTACGCCGTATGGATCTACCGCCTGTTCATCTTCTTCGGCATCGCCTATATCGTCTACTCCTACTTCTTCAAAGCCCTGGGCGTGTTGCTGGCGGCGGTCCAGGTGGTGCGCATGCTGATCATGCCGATCGGTAAGGAAGTGGCGCTCTGGTGGCAGTGGCGCGAGGAAAGCAACACCCGCTACCGGCGGCGCTCGGCTGTTGTCACCTTCATCCTGTTGCTGGCGGCGGTGCTGCCGATAGATCGCAAGCTCGAGCTACCGGCCTACTGGCAGGCGCGTTCGGTGGTCACCTTCTACGCGCCCATCCCTGGCCAGCTCAGCGTGCTACCGCCGCCCGGCAACGACATCGTGACCGCCGGTGAGCCGGTGGCCATCATCAATTCGCCGGATCTGGAGTTCCAGCTCGACCAGGCCAATCACGACCTGCGCAGTAGTCGCTACCAGCTTGAGCGCACCAGCTTTGGGGCAGGGCTGGCCCAGGACCGTCTGTCACTGCAGGCCAAGCTCGAGGGGGCGCTGGAAACTCAGGAAAACCTGCAGGCGCAGCTCGAAGATGCCCGCCTGGTGGCGCCCTTCAACGGCCGCATCTCTGATCGTCAGGCGGACCTGCGGCTGGGGGATTGGGTGTCACGGGGTGACCGGCTGCTGACCCTGGTCGACGACACCGCCGGTGAAATCGTGGCCTATGTTGGCGAATCCGAGTTGCGGGCACTGAAGGAGGGGGCCACCGGGCGCTTTTATCCGGAGGGCGGTGTGCGCGGTCCACAGCAGGTGCGGTTGGTCGATGTGGACGGCTTCTCCCTGGAACAATTGGAAACCGCCTATGTTGCCTCCACCTTCGGCGGCGGGCTGGATGTGCGTGATGGCAGCGAGGGGGAACTCATCCCCCAGCGTGCGACCTATCGGATATTCCTGGAAACCGAGGCGCCGGCGGACGACCGCGTGCTGCGCGGCCAACTGGTGCTGGATGCGCAGGCCCGCTCGCTGGCCGGCAGGCTCTGGCGGCAGATTGTCGGTGTCTGGCGGCGGGAAGCCGGCATCTAGGCAGCTAAGTCGCAGGGCGGGCAAGCGTAGTGAATAGGAGCGATGGAATGCATTGCAGAATGGGGTGTCCGGCACTGCTGGCCGCGGCACTGGCGGGCATGGTCGCCTGCAGCAGTCCGGGCAGCGGCCCGCAGGAAAGCCTGGGTCCGGATGCCCAGGTGATGCTGGCCAAGCACACCATGCAGGTGATGCGAGCACGTCCGGTGCAGGCCACCCAGTTCGGCCTGCGCGATGCCGAGGTGGGGGCCCGGGTTGAAGATGCCGTCGGTGATTACGGCAAGGCGCACCTGGCGCGCTGGCGTCGCGACCTGCGGCGTATGCAGCGGGAAATGGATGCGCTGCCGGTGAGCTCCATGGGTGGTCTGACCCGGGCCGCCATGCAGGACATCTACGCCGCCCGCCTGGGCGACAGCGAACTGCCCTTTGGCTTCATCGATACCTTCGGCCGTCACCGCCCCTACGTGATCAACCAGGCGGGCGGGCCTCTGCAAGTTGTGCCGCAGATCATCGCCAACTTCCAGCCGGCGGGAACCACGGAGGAAGTCGGCGACTACCTGCGTCGGCTGTGGGCGCTGTCGCCGCTGGTGGCCGGCGTGCTGGATACTTTCAATAAGGATGCCAACGCCGGCTGGATGCCGCCCACCGCGGTGCTCGAGGCGTCCCTGGTAGGCCTGGAAGCCTTTGTCAGCCCGCCCGCCCAGGACCATGAGTTGGTCGTCAAGCTGGTAGAGAAGATGGCTGCCAGCGATGTCCTCACCGAGGAGGATCGGGCCAGGGCCCGCAATGAGGCCATCGCCGTCATGCTGCGCATGGTCTACCCCGCATACCGCAATGCCATCCAGAACGTGCGCGACCGGCTCCCGGAAACTGCCGCGGCACCCGGCCTGTGGGCGCGACCGCTGGGCGAACGTTTCTACCAGGCCTCGCTCAAGTTCGAGGCCGGCACCAGGCTCAGCGCCGCAGCAGTGCACGAGCACGGCCTGGCCGAGGTCACACGTATCAGCGCCGAAATGGATGCCCTGTTGCGTGAGCAGGGCTTTGAAACGGGCAGCGTCGGCGAGCGCATGCAGCTTCTGGCCCAGGCCGAAGGCGCGCGCTTCGAAGACAGCGATGCCGGCCGCGACGATCTGCTGGCCACCCTGCGGGGGCTGACCGCGTCGATGGAGGCCCGACTGCCTGAGTATTTCGGGCGCCTGCCAGGCCCGGCGCTGGAGGTGCGGCCGGTCCCGGAGGCTATTCAGCACGGCGCACCGCGCGCCTATTACACCAACCCGCCGGTGGATGGCAGCGGCCCGGGTGTATTCTGGATAAACCTGCGCGGCATTGACCAGGTAACGCGTTTCAGCATGCCCACCCTGGTCTATCACGAGGCGGTGCCGGGTCATCACCTGCAGGTCGCGCTGGCGCTGGAGCAACAGGCGCGGCCTACCCTGTGGCGAATCAGCCTCAATGGCGCCTACAGCGAGGGCTGGGCGCTGTACGCGGAGCGACTGGCGGCGGAAATGGGTGTCTACGCGGACGATCCGCGCGGTGACCTGGGGCGACTCCAGGCGGAGCTGTTCCGCGCGGTGCGGCTGGTGGTGGATACCGGCCTGCACTATAGGCGCTGGAGCCTGGAGCAGGCCGTTGACTACATGGTGGCAACAACCGGCCGCGGCGAGGACGGCATGCGGTCGGAGGCCCTGCGTTACGCGGTGTGGCCGGGCCAGGCCCTGTCATACAAGCTGGGCATGGACGGTATGCTGAAGCTGCGTGCCGACGTGAAGACGGCGCAGGGAGAGAACTTCGATCTCCGGGCGTTCCACGACCAGCTGCTGGCCACCGGGCCCGTGTCCCTGGCCCTGTTGCGGCAGCAGCTACTGGGGGAATAGGGCGCTCAGCGAACGCTCACCACTCGCCCGTATTCTCCATGGATGCCCACGGCTCCTGGGGCGGCAGTGATTCACCCTTCTGCAGCAGCTCTATCGAGATGCCATCGGGCGAACGCACGAAGGCCATGTGCCCATCCCGGGGTGGGCGGTTAATGGTAACTCCGCCGTCCATGAGGCGCTGGCAGATGGCGTAGATGTCATCCACCCTGTAGGCCAGGTGGCCAAAGTTCCGGCCGCCGCTGTACTCCTCCGGGTCCCAGTTGTGGGTGATTTCCACCAGCGGACGCTTGGCTTCCTGGGCCATGGCCACATCGCCGGGGGCTGCCAGGAATACCAGCGTGAAGCGCCCCTGCTCGCTGTCGTAGCGGTTTACCTCTTCGAGTCCCAGCTTGTTGCAAAAGAAGTCCATTGTCGCGTCCAGGTCACTGGCCCGGATCATGGTGTGCAGGTATTCCATCAGGCACTCCCGGCTGTAGAAAAGAGCAGGGAGTGTAGCGGGTTTTCAGGCGGCGTGCGTAGCGTCCGTACCCGTCAGCGCGCGCCGGGCTGCACTGCGCCCGGCCAGGCGCCCGCTGAAGGTGGCATCGCCGATAGACATGCCGCTGGAGTAACCCTCGGCGTTGCGTACTACGCCGCAGGCCGTGCGTCCGGCGGCGTACAGCCCTGGCACCACACTCCGCAGGGGGTCGACCACTTCACCGCTGGGCAGGGTGTCCAGGCCACCCAGGGTGAAATAGGGCCAGTAGGAGCCGCGCCCGGGTGTCACGTCCAGCGCTACCAGCGGTGGCTCCATTACCTGCAGCCAGGCAGGGGATTTGTGAAAGAAGGGGTCTTCGCCCCGGGCCGCAAAGTGGTTGTACTGATCGATAGTGGCGACCAGTGAACCCTCGGGCAGAGCCAGCTCTTCCTCCAGTTCCGCCACGGTCTCGCCGGTGCCCGCGACCGGGGCGCCCATCCAACTGGCGTTTTCATAGTCGCCGTATTGGTCCACGGTCAGTACAAAGTAGTGGCGCTCTGCGTTGTCCCGGAGAATCGCGTTGCCCAGCCGGGAGTGGTAAACGTCTTCGTTGATCACCCGCTGGGCCTTGTCGTTGATGACCAGTCCGTAGGTGATAGAGGCGGGTGGGTAGTAGGGCAGGGTGATAAAGCCCTCCTGCATATTGATGGCGGCAGCCCCCACGCCCATGCCCATCAGGATGCCGCTGCCGGTGTCGCCGGGGTTGCCGAGCGCGTAGCTGCCCTCGGTCAGCCGGGGCGCATACTTGTTGACCATCTCCTCGTTCATGACGAAGCCGCCGGCACACAGCACCACACCACCGCGGGCTTTGACCGTGACCTCCTGCTGATTGATGCGCACTACCAGGCCGTGTACCCGGTTGCTGTCATCGGCTACCAGAGTCAGGGCCCGGGCTTCGAAAATGGTGCGGATAGTGTCGCGGCGCTCTACGTTCTCGCCCACGATCTTCATAAACAGCGGGCCGCCGTTGTCGCCTTCCACATACAGGTTGTGGCCGCGCGGCGCCGGTACTGCCTGTTCGTTGAAGGGCCAGGCGTTCTCGCTGCCGGTATAGAGCAGGCCGTCGTCGGTGAGACACATCATGGCGCGTTCTTCATGGAAGCTATCCTTGAAGGGTACGCCCAGGCTCACCAACCAGTCGAAGTGGGCGGCGCTGTTCTCGCAGTAGTTGCGGATTTTTGCCTCATCGGCCAGTCGTCCGGCGGCCATCATCATGTAGGTGAACATCGCCTCAGTACTGTCCTCGAAGCCCGCAGCCTGCTGTACCCGGGTACCGCCGCTGCCACCCATGTAAATCTCGGCGCTGGACAGGGCCGTGGAGCCCCCGGCCGCGCTGGCCAGCTCGAAGATGATGACCTCTGCGCCGGCGTCAGCGGCCTCGATGGCGGCGCAGCCACCGGCGCCGCCAAAGCCCACCACCGCAACATCGGTTTCCATGTCCCAGTGGGTGATCTCGCTCAGCCGTCTCGGCTGGGTCGGCGTGGTCTTATTGCTCATGGCAGGGCCGCGTTGCTCGCTAACGAATGTCAGTATCAAGGGCATTAAAACGGCATCAAAAACTGCCAACAAGCACTGCCGTGAGCAGCGGGGCCAAAATGTTGTACGGGGAGCCACAATTTATGCCAAAGCGGCCCCGCTTCGGTACAATCCCGGCCCTTCCTTTACTAAATGCAGTCGCTTTTTATGTGGTTTAAGAACCTGCGGGCCTACCGCCTGACCAGCCCCTTCGATCTCTCTGCTGAGCAGCTTGAGCACCAGCTCGCCGGCGCCCTGTTTACCCCCTGTGGTAAGTCCCAGCCGCTGTCCCTGGGCTGGGTGCCGCCGCTGGGTGAGGACACCGAGACTCTGGTGCACGCCGCCGGTGGCCGCTTCCTGCTGTGTCTGCGCCGCGAGGAAAAGCTGTTGCCTGCCACCGTGGTGCGAGAGCAGCTCGGTGAGCGAATCAGCGCTATCGAGAAGGAGCAGGCGCGCAAGGTGTATCGCAAGGAACGGTTGCAGCTCAAGGACGACATAGTCCAGGACTGCCTGCCCCGGGCGTTCACCCGCTCCAACCTGGTTTACGCCTATATCGACACGCGCAGCAACTGGATCTTTGTCGATGCCGCCTCCGCCGGCCGGGCGGAGGAAGTGATCAACCTGCTGCGTGAGTGCATCGGCAGCCTGCCCCTGCTGCTGCCGCAGGTGAACCAGTCGCCGGCGGCAGCCATGACCGCCTGGCTGGCCCACAGCAACCTGCCCCAGGACCTGGCGCTGGGCAGCGATTGTGAAATGCGTGACCTGGGCGAAGATGGCGGCGTGGTGCGCTGCCGCGGGGTCGAGCTGGACAGTGAAGAGGTAGAAATTCACCTGCAGGCCGGCAAGCAGGTGGTGCGGCTGGCCGTGGAGTGGGATGAAAAGCTCAGCCTGCTGCTGTGTGAAGACCTGGTGCTGCGCCGGCTCAAGTTCGCCGACGAGTTGGTGGCCGAGAACGATGATGTCGCCGAGGCCGACCCACTGGCCCGGCTGGATGCAGATTTCGCGCTGATGACCGACGTGGTCAGCGGCCTGCAGGATCGCGTCATGGAACTGTTCGGCGGCGAGGCCCTGGAGCAGTAGCCGCCGTGGCCAGGGAAGACACCGCGGACTACCGCGCCCTGTTCCTGGCCAATGCGCCGCTGATGGATACCCGTGCCCCGGTAGAGTTTGCCCGCGGGGCCTTTCCCAATGCCGTCAATCTGCCACTGATGAGCGACACCGAGCGCCATGAAGTTGGCATTCGCTACAAGCAGTCCGGGCAGGCAGCGGCCATCGAACTGGGCCATCAGCTGGTGGCTGGCGCCAGCCGCGAGGCGCGCATCCAGGGATGGTGCGAATTTGCCCGCCGCCACCCCGATGGTTACCTCTACTGTTTTCGCGGTGGTTTGCGCTCCTCTACCGCGCGTCAGTGGATGCGCGAGGCCGGGGTGGACTATCCACTGGTGCTGGGGGGCTACAAGGCCATGCGCCGCTTCCTGCTGGAAGAGCTCGAGCGCTCCGTGGACGCGGCACAGCTGTTGCTGGTGGCAGGCAAAACCGGCTGCGGCAAAACCCGCGTGATTGAAGCCGTCGAGCGTGCCGTGGACCTGGAAGGACTGGCTCGCCATCGCGGCTCCAGCTTCGGGCGCCTGCTGGACCCGCAGCCCAGCCAGATCGACTTCGAGAATGCGCTGAGTATCGCCCTGCTGCGCAGCCTGGCGACTGGCGCTACCCTGGTGCTGGAAGACGAGGGCAAGCTGATTGGCCGCCTGTCACTGCCACATCGGCTGCGCGACCGCATGCGCGAGGCGCCGCTGCTGGTGGTGGAGGAGTCCGTCGCCTCTCGCGTGGAAGTGATCTTTGCGGATTACATTGTCGACCTCGGCAGGCGTTACACAGACCGCCATGGAGAGGAGGGTGCGCAGCAGCACGAGATGCACCTGCGCGAAGGGCTGTCCCGGGTGCGCAAGCGCCTGGGGGGTGTGCTCTATACCGAAATCGACAGCCTCATGGTCGAGGCATTTACTCACCGTGATGACGCCTTGCACCGCCGCTGGATCGAGCTGCTGCTGGTGAAATACTATGACCCCATGTACGACTACCAGATCGCGCAACGAGAGGGTGAAGTGATGGCGGCGGGCAGCCGCGAGGCCATCATCACCCGGGCCAGGGAACTGGCTAGCCGGTGACAGGGGCTGAGCCACGTCGCGACCTGGTCCTGCTCGGGGGCGGTCACACCCACGCCCTGGCGCTGCGCATGCTGGCGATGAAACCAGCGCCGGCCACCCGCATCACCCTGGTCAGCGACACCGACTTCGCCCCCTACTCGGGCATGCTGCCCGGGCTGGTGGCGGGCCACTACAGCTTTGAAGACACCCATATCGACCTGCGCCGCTTCTGCAGCGGGCGGGGTATTCGTTTTGTCCGGGCCGCGGCGACCGGCATCGATCGCAAGCGCCGACAGCTGCTACTGGCCGGTCGTCCGCCGCTGGAATACGACCTGCTATCCATCAATATCGGCGCCCAGCCAGAGCTCGTCGTACCGGGCGCCCGTGAGCACGCCGTGCCGGTCAAACCGGTGGGCAGTTTCTACCAACGCTGGCAAGCCCTGGAGTTGCGGGTACGGAAGGGCGGCCAGCCGCGCATCCTGCTGGTGGGTGGCGGGGCCGGCAGCGTCGAACTGGCGCTGGCCATGCGGTTTCGGCTCGGCAATGCCGCCGACATCGGCCTGCTGTCCGGCGACAGCCTGCTACCTGGTTACAACCGCCGCGCGGTGGATATCGTGCGCGCGCACCTGGCGACCCATCGCATCGAACTGCTGGAAAACAGCAGGGTGACCCGCGTCACCGAGGCATCGGTGGAGTGTGGTGAGCTGTCTGAATACTGTGACGAGCTGATCTGGTGCACCGGTGTTGTGCCGGTGAGCTGGTTGGCCGATACCGGTTTCGACACCGACGAGCGCGGTTTCCTGCGAGTGGATGACGACCTGCAGGTGGTGGGCGAAACCGGCGTGTTTGCCGCGGGCGATGTGGCAGTGCAATGGCAGAATCCCCGGCCTCGGGCTGGTGTGTATGCGGTGCGCCAGGCGCCAGTGCTGGCGCACAACCTGGCCGCGGCGCTGGAGGGCCAGCCCCTCAGGCAGCATCGGCCCCAGCGTCGCTTCCTGTCGCTGCTGTCCCTGGGCGGCCGGGTAGCAGTGGCCGACAGGGGCGTACTCAGCGCCAGTGGCGGCTGGGTCTGGCGCTGGAAAGACCGTATTGATCGCAAGTTTATGGCGCAGTTCACGGAACCGGCGCCGCCGATGCGGCCGGCCGCTGCCGACCCTGAGATGCACTGCGGCGGCTGTGGCGCCAAGCTCCCGGCGGAGACCCTGCGCCAGGCCCTGGCCAACGTGGCAGACAGGCATCCGGGCACCATCAACCTGAAGCGGCTGCGGGATGATGCGGCAGTTATCGACTGGCCCGCCAAGCGCCTGGTGCAGACCGTGGATACTCTGCGGGAGTTTCTGCCCGACCCATGGCTGATGGGTCGTATTACCGCGTTGCATGCCCTCAGTGATATCTATGCCATGGGTGCAGCGCCCCATTCTGTCCAGGTCAACGTCTGCCTGCCCTATGCCGCTCCAACGCTCCAGCGCCGTGAGCTTGAGCAGCTGCTGGGCGGCCTGGCAGAGGAGCTGGCCGCGGCCAACTGTGCGCTGGTGGGCGGCCACAGCATGGAAGGTCCGGAGCTATCCCTGGGCCTGGCCGTGAATGGCAGCCTCACCGATGGAACCAGCCTGGCGAAGTCGGGTGCCGAGATCGGTGACAAACTGATACTGACCAAACCGCTGGGCACCGGTGTGGTATTTGCCGCCGCCATGGGCGGGAATGCCCCCGGGCAGGCGATCGCCGGCGCCATCGACAGCATGTTGCGCAGCAACCGCTCGGCGGCCAGCCTGGCGCGACAGTTCGGCGCCAGTGCCTGTACCGATGTCACCGGCTTTGGCCTGGCGGGCCACCTGCTGGAAATGCTCGGCAAGAAGCAGCAGGCAGTACTGGACGAAGTGCCGGCGTTGCCCGGCGTGGCGGCCCTGCTGCAGGCGGGCTACCGCAGCAGCCTGCACCCGGGAAACCTGGCGGCGCTGGCTGAGCTGGTGTTGAACCGTAAGAACGCGATGCCGGCGGATGCCTTCCCGCCTCTGCTCTGTGATCCACAAACCAGCGGTGGCCTGCTGATAGCAATCCATGAAAGTAGCTGCGCTGCACTACTGGCAGAGCTGCAGAGCGGCGGTGACCCCGCCGCCGTAATTGGTGAACTGCGCGAGGCCAAGGGCAAGCATCCGCGCATTGTGCTGGGCTAGCCAGGCGGCTAGCGCATGGTGACGCGCTCCGCCAGGGCATTGACCTTCTGGCCGTCGCGCAGGTTTTCCGCGCCGCGCACGATTACCGTATCACCGGGTTCGATGGCCCCTTCGATGGCGATACGCTCTCCGACACCCGCTCCCAGCTCGACCGACACCCGCTGGGCATTGGACTGGTCGTCAACCAGGTACACGTAGTTGCTGTGATCGCGCAGCACCACCGCGTCTCGGGCCACCGTGGTGGTGGTCTCCACCTGGGCGGCGGGCAGCGCCACCGTCACCGCCTCGCCGATCAGCCAGTCGCTGGTGGTGGGCGTGAGCCGCAGTTCCATCATATGTGAGCGCAGGTCGCCGACCTCCACCAGGCTGCGGATGCGGGCTTCAGCCACGGTGTCGCCGTTGGTGAGCTGCACACTATCGCCGGCCTGGTTGAAGCGCGCCAGTCTCAGCGGCGCGGTCACACTCACTTCCAGCGCCCGGGTGTTGACCAGTCGCAGCAGTGGCATGCCTTCGGTGGCGTATTCCCCGGCTGCCATATTGCGCGACACCACCACGCCGTCAAAGGGCGCGCGCACTGTGGAGCGTTCGAGGTTGTAGCGGGTGCGCTCCAGCGCCACTTCGGCCTGGGTCAGCTCCTGCTCCAGCACCAGGTAGCGGGCGCGGGTTTCATCCAGCTCGGAATGCGCCGTGTTGTTGCGGGTGGCCAGCTCGTCCAGGCGATTGGTCTGGCGTTGCAGCCAGTCCAGGTTGGCTTTAAGGGCCTCAATACCGGCTTCACGCTCGCGCAGCTCCAGCTCAATCAGATGCTGGTCCAGGCGGGCGATCGTGTCGCCCTGCTGAAAGCGGTCACCGACTTCGGCAATCCATTCAAGGCGGCCGTCCAGTTCGCTGGCAATGGCGGCATCCTCGCGGCTGACAATCACGCCGGATACGTTCATGGTCGGCGCCACGCTTTCCCGGGTGACCGAGTCGGTCTCTACGGTCACCGGCGCTTGCTGTGCCTGCACCGCCGCGGGCAGTGCGCCCATGAGCAGGGCCAGCAGTGCCAGCGTCCTGGATTTCTCAAACAGGGGCTTTACAGCCAGGGATTTTGCAACAAGGTATCTCATAACCATGCCTCCAGGCATTACCGCATCAGGCGGCCGGGTTCGGGTTCGAGCGCGCATGCGGCAGGGCCGCTGCCCGCGCTTCGCCGCCCATGCGCAACAGGCAGGGCAACAGCAACAAGGTAAACGCGGTGCTGAAACACATACCGCCGACTATCACCGCGGCCAGACCGCGGTAGATCACGCTGCCCACGCCCGGCATCAGCAGCAGCGGCAACATGCCGAAGATGCTGGTCAGTGTGCTCATGAAAATAGGCCGCATCCGGGTCTGCAGGGCCTGGCGGACCGCTTCGGTGCGACTGCTACCCAGCGCTTCGGCGCTGCGAGTCTGGTGCACCAGCAAAATGGCATTGTTGACCACCAGCCCCAGCAGAATGACAAAACCGATCATGGTGAGCAGGTCCAGGGGCTGGAAGGTGATCAGGTTCAGCACCCGCAGCGATACCACGCCACCGACCATGGCCAGGGGCATCGCCATGACGACCAGCAGGCTGTCCTTGACCGAGCGGAACAGTGCTGCCATCAGCAGGAACAACAGCAGCACTGCCACCGCAAAGTTGCTGCCCATGGTGCTGATGGCGCGGGTCAGGGCATTGGCGCTGCCGCCGTACAGGATGCTGCCGTCCTCAGGCAGGGCATCCAGCAAAGCCGGCTTGACCTGGTTTTCCAGCACGTCCATCACTCGCTCCAGGGACATATCCTCCGGCGGGCGAATATCCAGGGTGATGGTCCGGCGCCGGTCGATACGCACCAGCTGGCTGGGGCCGACCGTGCGGCTGACGTCCACCAGCTCACCCAGCATGACCGTGTCACCGCCGGGGGTGGCCAGGGGGGTGGCGGCGAGCTGCTCGGGGCGTTCCCACTCGGTGCCACGCAGGATGATGTCCATGCGCTTTTCGCCGTCGAAGTGCTCACCGACGTACAGGCCGTCGCCAAGCGCCCGCACGATATTGCCCATATCGCGACGCGCCCAGCCGGCCTCGCTGATGCGCCGGTCGCGGGGTGCCAGACGCAGTTCCGGTTCGGCCTGCTCCAGCCCCGGGTTCACCTGCACCGGGGTGCCGGGCAGGGCCTCCGCCAGCAGTTCCTGGCCGATGGTGGCGGCCCGTGACAGGGCATCACGGTCCCGCGACTGCAGGTGTACCGACACCATGCGTTCGCCGCCAAAACCACCGAATAGATTGCCCTGGGCCGCGAAGGACTGCAGGTCCGGCAGGTCGGTGAAGATCTCGCTGGTGATAATCTGCTGCAGTTCACCCACCCGGTCCTGGTCCTTGACCCGCGCACCCATGGTGCCGCCGCCGGGCCAGGTCAGGATGTAGTAGTTCTTCAGGGTCGGCTCGCGCTCACCCTGCATCAGTGGCTGCATGCGCTGGTCCAGCACCTTGATGTACTCCTCGCGGATGCTGGTCTGGCTGACCCCGGCGGGAAAGCGGAACCAGACGTCTACGGCGTCGCGTTTCACCGGCGGCAGGTAGTCGAGCTCGGGAATCAGCAGCCAGCTGGCGCTGAGCGGCACAATCAACAGGCCGGCGGCCAGCAAGCGGCGGCGACGCACGCTGCCAGTGGCCCGCATGATGCGCTCCGTGAGCCTGCGCCAGTTGCCAGCATGGCTGTCCTTCAGGCTGTCCTCCCGCAGCCACAGCTTGCTGGCCAACGGCAGCACGCTGATGGCGACCAGCAGTGACATGACCACGGCAATGGCGATGGTGATGGCCAGGTCGCCAAATAGCTGACCCTCCACCTCGCGCATAAAGATCACCGGCAGGAAGATCGCCACGGTGGTTGCCGTGGAGGCCAGCAGCGCGCCCCATACCCGGCTGGTGCCTTCCAGCGCGGCTTCTTCAGCGTCCATGCCTTTCTCGCGCAGGCGCACGATGTTCTCCAACACCACGATGGCCGCATCCAGCACCATGCCGGTAGCGAAGGCCAGGCCGGCCAGGGAAATGACGTTCAGTGAGTTGCCGGTTACGTTGAGCAGCACAAAGGTCGCCAGCAGGGAAATCGGGATGGCAGCGGCGACAATCAGCGTGGCGCGCATACGCCGCAGGAACCACCACAGCACGCCCACCGCCAACAGCATGCCCAGCAACAGGTTGCCGGTGACCAGGTTGATGGCCCGGTAGATGAACACCGAGGCATCGAAGGACTGGGCCATCACCAGGCCCTTGTCCTTGACCGGGCCGGCATTGAGTTCCTCAACCACGGCTTTGACCGCGTTGAGGGTGGCCAGTACGTTGGCGCCGTTCTCGCGGTCCACGCGGATGGAGATGGCCGGGTTACCGTTCTGGGTGGGATAGGCGTCGGCATTGCTCTGCACCACCTGGATAGTGGCGATATCACCCAGCCGCACCGGCCGGCCGTCGCGCCACTCAAAAATCATCTCGCCCAGTTCACGGGGTTCGTAGCGGCCGGTGAAGCGCAGGGTGTACTGACGCCGGCCGACGTCCACAAAGCCGCCGGAGACGTCGTTGGCCTGGCCCAGGCGCGCAGCGATCTCGGGCAGGGGCACGCCGAGATCGGCCGCACGCTGGGGATCAAACAGGATTTGTAGTTCCTGGGTGTTGCCGTTGTCATTGGCCGAGGGCTGCACGTTGGCGACGCCCGGCACCGCTTCGATCGCCGGGCGAATAACGTCCTCGGCAAAGGCGGCGTACTCGTGCACGGCACCGGGTGTACCAGGCAGCTTCTGCAGGAAGAAGTAGGTCAGCGCCGGCGTGTCGCCGTTGCCGCCGCCCAGCATGATGACCGGCTGGCTGGCGTCCCGCGGCAGCGGATCGATGCGGTTCATGCGCGCGATGACGTCCATCAGCGCTTTCTGCATGTCGGTCTCGAGGCCAAACTCCAGGTTGATCCAGGCGTTGCCGGCGTTGGCGTAGGCCGCCATCTCCTGGATGCCGGGCATGCCGCGCAGCACCGCCTCGATGGGCTCGATGATTTCGGATTCGATCTCGCGCGGGGAAGCGGCGCGCCAGCTGGTCTGGATAGAGATGGTCGGGGACTCGATATCCGGGAACAACTGGATCGGCAATTTGGCGATGCTCCAGCTGCCGAACAGCACCAGCACAGCCACCGCTACCGCAATGGCGGCGGGGTTCTTGATTGAGGTGTGTGTCAGGTTCATCGCGGCCCCTGGGCTCCATTGGGGTGCGACACAAAGCCTGTAACATCTCAGGCCCGTGGCAATCCCCCTTTTAACTGAGACATGAAGGTAGCAATGTCTCGCGGGGGAATCCGCCGAACTGCGATGAGTGGAGAGAGGAGTGCGACGAGGCGAGGAAACACCACGCCAGGTCAGGTTTTATGGGGGGTAGAGCCTTCAGCGGAAGCTGTGGAGAGCCTTCAGCGGAAGCTGTAAAGAGCCCTCAGCGGTAGCTGTAGAGAGCCTTCAGCGTGAGTTGTAGAAAGCCCTCAGCGGTAGCTGTAGAGAGCCCTCAGCCGTGTTTGTAGAGAGCCCTCAGCCGCGTTTGTAGAGAGCCTTCAGCCCGTTGTGGAAAGCGCTGTCAGCTCGCGGATGCGATCGCGATAGCTGCGGCTCACCTTGAGCCGGGTGCCCTCGTGCAGGGTCAGCAGGTACTCGCCGTTGGTGAGGCTCTGGGCACTGGCGATGCGGTCGCGGTTGACGATGGTGGAGCGGTGAATGCGCAGAAACTGCAGCGGGTTGAGCAGCGCTTCCAGCTGTTTCATGGTGATGCGCATGATGTGGGTGACGTTGGCGGCGTGCACGCACATGTAGTCGCCGGCCGCGTCGATCCAGTCGATCTCCTCGACAGGCACCATATGCACCTCGTCGCCATCGCGAATGCTGAGCTTGTCCGGGTAGCTTTCGGCTTTGCCGTCGGCGATGTCCTCCACCGTCGAGGCGCTGGCGCCGCTCAGCTGCATGCAGGCGGTCATCAGGTTCTGCTTCTGGTCGGCGAGCTGCTGCTGGCTGAAGCTGTCCACCGCCCGATCGATAGCGGCATTCAGGCGCTCGTCATCGACCGGTTTCAGCACATAGTCCACCGCATTCACTTCGAAGGCGTCTACCGCAAACTGGTCGAATGCGGTGGCGAAGATCACCATCGGCATGGCGTCACCCTGCAGGCTGTGGACAACTTCAAAGCCGTCCATGCCGGGCATCTGGATGTCCAGGAACATCAGGTCCGGAGACAGCTCGGCGACGGCTTTCAGGGCTTCCTCGCCGTTGCCGCATTCGGCCACCAGCTCGAGGTCGTCGCGGTCTGCCAACCGCAGGCTCAGGCCCTTGCGGGCCAGTGGTTCGTCGTCAACGATGACTGTGCGCAGTTTGTTCATGCCGCTACCGCCTGTTCACTGATTTCCAGTGGAATACGAATATTGATGGTGAGTCCGTGTGGGTCAGTCCTGCTGAGGCCGAAGGACTGGTTGTCGCCGTAAAGCTCCTTCAGGCGCTCGCGGGTATTGGCAAGGCCCACGCCGTTGCGTTTGTGCTTGGGCTGCACCGCCGGGTCCAGGCCGGGGCCGTCATCGGCCACTTCCAGCAGCAGTTCGCCGGCGAACACCCGGGCGGAAATGCAGATGGCGCCGCCGTTGATGCTCTGGGCAATGGCGTACTTGATGGCGTTTTCCACCAGCGGCTGCAGCAGCAGGCTGGGAATCAGGGCTCGCTCGGCCTGCTTTTCGACGTCGAATGACAGGCGCAGGCGCTCGGCAAAGCGCACCTTTTCAATATCCAGGTACAGCTTCATGGCCTCGATTTCCTGGGCCAGGGTGACCTTGGCCATAGGGTCGTTGTCGAGGCTGTAGCGCAGGAAGTGGCTCAGGCGGGTCACCATGGTGTTGGCCATCTGATTCTGCTTGTCCAGCACCAGGGTGGAAATGGCGTTCAGGGTGTTGAACAGGAAGTGCGGGTTCAACTGGTAGCGCAGCATCTTGAGCTGGGCCTCATGGGCCATGGCCTCGCTCTTGAGGCCCCGCGCGCGCTCCTCCTGTAGCAGCTGGTAGTACTTCACGCCGAAATACAGGGCGCTCCAGGCCAGCATGACCATCCAGGCCGAGGTGACGGCGTCCAGCCGGTAGAACAGGTGGTCCCAGAAGGTGGTGAGCATGGTCAGCATGCGCTCTTCCTTCTCGGAGGCCGTATCGAACATATTGCGGAAGATGTAGAAACGGCTCATCTTCCAGGCCGCACCGGCAAAGTAGGAAGCCACCACCACAATCACCATGCGCCGGCCTATCGACAGGTTCCAGGTGGCCTTGTAGATGGCGCGCAGGCCCAGGGTCAACAGCAGGCCCACCGTGGTGATCACAGGCACGTAGCGGGCGTACTCGCTGGGCGAGCCCCAGATGACCGCGGCGACATAAAAAGTCACGCCCCAGCCAAACCAGCCTATGATCTGCAGGGCCCAGAACTGGGCGCGGCGATCCTCTAGCAGTTTTTCCAGTGTCATGGTGCTCATTATACGAGCAATTCACAAAACCGCCGCTCCGTTTGCCGCATGCCCCCAGCGGTTTATCGCAGCGAGATATCGTGTTTTCGGCGCGCAGCCCAGTAAAATCGGTGCATTTCCACGCGGAGAAAGGGTTTATGGAAATCCCGGCCGGGCGCTATCGCCACTACAAGGGCAAGGACTACGAGGTATTGTTCGTCGCCAGCCACAGCGAAACCGAGGAGCGGTTGGTGGTGTACCGCACGCTGTACGGAGACTTCAGTCACTGGGTGCGGCCGCTGGCCATGTTCACCGAGACGGTGATGGTGGACGGGGTGGAAAAGCCCCGCTTCGAACTGGTGGAAGCCAGCTAGTCCAGCAGCTTGCCCGGGTTCATGCGGCCCTCGGGGTCGATGGCGAGTTTCAGGGCCCGCATCAGCGCCAGGGCGGCGGGGTCGCCGTAGCGCGCCAGCTCCGCCGTCTTGAGCTGGCCAATGCCATGCTCGGCGGAGAAGCTGCCGCCCATTTCCGCCGCCAGGTCGTGCACCACGCGGCTGATCGCCTCGCCCTTGTCGGTCTTGAAAGCCGCCGGGTCAGACGCTTCGGGGGCCAGCACGTTGTAGTGCAGGTTGCCGTCACCGATATGCCCGTAAATGGATAGCCGCAATGGTTCCAGTGCCGCCAGCCGGCGTGGGGCCTGCTCGCAGTAGGCGGGAATATCTGCAATCGGCACCGATACGTCGTGCTTGATGGAGCGCCCGGCGCGCTTTTCCGCCTCCGGTATGTTCTCGCGCAATGCCCACAGGGCGCGGCGCTGGTCGAGGCTCTCGGCAATAACCGCGTCTTCGGCCCAGCCCGCTTCCAGCGCCTGTTCCAGCAGCTGCTCGAGCTGGGGCCGGAGGCCACCCGGCGGCAGGGCGCCGGATAGTTCCAGCAGCACATGGTGCTCGCCGGCCAACGGTGGCCTGAGCCCCTCGACGTGCTGTGCCAGCAGCGCCAGGGACTGGCCGCTGATGTATTCGAAAGACGTCACGCAGTCTCCGCTGGCGCGGCGAGCCAGCGGTAGCAGCTGGCAGGCGGCGGCAACTCCGCTAACCGACAGCCAGGCGGTCTGGAATTCTGTAGGCCGGGGAAACAGCTTGAGCACGGCGGCGGTGATGACCCCGAGCGTACCTTCGGCGCCGAGAAACAGCTGCCTGAGATGGTAGCCGGTATTGTCCTTGCGCAGCGGTTTCAGGGTGTTCAACACGCTGCCATCCGGCAGCACCACTTCCAGCCCCAGCACCAGTTCCCCGGCCATGCCGTACTTCAGCACCGCCAGGCCGCCGGCATTGGTGGCGAGATTGCCACCCAACTGGCAGGAACCTTCCGACCCCATGCTGAGCGGGAAGAACAAGTCTTCGGCTTCTACCGCGTCGTGCAGATTGGCCAGGATCACCCCGGCCTCGGCGGTTACCGTCATACCCACCGGGTCAATGGCGCGAATGCGGTTCAGGCGCGACAGGTTGAGCAGCACCTGGGTAGCGCTGGATGGCGTGGCGCCGCCGCAGTAGCCGGTGTTGCCGCCCTGGGGCACCAGACTGGCGCCGTGCTCGACGCAGAGCCTTACGACGGCGGCCACCTCATCCGTGGACTCGGGGAATACCAGGCAGGCGGCCTCGCCGCGGTACAGGCCGCGCTCATCTTCCAGGTAGCTCGCCATGGCATCGGCACTCGCAGTGCAGCGATCACCGAGCAGTCCGGCCAGCGCATTTACCAGCGTCATGCTCCCACGCTCCTGATCGTGCTCACGCCTGGCTGGCCTGCCACCAGTCGGTATTGACGCCCGCCACCAGCAACCAGCCAGTCAGCGAGATGAAGGCAATACCATTGGCGATCACATACCACGGGTAGACGATAGCGCCAGCACCGTCCACCGACACCATCGCCACAATACTTACCACCACGCCAAGCGAGGCCAGCACGCCGTAGCCCGCCAACGGTCGAGGGATATAGCGACTCCGGAACAACAGGAAGAACATGATGGCGAAACCCAGCGACGAGAGGACCAGGCTGTAGTGAAACACGTACCAGGCCTGGTCCTGAACCCGCTCTGCCGCCAGCCACAGGTCAGCGGCAATGCCGGCATCGAACAGAGCTGCGAGCCGGGTGGACAGCGCCGCCGTCAGTACCTTGCCGGCGGCGTCGGCGATTTTCAACACGGCCACTGCACAGGCCAGCGGGCGGTTCAGCGGGCTGAGCAGCTTGAACAGCCCGATCGCGATCAGCAGTGTCAGCAACACCATGAGGCCGTCCAGGGCGGCTGTAGTGCGATAGGTGCTTACCAGGGTGCTGAAGTCGCCGCCCAGCGCCAGCAGCCCTGCCGCGGAGATATCCACGCCTTCAGTAAGCGCCAGTGAATAGCCACCCACTGGCATGCTCAGGAGCAGCAGCAGGCCGATCAGCCGTGCCAGGGTGCGTGGTTCCAGTGTTTCCAGCCAGCTCATCGCAATAGTTGACGGCGCTGCGCCCCGGTCAGCGGGCAGGCGACACTCGAACGATCTTGCCGTTCTCGCTATCGGTGAGGATGTACAGGGAGCCGTCCGGGGCCGTGCGAATATCACGCAGGCGCTCGCCGATTTCCTCGAACATCACTGTCTCGCTGCTGACCTGGCCGTCTTCCAGCTCGAGGCGTCGCACGTCCTGGCTCACCAGTGCGGTAACAAACAGGTCGCCACGCCAGTCGGGAAAGGCATCGCCGCCATACCAGGTCATGCCCGCCGGAGCGATGCTCGGCACCCAGTAGTGCAGGGGCTGCTCCATACCGGGGTGCTCGGTGAAAGGCGACACGTAGGCGCCACTGTAGTCCAGGCCGTAGGTAATGGCCGGCCAGCCGTAGTTGTTGCCGGGCTGCAGCAGGTTGAGCTCGTCGCCGCCGCGGGGGCCGTGCTCGTGCAGGTACACCGCACCGCTGTCCCCATCCACTACGATGCCCTGGGGATTGCGGTGGCCGTAGGTCCAGACTTTGGCCTGGGGGCCAGCCACGTCGGCATAGGGGTTATCAGGCGGAATGCTGCCGTCATCGTTCACGCGCAGCGTCTTGCCGAATTGCACCGTCAGGTCCTGGGCCTTTTCCCGGTAGTCAAAGCCCTCCCCGGTGGTCAGCAGCAGGGTGCCATCGGGCAGGAAGGTAAAGCGGCCGCCGTAGTGCTGGGGATTATCCTTTCTGGGCTCCACGGTGAGAATGACTTCCAGGTTCTCAAGGCCATCCTCTGCAAGCGTTCCGCGCACAATCCGCGTCGCATTGGCCTCGGGGGTGCCGTGGGCGAGCGACAGGTAAACCAGGCGGTTGGCTGAGAACCCAGGGTGCAGCACCACGTCGAACAGGCCACCCTGGCCGGCGAAATAGCTGTCGGGCACGCCCCCGAGGGACTGTTTATCCTTGCCGTCACTGCTGACCCGCAGCAATTCACCGCCGCGTTGGGTGACCAACATGTCGCCCCCCGGCAGAAAGGCGATGGACCAGGGGTACTCGAACCCCTCGGCAACGGTTTGCAGTTGGTAGTCAGAAGCGAGTGCTGGCATAGCCAACGCGGCGTACAGTGCGCTGAGGCCTGTCACCTGTGACAGCGTCATGGCGATTTCCCGTGATAGTCTTGCGGTCATTATACTGACACACATTCGCCGCTCGGGTACGAGCTAAGAGGTCGGGGTCTTGAAATCAGCACTTCACTGGATCGGCTGCTGGCTGGTCGCCGCGCTATTGGCTTACCTTATCGCCAGCACCCTGGCCACCCAGGTCATTCTCGCCAACGTGGCCGCCCTCGGCCCCGAGGTGGACCTTGCTGTGCGCCTGCAGGCCACGGTGCACGACCTGATAGGGCTGTCGGTTAGTTACCTTCCCCTGATAGCGGTGGGCTTGTTGCTGGGCCTGCCAATTGCCGCCGGCCTGGGCAGGTGGTTGCCGGGGCAGCGACTGTGGCTCTATATGGCGGCGGGGGCGGTGGCCATTATGGCGATTCACCTGCTAATCAAGGCCCTGCTGGGCCTCAGTGGCATTGCCGCGACGCGTGGCCTGCTGGGGCTGCTGTCCCAGGGCCTGGCCGGCGCCTGCGGGGGTTACCTGTTCTATCGGCTGCGCCTGCCCGGCCGGCCCAACACCAACACCATGGGCGCGGAGACATCCAATGAAGCCTAGACTGATTATCCTTAGTGCCCTGCTGACGGCCTGCTCGCCATCGGAGACACCCGCGCCCTCCGATATCTCGGGTCCACCCACGGTGGCCGAGGCCAGGGCTTTCATGGAGGCGGTGGAAGCTGAGCGCACCGAGTTGCGCGAAGTCGCCGCCCGCACCGGCTGGCTGGCCCAGACCCACATTACGGTGGACACCAAGTTACTGGCCGGCGAGGCTGACAAGGTCTATGCACTGGCGACGGTGGATGCGGCAAGCAGGTCCACCCGCTTCAGCGAGCTGGACCTGGACCCGGACCTGCAGAGAAAGTTTGATGCGCTGCGCCTGGCGTCTACCCAGCCACCGCCCAATGATGAAGCCCTGGCTGGTGAAGCCTCGCAGCTCGACCAGGAGCTGCGTTCCATCTACGGTACCGGTACTTACTGCCAGGGTGACGAGTGCCGCACCCTCGGTGCGCTCAGCGATGTGATGGCCTACAGCCGCGATCCGCAAGAACTGCGGGACGCCTGGGCTGGCTGGCGTACCGTCTCACCACCCATGCGCCCGCTGTACACCCGGCAGGTGGAACTCCTCAACCAGGGCGCCCAGGATCTCGGCTTCGATGACCTCAGCGACCTGTGGCGCTCCAACTACGATATGAGCCCTGCGGAGTTCTCCGCTGATATGGAGCGCCAGTGGGAGCTGGTGAAGCCCTTGTACACCGCCCTGCAGTGCCATGTGCGGGCCAGCCTCACCGAACAGTACGGTGTCGACGTAGTGGGCGAGGACGGCACTATCCCCGCGCACCTCTTGGGTAATATGTGGGCCCAGACCTGGAGCAATGTCTACGACCTGGTCGCACCTGAAGAGGTGGCGGCCAGCTACGACATGAACGAGCTGATTCAGGCCAACTTCCCCGACGCCGAGTCCATGTTCAAAACCGGCGAGGCGTTCTTCGTCTCCCTGGGCCTTGATGAACTGCCTGACACCTTCTGGGAGCGTTCCCAGTTCACCCGGCCACGGGACCGCCAGGTGGTTTGCCACGCCAGCGCCTGGGACATCAACACCAACCGCGATGTGCGCATCAAGATGTGCACCAAGCGCAACGCCGAAGATTTCACCACCATCCACCATGAGCTGGGCCACAACTACTACCAGATGGCCTATGCACACCAGCCCCAGCTATTCCGCGGCAGCGCCAACGACGGCTTCCACGAGGCCCTGGGCGATACCATCTCGCTATCGATTACCCCCGCCTATCTGGTGCAGCTTGGCCTGCTCGAACAGGAGCCGCCGGCCGAGGAAGACCTGGCCTACCTGCTGAAACTGGGCCTCGACAAGATCGCCTTCCTGCCGTTTGCGCTGGTAGTGGACAAGTGGCGCTGGCAGGTGTTCAGCGGTGAGCTCACCGAAGCCGACTACAACGCCGGTTGGTGGAAGCTGCGCCAGCAGTACCAGGGCGTGTCGGCGCCGGTGGCGCGCTCGGAAGCCGATTTCGACCCGGGCGCCAAGTACCATGTGCCCGCCGGTACTCCCTATGCGCGCTACTTCCTGGCACATATCCAGCAGTTCCAGTTCCATAAGGCGCTCTGCGATGCCATCGGCCACGACGGCCCGCTGACCCGCTGCACCATCTTCAACCAGCCCGAAGCCGGTGAGCGCCTGCAACAGATGATGGCCATGGGCTCCAGCCAACCCTGGCAGGACGCCATGGAAGTGATGACCGGCCAGCGCGAGCTGGATGCCTCAGCGGTGGTAGATTACTTCGCCCCGCTCAAGACCTGGCTGGACGAACAGAACCAGGGCCGGCAGTGCGGGTGGTGATAAATGAAGTCAGAAATGAGTTGGTGCCCGGGGGCGGAATTGATCGCGGGCGGCTAGCTGCGGGCGGCTAGCCCACCGACACGTGCTGCCTGCCCGATACGTCTAATAACCAGCTATGAAGTAATGGTGCCCGGGGGCGGAATCGAACCACCGACACGAGGATTTTCAATCCACTGCTCTACCAACTGAGCTACCCGGGCGAGGTCTGCGTGGCCGGCTAGAGAGGGTGCCGGGCGCGAGAGGCGCGTATTAAACCCGCTGCGCCCGACTGAGTCAAGCGCCCGAATCCTCAGGCGGGACGTAGCCTTCAGCCCGATCGAAGTCCTCCCCGGAGAGGAACTTTTCCATCTGGCCGGTGAGGTACTTGCGGGACTCCGGGTCCATCATATTCAGGCCCTTTTCGTTGATCAGCATGGTCTGGTGACCCTGCCATTCCTCCCAGGCCTTTTTTGAGACATTGTCGAAAATGTCCTGGCCCTTGGGACCGGGGTAGGGGGGTGCGGAGAGCCCTTCCAGCTCTTCCTGGTAGCGGCGGCAGAACACCGTTCGGCTCATAAATCCTCCAACATCTTGATCAGGCGGGCGACCGGGGCGGCCAGGCCCACGGTTTCCGGTGCGGCCCAGTTATACCAGAGCTGCTGCCCGCTCTCCATGACAGCGCCGGGTGTGGCCTCCAGGGTCAGCCGCAGGGGCTGGATGTCCAGGTGGTAGTGGCTGAAGGTGTGACGCAGGGGCGCCCAACTCTCGCGTGCCACCGGCGCCAGGCCGAACTGGTCCAGGCAGTAGTCAACACCAGCGCTTTCGTCTTCCACTTCCGGGAAGCTCCACAGCCCGCCCCACAGACCCTCGCTGGGGCGGCGGGTCAGCCACACGGCGTCGTCGGGCGAGCACACCAGCAGCATGGTGGTGGCCCGCACCGGCAGGGCCTTCCTGGGTTTCTTGCCCGGGTAGTCGGCCTGGGTGCCGGCGGCGTGGGCGGCGCAGTCGTCTACCAGCGGGCACAGCTCACAGGCGGGTTTGCTGCGGGTGCACAGGGTGGCGCCCAGGTCCATCATGGCCTGGGTGTAGTCGGCACAGCGATTCTCGGGGGTGAAACGCTCGGCCACCTGCCAGAGCTGCTTGTGCACTGCGGTCTGGCCCGGCCAGCCGGGAATCGCCGCAAAGCGGGCCAGCACCCGTTTCACGTTGCCATCGAGGATAGCCGCAGGCTCGCCGTAAGCCATGCTGACGATGGCGCCGGCCGTGCTGCGGCCGATGCCGGGCAGTGCTTCCAGCGCCTCGACGCTGGTGGGGAACTCGCCATTGTGTTCCTCGGCGACCACCCGGGCACATTTCAGCAGGTTGCGGGCGCGGGCGTAGTAGCCGAGGCCAGTCCACAGGTGCAGCACCTCATCTTCCTCGGCGGCGGCCAGTGCGGCGACATCCGGGAAGCGCTCCAGGAAGCGCTCGAAATACGGGATCACCGTTTTTACCTGAGTCTGCTGCAGCATCACCTCACTCAGCCAGACCCGGTAGGGGCTGCGGGGATGCTGCCAGGGCAGGTCGTGGCGGCCGTGGCGGTCAAACCACTGCAACACCTGGCGCTGGAATCGGTCGGCTGATATCACGGTGACACATCCTTGAGGGCCGGTCATTGTAAGGCATTCCCTCTACAGAGCGCCGGTGTATTGGCCAGCGCTTTGGCCTATAATGCGCGGCTCTTTCGAGCGGGGTGATCGAGCCCTACCTTGGACCCGGAGACGCACATGACCGATAGCCGCAGCGCCAGCGTGGAACGCAATACGCTGGAGACGCAAATTACCGTCGCGGTAAACCTCGACGGCAGCGGTGAGTGCCGGCTCGACACCGGCATTCCCTTCCTGGAGCACATGCTGGACCAGGTAGCGCGTCATGGCCTCATCGATCTCGATATTGTCGCCAAGGGCGACCTGCACATCGACGCCCACCACACGGTGGAAGACATCGGCATTACCCTGGGTCAGGCTGTCGCAAAAGCCGTGGGTGACAAGAAGGGCATCAACCGTTACGGCCACGCCTACGTGCCGCTGGACGAAGCCCTGTCGCGGGTGGTGGTGGATTTTTCCGGCCGCCCCGGCCTGGAGTTCCATGTGGATTTCACCCGCGCTGCCGTCGGCGGCTTCGACGTGGACCTGTTCCTCGAATTCTTCCAGGGCTTCGTGAACCACGCCGCCGTGACCCTGCACATCGATAACCTGCGTGGCCACAACAGCCACCACCAGGCCGAGACAGTGTTCAAGGCCTTTGGCCGCGCCCTGCGCATGGCGCTGACGGCTGATCCCCGCGCGGCGGGCACCACGCCGTCTACCAAGGGTGTTCTTTAAGGAAGGCAGCATGACCTCCGTCGCCGTCATCGACTACGGCATGGGCAACCTGCACTCCGTGGCCAGCGCCCTCAAGCACCTGGGCGCGCAACGGGTACTGGTCAGCCACGACCCCGCACAGATCGGCAAGGCCGACCGGGTGATCTTCCCCGGGGTTGGCGCCATCCGCGACTGCATGGCGGAAATCCGCCGCCTTGAATGCGACCAATTGCTGCTGGATGTCCTGGAATCCCGCCACATCCCGGTGCTGGGCATTTGCGTGGGCATGCAGTCTCTGCTGGCCCACAGCGAGGAGAATGGCGGCGTGGATTGCCTGGACCTGGTCAAGGGCGAGGTGCGCTACTTTGGCGATGACCACCGCGATGCTGACGGCACCCGTTTGAAGGTCCCGCACATGGGCTGGAACCAGGTGCAGCAGACCCTCGACCACCCGTTGTGGCAGGGCATAGAGAACGGTTCGCGCTTCTACTTCGTACACAGCTACTATGCCGACTGCGCCGACCGGAGCCTGGTAGCCGGTCGCGGTGACTACGGCGTGGGCTTTGACGCCGCTATCGCCCGCGACAACCTGTTCGCCGTGCAGTTTCACCCGGAGAAAAGTGCCGATGCGGGCCTCACCCTGCTGCGCAATTTCCTCCATTGGAATGGACAAGCCTAGAGTTTCCTATGCTGGTAATCCCCGCCATTGATCTTAAGGACGGCGCCTGTGTGCGCCTGCGCCAGGGCCTGATGGAAGACTCCACGGTGTTCTCCGACGACCCGCTGGCCATGGCTGCCCGCTGGGTGGAAGCTGGCGCGCGCCGCCTGCACCTGGTGGACCTGAACGGCGCCTTTGAAGGCGAGCCCGTCAACGGCGAGCCGGTGGAGCGCATCGCTGCCGCCTACCCGGAACTGCCGATTCAGATCGGCGGCGGCATTCGCAGCCTCGAGACCATTGAGCACTATGTAAACGCCGGCGTCAGCTTCGTGATTCTCGGCACCAAGGCGGTCAAGCAGCCGGAATTTGTGGCCGAGGCCTGCGCTGCCTTCCCGGGCAAGGTGATTGTCGGGCTGGATGCCAGGGCGGGCCTGGTGGCCACCGACGGCTGGGCCGAGGTCTCTGAAGTGAAAGCCACCGACCTGGCCAAACGGTTCGAGGGCGACGGGGTCAGCGCCATTGTCTACACGGACATCGCCCGCGACGGCATGATGCAGGGCGTCAATGTCGAGGCCACCCTGGACATGGCGCGGGCCGCCAGCATCCCGGTGATTGCCTCCGGCGGCATCACCAACCTGGGTGACATTCGCGCCCTGGCAGCGGTCAGTGGCGAGGGTATCGTCGGCGCCATTACCGGCCGCGCGATCTACGAAGGGACCCTGGATTTGCAGGAAGCCCAACGCCTCAGCGACGAGCTTGCCGCCTGATGGGGCTGGCTAAACGCATCATCCCCTGCCTCGATGTGGACAATGGCCGCGTGGTGAAGGGCGTGAACTTTGTTGATATCCGCGACGCCGGAGACCCGGTGGAAATCTCTCGCCGCTACAACGAGCAGGGCGCGGACGAGATCACTTTCCTCGACATTACCGCCACCCACGAGGAACGGGATACCACTGTGCACACGGTGGAAGCAATCGCGGCCGAAGTGTTTATCCCGCTTACCGTGGGCGGCGGCATCCGCAAGGTGGAAGATATCCGCGAGATGCTCAATGCCGGCGCCGACAAGGTCAGCATCAATTCTGCCGCCATCCGCGAGCCGGAATTTGTCCAGCGCGCCGCGGAACGGTTTGGCTCCCAGTGCATTGTGGTGGCCATCGACGCCAAGCGCGTGGCGGGCGATACACCGCGCTGGGAGATCTTCACCCACGGCGGCCGCAAGCCCACCGGTATCGACGCGGTGGAATGGGCGGTGCGTATGGCCGACTACGGCGCGGGGGAGATTCTGCTGACCAGTATGGACCGGGATGGTACTCGCGATGGTTTTGACCTGGCGGTGACCCGGGCCATCACCGACGCGGTCTCCATCCCGGTGATTGCGTCCGGTGGGGTCGGCAATCTCGAACACCTGGCAGAAGGCGTGCTGGAAGGCGGTGCCGATGCCGTCCTGGCCGCCAGCATCTTTCACTTCGGGGAGTACACGGTGCAGCAGGCCAAGGAACATATGGCCAGCCGCGGCATTGAGATGCGCCTCTAGTCGGCTGCCACCGGCACCGCTTTCGGCTTCATCCGCGCCAGTTTTGGCGCCAGCACTTCCGACACCAGCTTGAGCTGGTAACCCTGCCGCTCCAGCCGCGGCAACTGCCGCCGCAGGTAGGACAGCGTCTCTTCGTGGGGGTGGCCAATGGCGATCGCCATACCCTCGGCATCGGCAATGGCCAGGAATTCCTTGAACTTCAGGTGAATCGAGGCCGCGTCGATGTGGTTGTCGAGAAACACATTGCGCGACAGGCTGGGCACCCCGCGTTCCGCGGCCATATCCGCCGCCACGGTACTGGCGGTGGTGCGGCTGTCCACGTAGTACAGGCCGCGCCGGGACAACTCCTCCATTACCCAGCCCATGGGTTCGCGCCGGCTGGTGAGCAGGCTGCCCATGTGGTTGTTCATACCGCGTACACCGGGCGTGCTGTTGAGACTGCGCACCAGGGTGCGGCGCAGCTCTTCCTCGCGCATGGCGTCCGTCAGCGCGCCTTTGCCCAGCGGCTTCTGCTGCAGGTTGCTCATCGGCGCATGCAGCATGATTTCCTTGCCGGCGGCCATCCCCAGCCGCGCTATCGCCGCGCCGTTGGGGGTGTGCGGGAGAATCGCGAGATTCACCTTGCCCGGCAGGGCAGCGGCTTTTTCCCCGGCATCGAGCTTGTAGCCCAGGTCGTCGATGATAACGACCAGGGTGGGGGGCTCGGCGCTGGTCGCGCAAGAAAACGCCAGCAATACACCGGTAAGAAGCCACTTCATACGCGTCAGGATAAAAACCCTGTTACAGGTCGTCAACGGTCCGGAGCCCGGCGCTCAGCGAGAAATGCCAGGAAATGTGACAGCGATAGCAGGCATCGCGCGGGCGGGCAACGCTGGCCCCTGAACAAGGGGCCAAACTCCTAGAGAAAGGGATCGAACCCCTTAGTCTGCTCCCAAAGATTCCACACCCAGGTTGTACAGCGCAAACCCCCAGATATCCGCGTACTGGTCGATGATCTTGCTGGTGGGCGTGCCGGCGCCGTGGCCGGCGTCGGACTCGATGCGGATCAGTACCGGGGCATCGCCGGCCTGATCGTGCTGCAGTTCGGCGGCGAACTTGAAGGAGTGCGCGGGGACCACCCGGTCATCGTGGTCGGCGGTGGTGACCAGGGTCGCCGGGTAGTCGGTGCCGGGTTTGAGGTTGTGCAGCGGCGAGTAGCCCAGCAGGTAGCGGAACATGTCCTCGCTTTCCTCCGAGGTGCCGTAGTCGTAGGCCCAGCCGGCGCCGGCGGTGAAGGTGTGGTAGCGCAGCATATCCAGCACGCCCACGGCGGGCAGTGCCACCTGGAACAGGTCCGGGCGCTGGGTCATGACCGCACCTACCAGCAGGCCGCCGTTGGAGCCGCCGCGCAGGGCCAGGGTTTCCTTGCTGGCGTAGCCGTTGGCGATCAGGTACTCGGCGGCGGCAATGAAGTCATCGAACACGTTTTGCTTCTGCTGCTTGGTGCCGGCCAGGTGCCAGGCCTTGCCGTACTCACCGCCGCCGCGAATATTGGGCACGGCGTAGATGCCGCCCAGGTCCAGCCAGGCCGCCACCACGCTGCTGAAGCGCGGCCGCAGGCTGATATCAAACCCGCCGTAGCCATACAGCATAGCCGGCGCGCTGCCGTCCAGCGGTGTGCCTTTGGCATAGGTGATGGTCATGGGTATGCGCGTGCCGTCCTGCGGCTCGTAGAACACCTGCTCGGTGACAAATCGGTCTGACTCAAACCGGGAGGTGGAAGCGCGATAGAGGCTGGTGTCGCCGGTCTTCGGGTCGAGCTGGAAAATGCTCGGCGCCAGGCGGTAGTTGTTGAAGCTGAAATAGAGGGTGTCCTGGTCCTGCTTGCCGTCAAAGCCGGAGGCGGTGCCCAGGTCAGGCAGAGCAATCTCGCGCACCAGTTCGCCGTCACGGGTGTATTGCTTCACCTGGCTCAGGGCGTCGACCATATAAATCGCGAAGAAGTAGTTCGCGCCTTTGGCCGGCGACAGCACGTTGTCGGTCTCGGGAATCACGTCCTGCCAGTTGTCGGGCCCCGGCGCGGCGGCGTTCACCCGCACCACGCGACGGTTGGGGGCATCGCGGTTGGTGGCAATAAACAGCGTGTCGCCCTCCGAGTCGATCACCTGAGCATCCGCGTCTTCCTCGCCAAGAATCGTAGCCAGTACCGGCTCCTCGGCGGCCAGGTCCACCAGGAACAGGCGATTGCCGGAGGTGGAATTGGCGCCGTAGATGCTGAGGAAGCGGTCGTCCTCGGTAACGCTGCCGCCCACGTAGCGGTGCTTTTGGGCATCTGTGCCGCCGAATACCAGCTCATCCTCGGCCTGGGGCGTGCCGATGCGGTGGAAGTAGAGCTTGTGCTGGTCGGTCATGGCCGACAGTTCACTACCTTCCGGCTTGTCGTAGCTGGAGTAGTAGAAGCCCTCGTTGCCGCGCCAGGCAATGCCGCTGAACTTCACATCGACGATCGGCTCTCCGACGGTGTCGCCGGATTCCACATCCCGCACCACAATACTGCGCCAGTCGCTGCCGCCTTCCGAGAGCTGGTAGGCCACCAGGCTGCCATCCCGGGAAAAGCTCACCGCCGACATGCTGACGGTGCCGTCGTCGCTGAAGCCGTTGGGGTCCAGGAACACCTCGGCTTCCCCGTCGCCCTGCTGGCGATAGAGCACATCCTGGTTCTGCAGGCCGTCGTTTCGATAGAAATAGGTGTAGTCACCCTCGAAGAAGGGTGCTGATTCGCGCTCGTAGTCCAGCAGCTTCTCTAGCGTGGCGGCAATCTTGTCGCGGTAGGGGATGGCATCCAGGTAGGCGCGGGTCACCCGGTTCTGTTCCTGCACCCAGGCCGCTGTCTCTTCACTGCGGTCGTCTTCCAGCCAGCGATAGGGGTCGCTGACCTCCACATCGAAATAGGTGTCGGTAACCTCTTCACGCCGGGTGTCCGGGTAGCTGATGGCTGTGCTCGGACCTGCAGCGGCTGCTACGGCCGCCGGTTGTGAGTCGGTGCTCTTTTCGCTGCAAGCAGTGAATGAGAGGCCAAGAGCGATGGCCAGAAGCGCCTTACGCATGGGAGGTGTCCTGTTGTTATGTCAGCGAGTAAAAAGTGTAGCCGGGAGGCGGCGCTGCTGCGACGGCTTAGCGGGTATTCATCCCGGAAAGCCGGCGTCCTGCCGCAAGCAACCGCTCACCTGGAGCGGTTCGTGCTTAGTCCTCGTCGTACATCCCGAGGATGTGAATGCCCTTGAGCAAAGTCAGCGCCTCGTAAAGCTGGTTGTCTTCGCTCAGCAGCTCGTTGGGCGCGCGGCTGCGATCGGGGGCGTCGCCTTCGCCGTTGGCGTTTTCCAGGCTGCGGTTGAGGTCTGCCTCAGTCACCCGGCGCGGCAGGTTGTCATAGGCGGTCACCCGCGCGCGCTCCACCTCGATGTCGGGTACGATGCCCTGGGCCTGGATGGAGCGACCATTGGGGGTGAAGTAGAGCGCCGTGGTCAGCTTGATAGCGCGCTCTTCCGACAGCGGCAGGATGGTCTGCACCGAGCCCTTGCCAAAGCTGGGGGTGCCCATCACCACGGCGCGGCGGTGGTCCTGCAGGGCGCCGGCGACGATCTCCGAGGCCGAGGCGGAGCCGCCATTGATCAGCACCACAATGGGGGCGCCCTCGAGAATGTCCTTGGGGGTTGCGTTATAGCGGGTCTGGGAGTTATCCATGCGCCCCTTGGTGTAGACCACCATGCCGCCGTCCATGAACTGGTCCGCCACGTCCACGCTGGCGCGCAGCACGCCGCCAGGGTTGTTGCGCAGGTCCAGCACAATGCCCTTAATGGTTTCTTCTTCCAGCAGGGCGTTGACCGCCTTGCCCACTTCGTCGCCGGTGTGGCGCTGGAACTGGGCAATGCGCACGTAGCCGTAGCCGGGCTCCAGCCAGCGCTTGCGGACGCTGGCGGTGCGTACCACGTCGCGTTCCAGGGTCAGGTTGAAGGGTTGGCTGCGGCCCTCGCGGGCGATGGTCAGTTCGATGGTGGAGCCCTTGGGCCCGCGCATCAGCTCAATAGACTCATTGAGCGTCATGCCCTTTACCGGCTTGTTGTCGAGCTTGAGAATGATATCGCCGGGCTGGATGCCGGCCCGGTCCGCCGGCGTGTCGTCGATGGGCGAGATGACTTTTACGAAGCCGTTCTCCATGCCCACCTCCAGTCCCAGGCCGCTGAACTCGCCGCTGGTGCTGGTTTGCAGGTCTTCGAAATCGTCTTTCGACAGGTAGACAGAATGCGGGTCCAGCCCGCTGAGCATGCCCTGGATGGCGTATTCCAGCAGGGTGGAGTCGTCCACCTCCTCGACGTAGCCGAGGCGAATCTGGCTGAATACATCGGCAAAGGTGCGCAGGTCGTCCAGCGGCAGCGCGCCCTCGTTGGTCACCAGTGTGCCGGGTGTCGGCCTGTCGACCGGCACTTCCACGGTGATGTCGTCGGCTTCGTCCTGGGCGTAGGCCAGCGGCTGTAGCAGCAGGGTGCCGAGCAACGCTGTGCCCAGGGTAGTGCCCAGAGTGGTGCCCAGAGTGGTGCCGAGGAATGTGGCGCCAAATAGGTGTTTGTTCATCTCTCTACTCCACTGCCAAAAACGCGGGGCAGGCCGTCCAGTTTACCCGAATCTCTGTTGCAACGTCTTTGCGGAATTGCGGCGGCGCTTCGGCGCTCTTCCAGTACCCCGCTGCCGGTCACTACTCCAGCCACGGCCCCGGGTTGGTCGGTTTGCCGCCCTCGCGAATCTCGAAATACAGCGCCGAATCCGCCTGGCCGCCGCTGTTGCCCACGGTGGCCACCGCCGAGCCTGCCGATACCCATTCCCCCACGTCGCGCAGCAGCGCCTGGTTGTGGGCATACAAACTCATATAACCATCGCCGTGGTCGATAATCAGCAACAGCCCTGAGCCCCGGAACCAGTCCGCGAATACCACCCGTCCGTGGTGGATGGCATTCACCTCGCTGCCCTCGTCGGCGGGGATCACCAGCCCCTGCCAGCGCAGCTTGCTGCCACCGCCGCGGCGGGCGCCGTAGCGGTTGCTGGCGCGGCCGGCCACCGGCCAGGGCATCTGGCCGCGGGCATTGGGGAAGGGCTGGTAGGAATCCGGCACTTCCATTTCCGCCACGGCCTGTTCTATGACTTCCAGCAGCCGCTGCAGTTCCTCCTGGTCCTGGGACAGCTTCTGCAGGCGCTGGTCCTTGGTCTTGATACTGTCATTGAGCTGGGCCAGCTCACGCTGGCGCTGGCGCTGGCGGCTGAGCAGTTCCGCGCGCTGGGTCTCCAGCTCGCGTTCATTGCCCTCCAGGGCTGCCATGGTGCCCTGGATTTCCGGCTCCAGGGTGTCGATGCGCTCGACAATCTCCAGGTAGCGGGCGATATGCTCCAGCCGCGCCTGGTAGAAGTAGTCGTAGTAGGTCATGGCCCGTGCCAGGGTGGCCGGGTCTTCCTGGTTCAGCAGCACCCGTAGCTGGGCCTGCTTGCCCATTTGGTAGGCGGTCTGGATCTCGCCGCTGATCAGCTCCTGCTGGCGCCCCCGGGCCACCAGCAGTTCCTGGCGCTGGGCGCGCAGGGAGTCTAGCTGGGTGCGGTTGCGATTTATTTTCTTTTGGGTGTCGGCAATCTCCCGGCGCACCACGCCGATGGCGACCTCCGACTCCCGCAGGGCGTCGCGCAGGGTGCTGCGCTGGGCCAGGTCGGCGCGCAGTTCCTCGCTGAGGGCGGCGATTTCCCGCTGCAGTTGCACCAGCTGGGCGCGGGCGCGACTTTCCTCGTCATCCTGGGCAGCGCTGCTGCCAGCCAGGGCCAGCAGCGACAGGGCGAGAAGCCAGCGCCGCAAGCGCTTACACCTCCAGCAGGCTGGCGCCGGTCATCTCCTCGGGCTTGGGCAAGCCCATGAGTGCCAGTATCGAGGGCGCCACGTCGGCGAGCACGCCGCCACTGCCGTTGAAACTGGCCTGGCGCGGGCCCAGGTACACCAGCGGCACCAGCTCCGTGGTGTGTTGGGTATGTTGCTGGCCGGACTCGTAGTCCAGCATCTGTTCGCAGTTGCCGTGGTCGGCGGTGATCAGGGCTTCGCCGTCCACTGCCTTGAGGGCTGCTTCAATACGGCCCAGGCAGGTGTCCAGGGCTTCGACGGCCGCCACCGCGGCGTCGTAGTTGCCGGTGTGGCCCACCATGTCGCCGTTGGCGAAGTTGCACACAATCAGGTCGTAGGCGCGCCCGGTAATCGCCTCCACCAGTTTGTCGGTCACCTCCGGAGCGCTCATTTCCGGTTTCAGGTCGTAGGTGGGCACGTCCGGGGAGGGCACCAGCACCCGGTGCTCGCCGGCGTACTCGTCCTCGCGGCCGCCGCTAAAAAAGAAGGTGACGTGGGCGTACTTCTCGGTCTCGGCGATACGTAGCTGGGTCTTGCCCTGGTCGGCCAGATACTCGCCCAGCACATTCTTGAGGGTCTCCGGCGGGAAGGCGCAGGGGGCGTCGATGTCGGCCGCGTATTCGGTGGTCTGCACGAAGGCCGCCAGGGCCGGCACGCTGCCGCGCTCGAAGCTATCGAAGCCGTCGTCGACAAAGGCGCGGGTAAGCTGGCGGGCGCGGTCGGCGCGGAAGTTCATGAACAGTACGCTGTCGCCGTCAGCAATTCTCACCTCGGGCTCGCCCTCGGCGCGCAGCAACGTGGGTTTGACGAACTCGTCATTCTCATCGCGGGCGTAGGCGTCGGACAGCGCGGTAAGCGGGTCGTCGGCACTGAACGGCGCCTCGGCGCGGGTCAGCAGGGACCAGGCCTGTTCGACGCGATCCCAGCGGTTGTCGCGGTCCATGGCGTAGTAGCGCCCGGTGATGCTGGCCACCCGGCCGCAGCCCAGCTCGGTAAACAGCGCCTGCATTTTCGCCAGCGAGGGCTCAGCGCTGCGCGGCGGCGTGTCGCGGCCGTCCAGGAAGGCGTGCAGGTAAACCCGCTCGGCGCCGCGGGTGTGAGCCAGGCGAATCGCCGCCGCCAGGTGGCGCTCGTGGCTGTGCACGCCGCCCGGGGACAGCAGGCCCATGATATGCACGGCGCCGCCGGCGGTTGTGGCTTTGTCGATGGCCTCGCCGTATACCGGGTTCTCATCGAAGGCGCCGGTCTCGATGTCGTGATCGATGCGGGTCATGTTCTGGTAGATGACCCGGCCGGCGCCCAGGCTCATATGCCCCACCTCGGAATTGCCCATCTGCCCCTCGGGCAGGCCCACGTCCTTGCCGGACCCGGAAATCAGCGTGTGGGGCGCCTCCGACCAGAGCCGGTCCCATACCGGGGTGTTGGCGTTGGCGATGGCGTTGTCCTGGGTGTCTTCCCGGTAGCCGAAGCCGTCGAGCACGATCAGCAGGCGAGGAGTTCGTGGGGTGTCAGTCATGGGGTGTACAGCGCGTCCGGGAGCCAAAAAAACAAGGCTCGCAGTGTACCCGGTATGGCCCCGCAGATCACGGGATCACGCGTTTTCAGGAGTGAAAAGACCCTGTATACTTGGCGCCCTTTTTTGGGGCCTCGACAGGCGGGACCCCGACACCTCCGTAATATCCTGGGAACGTCCTGTGTTTTTCGAGTTTCTAGCACAGCAGTGGATGCTGGTCGGCGCCCTCGTGGTGGCGGTGGGCATGCTGGTGCAGTACGAGTCGCGCAAGAGCGGCCAGAGCCTGTCGCCGCAGCAGGCCATCAACCTCGTCAACGCCGAGGACGGTGTGTTCGTGGATCTGCGCGAGGGCGGCGACTTCGGCAAGGGCCACATCGCCAACGCGGTGAATATCCCGGCGGCGAAAATGGACGGACGCATGGCCGAGCTCGACAAATTCAAGGAAAAGCCGGTGGTGCTGGTGTGCAAGATGGGCCAGCATTCGGGCGCCGTCGGCAAAAAACTGGGCCAGTCAGGCTACAGCCGCGTCTATCGCATGAGCGGCGGCATGATGGAATGGGGCCAGCAGCAGCTGCCTCTTGTGAAATAGAGTTGAAGTGACGATGAGCGTACGCCTCTATAGCACCCGTTTCTGCCCCTACTGCATCCGCGCCAAGCAGTTGCTGGATGCCAAGGGTGTGAACTACGAGGACACGCCGGTGGACGGCCGGCCCGACCTGCGCCAGCAGATGGTGGCCGAGAGTGGTCGCCAGACGGTGCCGCAAATCTGGATCGGAGAGCGCCACGTCGGTGGCTTTGATGACTTATGGCTGTTGGAGCAGCGCGGGGAACTGGATCCGCTGCTCAGCGCCGCGCAATAACGAAACCTGTACGGGAGTAAGAACATGGCTGATGAACAGCAGAACGCAACAGAAGGCGCCGGTGCCGCGGCCGAGGGCCAGCCGGAGCAGCAATTTGTGCTGCAGCGGGTCTACCTGAAGGACCTGTCTTTTGAATCACCGGGCGCGCCGGGTGTATTCCGCAAGGAGTATCGCCCGCAAATCAATGTCGACCTGCGCACCCAGAGTCAGGCCATGGAGAACGACAACTACGAAGTCACCCTGACCATCACGATTACCGCCAAGCTCGAGGAAGAAACCGCCTTCCTGATCGAAGTACAGCAGGCGGGTATCTTTGCCATCCGCGGCATTGCCGAGACTGAGCTGCGCCAGATTCTCGGCATCTACTGCCCGAACGTGATCTTCCCCTACGCCCGCGAGACCATCGACACGGTGGTCACCAAGGGTACCTTCCCGGCGCTGATGCTGGCCCAGGTGAACTTCGAGGCCCTGTACGCCCAGGCTCTGCAGCAGGCACAGCAACAGGCCGAGGCTCAGGCCAGCGGGGAAGCCGCCAGCTAAGGCTGACGGGGCGTCCCTCGCCGGGCGTCCCTGACCGGGCGTCCCTTGCCGGGCGCCCCTGACCGGGCGTCCCTGACCAGGTACAGCGCCTAGGCGCCCCCTCTGAAGCCGAGCTGACGCCAGGCTTCGTACACCACCACCGCCGCAGCGTTGCTCAGATTGAGGCTGCGGCTGTGGTCCAGCATCGGTATCCGCAGCCGCTGTTCAGGGGGCAGGCTATCCAGCACTGACTGGGGCAGGCCCCGGGTTTCCGGGCCAAACACCAGGCTGTCTCCTTCCCGATACCGCGCTTCGCTGTAGTTGGCCTTGCCGCGGGTGCTCAGCGCATACAGCGTGCTGCCCGGCAGCGCCGCCACGCAGGCCTGCCAGGTCTCATGCACGGCCACGCTGGCCCACTCTTCGTAGTCCAGGCCCGCCCGGCGCAGGCGCTTGTCGTCCAGCTCGAAGCCCAGCGGCCGCACCAGGTGCAGGCGGCAGCCGGTGTTGGCGCACAGGCGAATGATGTTGCCGGTATTGGGGGGAATCTCCGGCTCATACAGCACGATATTGAGCACGCTGCCGCGCTCAGCTCATACCCAGCTCTTTCATTTTGCGCGTCAGGGTGTTGCGGCCCCAGCCCAGCAGCTGCGAGGCATCGCGCTTGCGGCCCCGGGTATACCCGAGGGCGGTTTCGATCATGATGCGCTCGAACTCCGGCAGCGCCTGTTCCAGCAGTTGCTTGCGGCCCTGGGACAGTTCGCTCTCGGCCCAGGTCCGCAGCAGCTTGTGCCAGCTATCGCTCTCCGGGGTCTCGCCACCCTGGTGATGTGACAGCTCCGGCGGCAGGTCACTGAGGTGTACTTCGCGGCCCGACGCCATCACCGTGATCCAGCGGCAGGCGTTCTCGAGCTGGCGTACATTGCCGGGCCACTCCAGCCCCTGCAGAAAGGCCTCGGTCTCCGGCAGCAGCACCTTGGGCTCCACGCCCAGCTCCTCCGCCGCAGAGGCGAAGAAGTGCTTCATTAGCTGCGGAATGTCCTCGCGCCGCTCCGCCAGCTTGGGGATGTGGATGCGAATCACATTGAGGCGGTGGAACAGGTCTTCTCGGAAGCTATTGCCCTCCACCAGCTTTTCCAGGTTCTGGTGGGTAGCGGCGATGATGCGCACGTCCACCTTGATCGGCGTATGGCCACCAACCCGGTAAAACTCGCCATCCGCCAGCACCCGCAGCAGGCGGGTCTGGGTTTCCGGCGGCATGTCGCCGATCTCGTCCAGGAACAGGGTGCCGCCGTCGGCCTGCTCAAAGCGGCCACGGCGCATATTGTTGGCGCCGGTGAATGCACCTTTTTCATGGCCGAACAGTTCGGACTCCATCAGGTCGCGGGGGATGGCCGCCATGTTCAGGGCGATGAAGGGTTCTGCCTTGCGCGGGCTGTGGCGGTGCAGGGCGCGCGCCACCAGCTCCTTGCCGGTGCCGGATTCCCCGTTGATCAGCACCG
The DNA here is from genome assembly GCA_028282105.1 of Halieaceae bacterium. Classification (GTDB taxonomy): domain Bacteria; phylum Pseudomonadota; class Gammaproteobacteria; order Pseudomonadales; family Halieaceae; genus JANQIO01. The sequence goes on along the minus strand of JANQIO010000112.1, from coordinate 11,898 downwards.
TGATATGGGAGTGAGACAGGCGGCCGATGGCGCGAAACACTTCCTGCATGGCCGGGGCTTCGCCGATGATCTCGGTGTCGGCTACCGCGGTATCCGCCGGGAAATCCACGCCCTGTTCCCGGGCCTGGGCCAGGGCGCGCTGGGTGACCGCCACCACCTCTTCGATATCAAAGGGCTTGGGCAGGTATTCGAAAGCGCCGCGCTGGTAGGACTCCACCGCGCTGTCGAGATCGGAATGAGCGGTGGTGATGATCACCGGCAGTGACGGCAGGGCCTGCTGGATATGCGACAGCAGGCTCAGGCCGTCCATACCCGGCATGCGAATGTCGCTGACGATGGCATCCGGCTGTTTGCGTTCCAGGTGCTTCAGCAGCGTTTCACCGTTGTCGAAGGACTCGGTCTCGAGCCCCGCCTGGCCGAGCGCTTTTTCCAGCACCCAGCGGATGGAGCGATCGTCGTCGACGATCCAGACTTTCTCAGGTCTTTGCATGTTCGGCTTCCAGGGGTAGATAGATATTGAAATCGGTTAGGCCGGGCTCACTGTCGCACTCGATCAGGCCTCTATGGCGGGCGACGATGGCCTGGGAAATAGCCAGCCCCAGGCCGCTGCCCTCAGGGCGGCCGCTGACCATGGGGAAAAACAGGGATTCCTGCAGCTCTTCGGGAATGCCCGGGCCGTTGTCGCTGATACGTATGGCGCACACCAGGCGGTGGCGCTGGGAACCAATGGTGAACTGGCGCTGCACCCGGGTGTGCAGGGTGATGACTCTCGGCCCCTCATTGCTGGCGGTGGCCTGCACGCCGTTGCGCACAATATTGAGTATCGCCTGGATAAGCTGGGCGCGGTCGCCCAGCAGGTCGGGCAGGCTGGGGTCGTAGTCGCGCTGGAACTGCACGGCCTCGCCGGTTTCCGCCTGTAGCAGGGTGCGCACGTGCTCCAGCACCTCGTGAACGTTCAGGGGCAGCAGCCGCGGCTGCTTGTGCGGCCCCAGCATACGATCCACCAGCGCCCGCAGGCGGTCAGATTCCTCGATGATGATGGAGGTGTACTCCTCCAACTCCGGGTCGGGCAATTCGCGGGCCAGCAGTTGGGCCGCGCCGCGCAGCCCGCCCAGCGGATTCTTGATCTCGTGGGCCAGCCCGCGGATCAGGGCCTGGGTGGTTTCGTGGGAGGTCAGCAGGCCCTCCTCGCGGCTGATGCGGCGAATGCGATCCACCGGGTGAATCTCGATCACCAGTCCCAGCACATTGCGGCCCTCGCCGATCAACGGTGATACCGTGCAATCCACCACCAGGGTGTGACCGCTGCTGGTCGAGATATTGACCCCGCGATTGGTGTAGGGCCCGTCCGGTGGCGCCTCGCGGTGCTGGCGGGCAATGAACTCCAGCTGGTCCGGCAGCAGTTCATCCAGGCGCAGGCCGATGCTGCGCGCCTGGCTCAGCTCCAGCATGGCCTCGGCGGCGGGGCTGATAAACCGCAGGCTCAAGTCCGGGTGCAGCACCAGGACGGCCGTGCTGAGGTTGTCGAGAATCTGTGCGTGAAAACTGCTGTCCATCATACTGCCTGCGGGTGGCTGCGTTGGCCGGCCCGACGGTCCTTTGCAATGCGTCTGCAAGATTAGCGCCAGCATTAACGCGCTCCGCGGCGAAATTTATGCACCATAAATGGTGCATCTTTCACTGATAGTGAGCGCTAACTAATCAATGACTGCCCGGATTTCAGGCGGTAGAGCCCCCGGGGGAGGCGCCGCGGCCAGGAATATTCGCACCATAATGGTGCATCAGGGCGACTGGCAGGTCCAGCGGAGAATTGCCGGAGCGCGGTTGCTAGCGGGGGGTGGGCCGGGGCCGGTTGTTGTTGAAGTTGCTGGAGGGCCGGAATACGAACACGGTGACGGGCCCCGAGGTGGCCAACTGTTTGCCGTCCTTGTCGACCACCGCCACGGTCAGCGTGTGCTCACCGCGAAACACATTGGTCAGCGCCCAACTGGTGCTGCCCTGGGGCTCCTGCCGCGGCTGGCCGTCCAGTAGTAGCTGCAGCATGTGGCCGCCCCCCAGCGCCGGTGAAACACTGGCGCTGACCGAGAAGTTGCCCGGGCCGCGCGGGATAATGGTTTCATTGGCCGGTGAGGTGATGGCCACCTGGTAGCCGCCGCCGGCGTCCTGATCGTCAAGGGGCTTGGGCGGGGGTGCCGGGAAGGCAGCGGCGTTGGGCGGTGCAGAGGTATTCGGCTGGCGAATGTCTACCGGCTCCGCGTCGGCCGGGGGTTTGTCGGTAAAGGTGACGTTCCCGTGCTCGTCCACCACCCGATAGACCTGCGCAGACGCGGTCATAGCCAGCAGCGTGCACAGCAGCAGAATCAGCAAATGCTTCAAGAACGTGGCCTCATACACTCGTATTTCCCTAAAGTACCGCAAGCGCCGGATACCGGCAATCGCACAGGTTTAGAGTGATTTCTGCAGCGGCCGTTCATTCCGCCCGGCCAAAAAAAAGCCCGCCGTAAGGCGGGCTCTGCAAGGTGGGGCGCTGCTGTGTGGAGCCAGCAGCGCCCGGACCTGGTAGTCGCTTAGACTGAGTAGTACATGTCGAACTCGACCGGGTGGGTGGTCATGTCGAGGGTCTCGACTTCCTCGGACTTCAGCTCGATGTAGCCATCGATCATGTCGTCGTCGAATACACCACCGGCGGTCAGGAATTCGCGGTCTGCGTCCAGGGCTGCCAGCGCCATGCTCAGGCTGGAGGCCACGGTCGGGATCGCCTTGCCTTCTTCCGGCGGCAGGTCGTACAGATCCTTGTCGGCCGGATCGCCCGGGTGGATCTTGTTCTGGATGCCGTCGATACCGGCCATCAGCATGGCCGCAAAGCCCAGGTAGGGGTTGGCGGTCGGGTCCGGGAAGCGAACCTCGATGCGCTTGCCCTTTGGGCTCGGCTCGTACGGAATACGAATTGACGCAGAGCGGTTGCGGGCCGAGTAGGCCAGCATCACCGGTGCTTCAAAGCCCGGTACCAGGCGCTTGTAGCTGTTGGTTGAGGCGTTGGTGAAGGCGTTGATGGCACGGGCGTGCTTGATGATGCCGCCGATGTAGTACAGCGCCATCTCGGACAGGCCCGCATACTCGTCACCGGCAAACATGTTGTCGCCGCCCTTGGCGAAGGACTGGTGCACGTGCATACCACTGCCGTTGTCACCGACCAGCGGCTTGGGCATGAAGGTCGCGGTCTTGCCGTAGGCGTGGGCCACGTTGTGCACGCAGTACTTGAGGATCTGCGTGGCGTCAGCCTTGGCCACCAGGGTGTCGAACTTGATGCCGATCTCACACTGGCCGGCGGTGCCAACTTCGTGGTGGTGTACTTCTACGGGCAGACCCATCTGTTCCATGGCCGCACACATGGCGGCACGGATGTCGTGCAGGGAATCCACCGGCGGTACCGGGAAGTAGCCGCCCTTCACGCCCGGGCGGTGGCCGATGTTGCCGTCTTCGAAGCTGTGGCTGGAGGCCCAGGCGGCTTCCTCGGAAGAAATAGCGTAGCCGGCGCCGCTCATATCGGCGTGCCACTTCACGTCGTCGAAGATGAAGAACTCAGGCTCGTTACCAAAGTAGGCGGTGTCCCCCAGGCCGGTGGACTTGAGGTATTCCTCGGCGCGCTTGGCCACAGAGCGAGGGTCGCGGTTGTAGCCCTGCATGGTGCTGGGCTCAACGATGTCACAGCGCAGGATCACCGTGGGCTCATCGGTGAACGGGTCCAGCACGCTGGTGCCGTCATCGGGCATCAGGATCATGTCTGACTCGTTAATGCCTTTCCAGCCGGCGATGGAGGAGCCGTCGAACATCTTGCCCCCCTCGAAAAATTCTTCGTCGACCACCTCCGAAGGGATGGAGACATGCTGCTCCTTGCCCTTGGTATCGGTGAAGCGCAGGTCGACCCAGCGGGCTTCGTTCTCTTTAATCAGACTCAGAGTCTTCTCTGACATCAGTGTTCCTCCATCAACGGAATATGTTCTCTTGGGTAGAGCCAGCGTGAAATTTCTTCCGCGAGCCGCCGGTAGGCTGCACATCGGGCAGCGGGGCGTCGCGTCGACTCATGCAATGATCTCTGCAGACCTAGATAGCAAGAGCCGTGCCATGCCGGCGCGGGCGCTAAGTTCCTGTAATTAGTGCAATTGTCAGCGCGGGGGAGAACCCGGCAGACTGCAGATGCACCAATAAAGAGCACAAGTGCGCTACTTTGGTGCAGTATGCGCCCAATGGGTGCATGCCCTAGCAGTTATCGGCTCCCAGCGCGGCTTTGTCAAGCTGGCGGCGGCGATCTGTACAGGAATCGTCCTCGGTGTCGCCGGCGCGCTATCCACCCTCATCTGCGGCGGGTATAATCGCGCGCTTTTTGAACAGGCCGGCGCTCAGCATCAGGCGCGCCAGGCCCTTCGCTGTCTCCGCAGGTGAGCCCCAAGTGATTGAGAATCTTCGTAATATCGCCATCATCGCCCACGTCGACCACGGCAAGACGACGCTGGTGGACTGCCTGTTGCAGCAATCCGGCACCCTGGACCGTCGCAGCCAGGATGCCGAGCGCATCATGGACTCCAACGACCAGGAAAAAGAGCGCGGCATTACCATTCTCGCCAAGAACACCGCCATCCGCTGGAACGACTACCGCATCAACATCGTCGACACCCCTGGCCACGCCGACTTCGGCGGTGAAGTGGAGCGGGTATTGTCCATGGTCGACAGCGTTCTGCTGTTGGTGGACGCAGTGGACGGCCCGATGCCGCAAACCCGCTTCGTGACCCAGAAGGCCTTCGCCCGCGGTCTCTGTCCGATTGTGGTGGTGAACAAGGTCGACCGCCCCGGGGCGCGCCCGGACTGGGTGGTGGACCAGGTGTTTGACCTGTTCGACCGGCTCGGGGCCACCGAAGAGCAGCTCGATTTCCCGGTTATCTACGCCTCTGCCCTGGAGGGAATCTCCGGTGCAGACCACGAGGCCATGGGAGCGGACATGGACGCGCTGTTCCAGGCGGTTGTCAGCCATGTGCCGGCCCCCAGCGTCGACCTCGACGGGCCGCTGCAAATGCAGGTGTCCGCACTCGACTACTCCAGCTACGTGGGCGTCATTGGCGTTGGCCGCATCACCCGCGGTTCCCTGACGCCCAATACCCCGGTGACGGTGATCAGCAGCGACGGCAACACCCGCAATGGCAAGATTCTGCAGGTGATGGGATACATGGGCCTGGAGCGGGTAGAGGCCGAGTCCGCCACCGCCGGAGATATCGTCTGCGTGACCGGTATCGAGGGCCTGCAGATTTCCGACACTCTCTGTGATCCCGCCAGCCCGGAGGCGCTGACCCCACTGACCGTGGACGAGCCCACCGTCAGCATGACCTTCCAGGTCAACGACTCGCCCTTTGCCGGCAAGGAAGGCAAGTTCGTCACCTCCCGCAACATCAAGGAGCGCCTGGAACGCGAGCTGATTCACAACGTCGCCCTGCGGGTGCGCCAGGGCGACAGCCCGGACAAGTTCGTGGTCAGCGGCCGCGGCGAGCTACACCTGTCGGTGCTGATCGAAACCATGCGCCGCGAAGGCTACGAGTTGGGCGTATCCCGCGCCGAGGTCATCCAGCGCGAGGTCGACGGCGAGCTGCAGGAGCCCTATGAGCAACTGGTGGTGGACTGCGAAGACCAACACCAGGGTGCTGTGATGGAAGAACTGGGCCGGCGCCGGGCCGAACTCAAGAACATGGTGCCGGACGGCCAGGGCCGGGTGCGGCTGGAGTTTATCGTGCCGGCCCGCGGCCTGATCGGTTTCCGCTCCCTGTTCCTCACCCTGACCTCGGGCAGCGGTATTCTCACCCACGTCTTCGATCACTACGGCCCGGTCAAGGATGCCGAGGCGATCCAGCGTACCAATGGCGTACTGGTGTCGCTGGTCAATGGCAAGACCCTGGCCTATTCCCTGTACAACCTGCAGGATCGCGGCCGCCTGTTTATCGAGCCCAATGTGGAAGTGTATGAAGGCCAGGTGATTGGCCTGCACAGCCGCGGCAACGACCTGACCGTGAATCCCACCAAGGCCAAGCAGCTCACCAACATCCGCGCCGCCGGTTCCGATGAGAACATCATGCTGACACCACCGGTGCTGCACAGCCTCGAGCAGGCGCTGGAGTTTATCGAGGATGACGAACTGGTAGAGGTGACGCCCGAGAGTATTCGCCTGCGCAAGAAGCTGCTCAAGGAGCACGAGCGCCGCCGCGCCGGTCGCATTTAGGCAAGCTTCGCGGCGCAAGCCTGGCCTATACTGGGGGGCATGTTACAGCTCTACCCGGAAATCAAACCCTACGCCACCCACCAGCTCGAGGTGGGTGGCGGTCATACCCTCTACGTGGAAGAAAGCGGTGACCCGGAGGGCCTGCCGGTGCTGTTTGTGCACGGCGGCCCTGGGGCGGGTTGCGACCCCAAGAACCGCTGTTTCTTCGACCCCGAGGCCTACCGCATCATCCTCTTCGATCAGCGCGGGGCAGGCCGCTCCACGCCCCATGCCGGCCTTGACGACAACACCAGCCACGCGCTGGTCGCCGACATGGAAGCCATCCGCGACCACCTGGGGGTGGATCGCTGGCTGCTGTTTGGCGGCTCCTGGGGTTCGACCCTCAGCCTGCTGTATGCCCAGCAACACGCCGAGCGAGTGATTGGCCTGATTCTGCGCGGCATCTTCCTGGCCCGGGCCCGGGACATTCAGTGGCTGTACCAGGAAGGCGCCAGCCGCCTGTTTCCCGACTACTGGGAAGACTACCTGCGGCCCATTCCGGCCGCCGAGCACGGTGACCTGGTGACGGCCTACTATTCACGGCTCACTGGCGACAATGAGCTGGCGCGGATGGCCGCCGCCAAGGCCTGGTCCGGCTGGGAGGCCCACTGCGCCACCCTGCGGCCCAACCTCGAAGTGTATGAACACCTGGTAGACCCACACGTGGCGCTGGCGCTGGCCCGCATCGAAGCGCATTTCTTTGTCAATGACTGCTTCATTCGCGAGAACCAGATTATCGAGGATGCAGGCATTCTCTCCGGCATCCCGGGGGTGATCGTGCACGGCCGCTACGACGCGGTTTGCCCGCTGGACAATGCCTTCGCCCTGCACCAGGCCTGGCCGGAATCCGAGCTGCACATCATTCGCGATGCCGGCCACGTCGCCTCTGAGCCTGGCATTACCGACGCCCTGGTGCGCGCCACCCGGCGCATGGCCCAGCGCTTCCGCCCCGGACCCACCCCCGCGTGAAGGCGCTGTTGCAACGCGTCCGCTCGGCCCGGGTGGACGTGGCAGGGGAATGCGTTGGTGAGATCGGCCCCGGGCTGCTGGTATTGCTGGGCCTCGACAAAGGCGACGCCATGGCCAACGGCGAGAAGCTGATCGACAAGCTGCTCGCCTACCGGGTATTTAGCGATGACGAAGGGCGCATGAATCGCAGTGTGGTGGATAGCGGTGGTGGCGTGCTGCTGGTGTCGCAGTTCACCCTGTCAGCGGATACCCGCAAGGGCCTGCGGCCGAGCTTTTCATCGGCGCTGCCGCCGGCAGAAGCCGAGGCCCTGTTCGCCGAGCTGCTCGCCTATCTGCAGAGCCGTCATCCCACCGTGGCCAGCGGCCGTTTTGGCGCGGACATGCAGGTGAGCCTGGTCAATGACGGCCCGGTGACTTTCCTGCTGGAAGCGGAGTAGCGATCAGGTCTCGAGCCTTAAACGCATCTTGATGTGGGGGATGCCGTCCTCATCGTAAACGTCCGAGGCAGTCTCGAAACCGAGCGACGCATAGAACGGCACGAGATGGGCCTGGCCGCTGAGGCACAGGCCGGCCCCTGGCCAGGTGGCGAGGCTGAGTTCGATGCCGCGCCGCACCAACTCCCGGCCCAGGTCCTGGCCTCGCGCCGCCGGCGCCACTACGATACGACCGAGTGCAGACTCCGGGTAACTGACCCCTGGAGGCAGGGCTCTCAGGTAAGCCAGCACGGTGTCGTGCCGCCAGGCGCTGAGGTGCAGGGCCTGCGGATCGAGTCCGTCCATGTCACAGTACAGGCAGTCCTGTTCAACCACGAAGACCTGCTGCCGCAGGCGCATGATTTCGTAGACTTTTGGGCCTGGAAGTTCAATGAAACTGGCGGTTTCCCAGTTGTTGGGCACTGTGTGCAATTTCGCATTTTCCACTGCGTGAATAGTGCTACTATACCGCCTAACTTCGCGGTGGCGGTCGGAAAACCACAAGAAAACCCGCGGAAAACGGCCTTCCTGGCAGCGATGTCGCAGAGATGTCGCAGCGATAACCAGAGAGGCCGAAAACAGAGAAGCCGCAAACGGACCGAGCAAGGAACATTACCTGATGTTAGCTAACGCTGAACTTGCCCAGGATTTTTTCGTCCTCAACCAGCAATGCAAAAAGCTGGTCAAGGCGTTGCTGGAAACGGTTGATATCCCTTCCATTCCGCTGGAAATCGAGGCCACCGACAACGCCTTGCTGCGCGGCCTGGAAGCGGACAAGATTTACTACATTGAGAGCGGCTCCCTGAGCGCCCGCTACCGTGATCGCACGGTGTACCTTCTGGATGACGGCGACCTGCTGCTGCCCGATGTGGCCGGCGGTGCCGACCACGATGTGTCGGTGAGCTACGCCAGCGAGAACGGCGCCACTCTGGCCGGCTTCCCCGGTGTCGAGTTCATGCGCCGGGTCATCGCCGACCCCGCCGCCAGCAAGCTATGGACGCGGCTGATGATTACCCAGTCCGGTATGCAGCTACGCCTTACCGCCTCGCTGACCGACGACGATACCCACGCCACTCCGGGCTTCGAGATTTATAACCCCGGCGACGTGATCATTCGCCAGGGCGACCGCGCCGACTACGTCTTCAACCTCACCGAGGGTTCCGCCGAAGTGGTGGTGGACGGTGTCACCGTGGGCGGCATAGAAGAGGGCGAGATTTTCGGGGCGATGGCGGTATTAACCAATGCCGACCGCACCGCCACGGTGATGGCCAAGACGCGCTGCTCCGTGGTCAAGGTGCCCAAGGATCAGTTCGCCGACCTGATCAAAAGCAATCCAACCACCATTCACACACTGCTGATCGATATGGCGAATTCCATCGTCAACCTGAACGAGCAGTTGGTGGGCTTGCGCGGCAGCTACGTTAACTGACGCTGCCAACAGCAGCGTTACATGAACCAGCGGAGCCCGGGTCCCGGTCTCCTTTCCCGTCGGCACCGGCCACCGGTGCCCACGGCGTCCAACACAACCGAGTTGCACCATGTCTGACAGCGTAATCATCGACGAGGACGGTACCGAACAGGTATCGCTCAAGACCTATGCCGAGAAGGCCTACCTGGATTACTCCATGTACGTCATTCTCGACCGCGCGCTCCCGCACCTGGGCGACGGCCTGAAACCAGTCCAGCGCCGCATCGTCTACGCAATGAGCGAGCTGGGCCTCAAGAACAGCGCCAAGTACAAAAAGTCGGCCCGCACCGTGGGCGACGTGATCGGCAAGTTCCACCCCCACGGCGACAGTGCCGCCTATGAGGCCATGGTGCTGATGGCCCAATCCTTCAGCTACCGCTATCCGCTGGTGGACGGCCAGGGCAACTGGGGCTCGCCCGACGATCCCAAGTCTTTTGCCGCCATGCGCTACACCGAGTCGCGGCTGGCGCCTTACGCCGAGGTGCTGCTGTCGGAACTGGGCCAGGGCACGGTGGACTGGATTCCCAACTTCGACGGCACCCTGGATGAGCCCGCCGTGCTGCCGGCCCAGGTACCCAACGTGTTGTTGAACGGCACCACCGGCATCGCCGTGGGCATGGCCACCGACATTCCCCCGCACAACCTCAGGGAGGTGGTGGACGCCACCATCCGGCTGCTGGAGAAACCCAAGTCGACGGTGGCGGAGCTGTGCGAGCTGCTGCAGGCGCCGGACTTTCCCACCGAGGCCGAGATCATCACGCCGCGGGAAGACATTCTCGCCATGTACGAGACCGGCCGCGGTGCGCTGCGCATGCGCGCCACCTGGGACGTGGAGTCCGGTGAGATCGTCGTCAACGCGCTGCCGTACCAGGCTTCAGGTTCCCGGGTGCTGGAACAGATCGCCCAGCAGATGCAGGCCAAAAAGCTGCCGATGGTGGCGGACCTGCGCGACGAGTCGGACCACGAAAACCCGACCCGCCTGGTGATCGTGCCGCGCTCCAATCGCGTCGATCGCGACGCGCTCATGAGCCACCTGTTTGCCACCACCGACCTGGAGCGCAGCTATCGGGTCAACCTCAACGTGATCGGCATTGACGGCCGCCCGGGGGTGAAGGGCCTGGTGCCGATGCTCAAGGAGTGGCTCAAGTTCCGCACCGAGACTGTGCGCCGGCGCCTGGAATTCCGACTCGATAAGGTGCTCAGGCGCCTGCACATCCTCGAGGGCTATCTGGTCGCCTTCCTCAACATCGACGAGGTCATCCACATCATCCGCACCGAGGACAAGCCCAAGCCGGTGCTGATGAAACGCTTTAAGCTGTCGGACGAGCAGGCCGAGGCCATCCTCGAGTTGAAACTGCGCCACCTCGCCAAGCTGGAAGAAATGAAGATCCGCGGCGAGCAGGACGAGCTCAGCGCCGAGCGCGACGAATTGCAGAAAGTGCTGGGTTCCGAGGCGCGCCTGAAAACCCTGATCAAGAAAGAGCTGTCCGCCACCGCCGAGAAGTTTGGCGACGAGCGCCGTTCACAGCTGGCGGAGGGTGAGGAAGCCCGCGCCTTCAGCGAGCTGGAGCTGATGACCAACGACCCCATCACCGTGGTGATGTCGGAGAAGGGCTGGATTCGCGCTGCCAAGGGTCACGAAGTGGACCCGGCGTCGCTCAGTTACAAGTCCGGCGACGCTTACAAGATGTCGGTGGCCTGCCGCACCAACCAGCCCACGGTGATTCTCGATTCCACCGGCCGCGCCTACACCGTCACCTCCCACAACCTGCCATCGGCCCGCGGCCAGGGCGAGCCGGTAACCGGCCGCATCAACCCGCCCTCGGGCGCGACCTTTGAAGGGATCATGTCCGGTGAGCCCAACCAGCTCTACCTGCTGGCCTCGGATGCGGGCTACGGCTTTGTCGGCAAGCTGGAAGACATGCAAACCAAGAACCGCGCCGGCAAGTCGGTGCTGTCCCTGCCCAAGGGCGCCCGCGTGTTGAACCCGGCGCGGGTGGACGCCGTGGAAGGCGCCTTCGTGGCCGCGGTCAGCAACGAGGGTCGCATGCTGATCTTCCCGCTGGAAGACCTGCCGCAGCTGGCCCGCGGCAAGGGGAATAAGCTGATCTCCATCCCATCCGCACGGGTGCAGAACCGGGAGGAATTTGTGGTTGCGGTGCAGGTGCTGACCGCCGAGGACTCACTGGTGGTGCACGCCGGCAAGCAGCACAAGGCCATGAAGTTTTCTGAACTGGAGCACTACCGCGGTGAGCGCGGCCGTCGCGGCAACAAGCTGCCGCGGGGCTACCAGAAAGTCGATCGCATGGAGGTGTTGCCGGGCGGCTAGTCAGCCCTGGCCGCCCACCAACTGCTGAAGCAACAGCAGGCGCTGTCGTTCCAGCAGGTCGCTGTAGGGTTCCTCGAATTCGCGCAGGGCGCCGGCATCCAGTTCACAGCGGTTGGCCACGTCGGCATCCGCCTGCAGCGCGTCATTCAGCATCACCGCAGCGCTGGAATGGCGTGTCGCCAGGTCATCGATGATGTGCTGGTTGTACAGCGCCGGGTAGATATCGCGGCTGTCGGGCCCGGCTTCGCCCAGGCCACAGGCCAGGCCCAGGCTATAGCTCAGGCGCCGGCGTTCATCGAGGTCGGCGGCGACCTGCTGTAACAGCCAGGCGCAGGACACGGCCCGGAATCCCGGGCTG
>JANQIO010000095.1 GCA_028282105.1 Halieaceae bacterium | reverse complement strand
GAGCTTGAATTCCGTGGTGCCAAGACTATGGCCGCCAAGCTCGAGGCGGAAAAGGACAAGGCCTACCTGTCCTACCAACTGGCAACCATCAAGACCGATGTGGCGCTGCCTGTGCATGTGGGGGAACTGGCCAATGCCGACCCGGACACGGAGCGCCTGCTCGAGCTGTTCAAGGCCTTGGAATTCAAGGGCTGGATCGATGAACTGCTCAGTGGCGATGAAGCCGGCGCAGCCGATACGGCGGTAGCGGCAACTGAAGCGGGTGATTATGAAATCATTACCAGCCAGGATCAGTTTGATCGCTGGTTGGCGGCCCTGGAGCGGGCCGAGCTGTTTGCCTTCGACACGGAGACCACCAGCCTCAACTACATGCAGGCCCGGATTGTCGGCGTGTCCTTTGCAGTGGAGGCCGGCAAGGCCGCCTACCTGCCCCTGGCCCACGACTACCTCGGCGCGCCGGAGCAATTGGATCGGGATGCTTGCCTGGAGCAGCTCAAACCGCTGCTGGAAGACCCGGCCCGCGCCAAGCTGGGCCAGAACCTCAAGTACGACGCCAGCGTACTGGCCAACCATGGCATTACCCTGCGCGGTATCGGCTTCGACACCATGCTGGAATCCTATGTGCTGGATTCCACCGGTACCCGCCACGATATGGACAGTCTGGCGCTGAAGTACCTGGGCCACAGCACGGTGCATTTCGAAGATATCGCCGGCAAGGGCGCCAAGCAGCTAACCTTCAACCAGATCAAGATTGAAGATGCCGGGCCCTATGCGGCGGAAGATGCCGATATTACCCTGCGGCTGCACGAGACCCTGTGGCCAAAGCTGAAGCAGGAGCAAAGCCTGCGCTCGGTATTTGAGGACATCGAAATCCCGCTGGTGCCCGTGCTGTCCAGCATCGAGCGCAATGGCGCGTTGCTGGATCGCGCCCAACTCGATCAGCAGAGCGGCGAACTCGGCAAGCGCATGCTGGAATTGGAACAACATGCCTACGAGCTGGCAGGCGGTGAGTTCAACCTCGGGTCGCCAAAACAGCTCGGTGAGATCCTGTTTGAGAAACTCGAGTTGCCGGTGCTGCGCAAGACTCCCAAGGGGGCGCCCTCTACGGCCGAGGAAGTGCTGCAGGAGCTGGCCCTGGACTACCCCTTGCCGAAGGTGATCCTAGAGCACCGCAGCCTGTCCAAGCTCAAGTCTACCTATACCGACAAGCTGCCCACCATGATCAACCCCGACACGGGGCGTATTCACACCTCCTACCACCAGGCGGTGACAGCCACCGGGCGGCTGTCCTCTTCGGACCCGAATCTACAGAACATCCCCATTCGCACCGCTGAAGGACGGCGTATCCGCCAGGCCTTTGTCGCCCCCGAGGGCTACCGCGTGGTAGCGGCGGATTACTCCCAGATTGAACTGCGGATCATGGCCCACCTGTCTGGCGACCAGGGTTTGCTGACCGCCTTCCGCGAAGGTCTCGATGTCCATCGGGCCACCGCCTCGGAAGTGTTTGCGACAGCTCTGGACGAGGTGTCCGATGAGCAGCGCCGCAAGGCCAAGGCGATTAACTTCGGCCTGATTTATGGCATGTCGGCCTTTGGCCTCGCCCGCCAGTTGCACCTGGGGCGCAACGAAGCCCAGGAGTACATCGACCTGTACTTCCAGCGTTACCCGGGCGTGCAGGACTATATGAACGATACCCGCGGGCTGGCCCATGAGCGCGGCTACGTGGAGACCCTGTTTGGCCGGCGCCTGTACCTGCCGGAAATCAATGCCCGCAACAAAATGCGGGTGCAGGCCGCTGAACGCACCGCGATCAACGCGCCGATGCAGGGCACTGCCGCCGATATCATCAAGCGCGCTATGCTGCGGGTAGACCGCTGGCTGCATGACGGCGATGTCGATGCCCGCATGATTATGCAGGTGCACGATGAACTGGTGCTGGAAGTCGCCGAGGCCGATGTCGAAGCAGTCTGCGAGCGGCTTTGCCGGGAAATGGGCGATGCGGCCACCCTTGACGTGCCGCTGCTGGTGGAGGCCGGTGTCGGCGGCAACTGGGATGAGGCCCACTAGCCTGCCCACGGCAAGGCCGGTTTTTTCGGGAACTTTCGGGCCGGGCCCGGGTCTGAGTAACTGTGACGCACCGTCACGGCGACCGGCCCGGTCGCCACGTCTCACTTTCCCCAGAGACGTTACTTCCCCCGGCTGTTTGTGACCCCTAATGGCCGGGGTTTTTATTTGTTAGACCGCTCGGCTACGAGCGGTCTAACAGCTTCGGAGGCGCTAAGTCGCCTTCGTTGCCTCAACCGGTAGGTGCCCTGATTCTGCTTCGGGTGCGCTAAGTCGCCTTCGTTGCCTCAATCGGAGGGTGCCCTGATTTTGCTCTGTGTGCGCTAAGTCGATTCCATTGCCTTAACTGGCGGGTGTTCGCGTTTGATGGTCCGGGGCCTACTGCTCAGCGGCTATCTGAGGGTCTACTCCTCTTCGTCGTAGACGGAGGTGTCGGTGAGCCAGTTGTCGAGGGTGGCGCGGAGCTCTTCGTGGCCGGTGTGCTTGAGGGCGGAGAAGAGCTGGCTGGTGACCAGGCCGGCATGGCCAGCCAGTTCGCCGCGGACTTTCATCAGGCTGGCTTTGGCCGGGCCCTTCTTGAGCTTGTCGGCCTTGGTGAGCAGGATGTGCACCGGCATATGGGCGGTGGTGGCCCAGTCGATCATCATGCGGTCAAAGGGCTGCAGCGGGTGGCGTACGTCCATCAGTAGCACCAGCCCGCGCAGCGACTGGCGCTGCTGCAGGTAGCGCTCGATCAGGCGGGTCCACTCCGCCTTGACCTTTTCCGGGACCCGGGCAAAACCATAGCCGGGTAGGTCTACCAGGCGTTGCTCATCTGACAGGCGGAAGAAGTTCAACAGCTGGGTGCGCCCCGGCGTCTTGGACGTACGCGCTAGCTTGCTGTTGCCGGTGAGGCTGTTGATGGCACTGGATTTCCCGGCGTTGGAGCGCCCGGCGAAGGCGACCTCCCAGCCCTCGTCCGGGGGGCACTGCTGGGGTTGGCTGGCGCTGATGAGGAAGCTCGCTGCCCGGTAGTTGGGTGACCGAGGGGCCGTGGAAAGAGCGTCTTCCGGTGACTTTGTTGGTCCTGTCATGTCGTATATAATGCCACAGCTTTTTTCAGGGCAAATGAGCGCGCTGACCCGATCGTTTGAGTGAGATGATTGCGCGCTAGTCGGTCCAAAACCCCGTTTGAAGGTGGAATCCATGACGGAGACTCTTACAAAAGTCCTTCTGGTAGCTTGCTTGACGCTGTTGTCAGGCCATGGCATCGCCCAGGAAGACAAGGCGCTGCAGGAACTCTATGGCAAGAGCTGTGCGGTGTGCCATACGGCAGGCGCTGCCGGCGCGCCCAAGACGGGCGTGCCCTCGGAATGGGAGTCTCGCCTTACCAAGGGTATGGATACACTGGTGGCCTCGGTGCAGAACGGCCTCAATGCCATGCCCCCCAAGGGCATGTGCTTCGATTGCAGCGCGGAGGACTATAAGGCGCTGATCGAATACATGGCCAAGCCCCAGTAGCCGGCAGCAAAGGCGACAGGTCGACAGATCAAAAAACTGCCACGATAGCGCCCACACAGTACTCGAATTCAACGCAACTACCCGGATATTCCATGAACAAGTTTGTATTCGCTCTCCTTATCTCCGCAGGTCTCAGTGCCCACGCGCTGGCGGGCGATCCCGCTGCAGGTGAGGCTCTCACGGTCACTTGCTCTGCCTGCCACAACGCCGATGGCAACAGTATTGTGCCGACCTTTCCCAAGCTGGCGGGCCAGAACGAGGCCTACCTGATCAAGCAGATCACCGATATCCGTGACGGCCGCCGGCCGGTGCCGACCATGATCGGGCAGGTCGATAATTTCACTGACGAGCAAATCGCCAACGTCGCCGCCTACTATGCCAGCCAGTCCACCAGCCCCGGCCAGGCGGAAGACAAGATGCTGGCCCTGGGTGCCTCGGTATACCGGGCCGGCGTCTCAGAAACCGGCGTTACCGCCTGTGCGGCCTGTCACGGCGCACGTGGCTCCGGCAATGCCCCGGCAGGCTGGCCGAAACTGGCCGGCCAGCACAAGGACTACATCGCCGACCAGCTGCGCAAGTGGCGCACCGGCGCGGAAAACACCCTGGAAGAGAACCCCAACGGTAGAACCAATGACGGTGATTCGCGTCTAATGCGTGACGTGGCTTACCGCATGACCGATAACGAGATCGATGCGGTAGCCAACTTTATTGCCGGATTGTACTGATCGATAGCTAAACGATCGGGAGATTAGATATGCAGAAGCTCCTCGCCGCCCTGGCATTCGCACTGTTCAGCCTGCCCACCCTGGCCCAAGAGTTTCGCGAGGGCGTTCACTACGACGTGATTTCGCCGGCGCTTTCTACACGCAGCGGTGACAAGATCGAAGTTGTAGAGTTTTTCGCCTACAGCTGCGGCCACTGTTACAACTTCGAACCGGTACTGCAGTCTTGGAAGAAAAAGCAGCCCGACGACGTGATTCTGCTGCCCTCCCCGGCCGTCTGGGCTGCGCAAATGGAGCCCCACGCCAAGGCGTTCTACACGGCCCAGGCGCTGGATGTGCTCGACACGGTGCACGAAGCGCTGTTCGCCGCCCTGCACGTGGATCGCAAGCGGCTCTCCAATGAAGACGAGATTCGCAAGGTCTTTGTCGAGAATGGTGTCGATGCGGAGGCCTTCAACAAGGCGTTCCGGTCATTCGGCGTGGGCAGCCAGGTGCGCCAGGCCAGCGCCCGGGCCAAGGGCGCTCGTATCAGCGGGACGCCGGAGATGATGGTTGCCGGCAAATACCGCATTTCCTCCCGCAAGGCGGGGGGGCAGGCCGGTATGCTCGAGGTGGTCGATTTCCTGGTCGACCTGGAGCGCAGCAGTGCCGCCGTGGCCAGCGCGTCGGCGCAGTAAGCGCTGCCGCTAACCCGGACGTCAGCGGCTACATCCCGCTGCTGTAGGTCTCCAGGCTCGCGGCCCCGCTGGCGCGGATACCGCGAAACGCCAGCGAATACTCCTTCAGTAATCGCAGGCAGTACGCCAGGCGCGCCTCGAAGTACTCCTGCGCACTGTCCTTGTTTTCAGCCGGATCGTCGTTGAAGACCGTATCCACGTAGCGAATAATCAGGTGCTCGGGCAGGTAACACAGGCGGTTGTTCTTGTAGCTGCTCATGCGCAACTCGGCCACCGGGAAAGAGCCGCCGTCCGCCACTGAAACCGTGACGATCAGCGCCGGCTTGTGGGCCAGCTCGCCACCACCGGTAAATACCAGAAAGAAGTTCTTTAGCCCCGCCGGCGCCATGCCGTGCCATTCCGGGGCAATCACTACAAAACCGTCGCAGGCCTTCAGCTCCTCAGACACCGGCGCCATATGGGCCTGCCAATCGGTGTCGCCCTCCCAGATGCCCTCGTCCCACAGGGGCAGGGGGTTGTTGGCCAGCAGGTAAAGCCAGGTGTGGTCGCAGTGGCCCTGGTCGATGAGTGCGCGCTCGACGTAGCGAGCCACTTTCTCGCTTTGGGAGTCCTTGCGGTGACTACCGCAGATAATACCGATCTTCATCACGCGTCCTGGGGTATGTCAGATGTCCATCCAGTCGGGCACCGGTAAGCCGCGGTTGCGCAGGAAAGCCGGGTTGAACAGCTTGCTCTGGTAGCGGTTGCCGTAGTCGCAGAGGATAGTGACGATGGTGTGCCCCGGCCCCAGTTCCTCGGCCAGGGCCACGGCACCGGCGATATTGATGCCCGAGGAGCCGCCCAGGCAGAGACCCTCGTGCTTGAGCAGATTGAAGACCCAGGGCAGCGCCTCTGCGTCGCTGATCCGGTAAGCATGGTCTACCTGGGCCTGGGCGACATTGTCGGTGATGTGGTTGATGCCGATACCCTCCATCATCGAGCTGCCCTCGCCGGGCTCGAGCTTGCCGCTGGTGTAGTAACTGTAGAGGGATGCGTCCACCGGGTCGGCAACGCCGATTTTCACGCCCGGGTTTTTCTCTTTCAGTGCATGGGAGACTCCGGCCAGGGTGCCGCCGGTGCCCACCGCGCAAATGAAGCCATCTACCTTGCCGTCGGTTTGCTCCCAGATTTCAGTGCCGGTGGTCTGCGCGTGAAAGCGCATATTGGCCAGGTTGTCGAACTGCTGGGCCCAGAAGGCGCCGTTGTCGGAGCTGGCATTAAGCTTCTCCGCCAGCCGGCCGGCGGTATGTATGTAGTGGTTCTCGTCCGAGTAGGAGGTGGCAGGCACCAGGTGCAATTCAGCACCCAGCAGCTCCAGGGTTTCGATCTTCTCCTTGCTCTGGGTGAGGGGCATGACCACCACGCTGCGATAGCCCAGGGCATTGGCCAACAGGGTCAGGCCAATACCGGTGTTGCCCGCGGTACCCTCCACCACGGTGCCCCCCGGCGCGATGGCGCCGCGCTGCTCGGCATCGCGCAGAATGCCCAGCGCCGTGCGGTCCTTGACCGAGCTGCCTGGATTGAGGAACTCCGCCTTGCCATAGATCTTGCAACCCGTGCGTTCCGAGGCTTCGCGCAGGTACAGCAGCGGGGTGTTGCCGATGAGCGAGGTGACGTCCTGAGCGGGCATGGCGGGGTCCTGTGAAGCGTGCGCGCTAGTATGCCATATCCCCATGCCGCAGGCGCCAGATCAGCAGCAGTGACAGCAGGCTGCAGGCCAGGATAGCGGCGGTCATCGGCAGCGGGGAGTTTTTTAGCAAGACACCCACCACCGCGCCGGCGGCAGCCGACAGGCCCATCTGGATGAAGCCGAACAGGGCGGAGGCGGTACCGGCCATTTCCGCAAAAGGCCTCAGTGCCATGGCCATGGCATGGGGCAGTGCGATCCCGACACCGCCGACGTACAGCGCCATTGGCAGCACGATGCTGGCCGGGTGGAACCAGACCAGTGGGCCAATGAGCATCAGCAGGGCGCCGCCGGTCGCCGCCACGGTGCCCTGCCATATCACCGTCTCCGAGCGCCGGTGCATGGCCAGCCGGGCACTCAGCGCGCTGCCGCCAACGTAGCCGGCGACAGTGGTCAGGAACAGGGCGCCAAAGTACTTCAGCGGAACGCCCATCATGTCGATAAATACAAAGCTCGCCCCGGACAGGAAGCAGATCATGCCGGCGTACAACAGGGCGCTGGCGACGGTGGTCTCACGGAACTGGGCATGGCGCAACAGAATGCCGTAGTTGCGCGCGATGTTGGCCGGATGCAGCGCCTGCTGCACGGGCAGGGATTCCGGCAGCTTCCAGCCGACGATGATGGCCACCAGCAGGCTGTAGGCCGCCAGCGACAGAAAAATCCAGGGCCAGGGCAGCACGGCCAGCATCAGGCTACCGAGAGTCGGCGCCACAGCGGGCGCCAAGGCCATGATCATGGCGATCAGCGCCAGCGCCCGGGCGGCGCCCTGGGGGCCGTAGAGGTCGCGGGCGATGGTGCGGCCCAGGGTCGGCCCGACGCAGGCGCCGACGCCCTGTACCACGCGAAAAGCGATCAGTTGCTCGATAGTGTTCGCCATTGCGCAGGCCACGGTGGCCAGCGCGTAGATCGCCAGCCCGCCCAGCACAATGGGCCGGCGGCCGTAGCGGTCTGCCAACGGTCCGCAGGCCAGGTGGAATATGGAAAACCCGACCAGGTAGGCACTGATAGTGAGCTGCACCCGGGCGGTATCGGTGGCAAAAGCATCGACCATGCCGGGCAGTGCCGGCAGGTACATATCAATCGTCAACGGCCCCAGCGCGACCAGCGAGGCCAGCAGGACAATAAGGCCGGCGGACCGGTGGTCGGGGGTAGGCTCAGACATGGCTGCGGGATGCTACCACAGCCGTTCGTAATCCGATCGCTTGTTTCTCACTTCGTACACGGGCGCGAACTGGGTGTGCTCCCTTCCCGGACACGCTACAAGCATGACATCCCTGTCTCGCTCGGGAACGGCCATCCCTGGCCGTTCACGGTCCGGGAAGGGAGCACACCCAGCTCACGCCCTCATGCAGAGCGAGATTCCAGGTTGCCTCGTTCGAAGAACAGATCCTGGGGTTCCTGGTGTCGGTAGCGCGTGTAGTGCCTGGGAGCCTTCTGGGACCGTATGCGGCCATGGATGGCCGCATCCGAGCGAGACAGGGATGTCATGCTTGTAGCGTGTCCCAGAAGGCTCCCAGGTGCTGCACGCGCGGGCTTAGTCGCACTAACGACTAGTCACGGGAAGCGAAGAAGACGGCTACTTGTTCTCGAAGCTGAGGACGGTTTTCCACCAGAGTTTGGGCAGCAGCACTTTCCAGAGCATCAGCAGGCGGGCTTCGCCCGGGTAGATGATGTCGCGGTTCCTGGCGATGCCGCGTTCGATGGCGTCGATGATCTTCTCGGGACTGGCCAGCCGCCCGGTCTTGCGGGCCTCCTGGATGCTGCCCGGGGTATCGGTGGCGACGGTCTGGTCGATCAGCGGTGTATTGACCGCCGGCGGGCAGACCAGGTGCACATTGACCCCACGGCCGCGGATTTCGTTCTGTAGGCACTCCACGTAGGTGTTGACCGCCGACTTGGTAGCGCAATAGGCGCCCATCTTCGGCACGATCGCCACGCCGGCGATAGAGCCAAACAGCACCATGCGGCCGCTGCCCCGCTCCAGCATGGCGGGCAGCAGGGTCTTGATCATGTACACGGTGCCGAAGAAGTTCACCTGGAACAGGAATGCCAGCTTGTCGTTGCTGTGATCCTCCAGTGCATGAGCCGGCATCAGTGCCGCTGCGTGCACCAGCTCGTCGATGTCGCCGAGCTTACCGCGAATCTCCGCTACCCGGGCCTCGATCTCTTCGGACGAGCTGATGTCGCAGCGGTAGCAATGGATGTTGTCCTGGCCCTGGGCGGTTTCTGCCAGGCCTTCCTCGTTGAGGTCCAGAGCGGCGACGGTCATGCCTTTGGCAGCCAGGCGTCGGGCGTAAATCCTGCCCATACCACTGGCCGCACCGGTGACCAGGGCCAGGGTTTTTCCATTTTTGTCCATGGGCGCGCCTATCAGCTAATAGTCTATAGGCGGACCATCATAGGGGCGCGCCGACACCTTCTCAAGGTGGCGGGTTCAGTCCGGGATACCGATCACGTCTCGCTGGTTTCAGGCCTTCTGGATGTGGTCCAGGGGCAGTTCGGTCTTGCGTACCACCGGGCGCAGCACGAAGCTCGACTGTACACCGGTCACACCTTCGATGCGCGTGAGCTTGCCGAGCAGAAAGGCCTCGTAGTATTCCATGTCCGGCACCACCGCTTTCACCAGGTAATCGGCGGCATTGCCGGTGACTACCGCGCATTCCACCACTTCCGGGAATGCCTGCACCTGCTCCTCGAAGTTCTCGAAGCGTTCAGGGGTGTGGCGGTCCATCTCGATGGTGATAAAGGCCGTGAGCTTGAGGCCCAGTTGGGACTGGTTGAGCAGGGTCACATGGCGGTCGATGATGCCGGATTCCTCCAGCCGCTTCACCCGTCGCGAGCAGGGCGTGGGCGACAGGCCCACCGCATCCGCCAGTTCCAGGTTGCTGATGCGACCGTTGCGCTGGATCTGTTCCAGTATGCGCCGGTCTATACGGTCCAGTTTCACTGCTCGTCCCCCGTCGCGTTGGGCGCTGTGGCTGCAGCCGGGTCATCCGCCAGGCCAAAGTACAGGCGCGCCGCGCGCATGACTTGTGGTGCCAGCAGCAGGGTTGCAGTCATTGTCGGGATGGCCATCAGGCCATAGGCGCCGACGATCAGATTGAATACCACATCGATACTGACACTGGCTCCGAATACTATAGTCCCGATAAAGAAGTAGCGGAACCAATGCTGGTACTGGGCACCGAACAGGAAACCGAAGCAGGTGGCCCCGTAGTACCAGCCGGCAAACATGGTGGTCAGGCTGAGGATCAGCACCACCACAGACAGCAGCGGCGCAGCCAGCACCCCGAGCTCTGCGCGCAGCGCGGCCAGGGTCATGGCCACACCGTTGAGCTCACCCGGTGCCTGCCAGAGCCCGGATACAAGGATAACCAGCGCCGTGCAGGTGCATACCAGCAAGGTGTCTATCATCGGACCCAGCATGGCTACCAGTCCCTCTTTGATAGGTTCCGCCGTGCGGGCGACGCTGTGGGCCATCACCTCGGTGCCGAGGCCCGCCTCATTGGAAAAGGTGCCTCGGCTTACGCCGATCAGCACCACGCCGAGCAGGCCGCCACCGACTGCCTGCGGCGCGAAGGCCTCGCTCACGATCAAGCCCAGCAGGGCGGGAATCTCAGTGACGTGTCGGGCCAGCACAAACAACGCCATCGCCAGGTAGAGCAGGGACATGGCGGGCAGGAGCGCTACCGCGACCCGGGCAACGCGCTGCAGCCCGCCAAACACTACCGTGGCAACGACGGTGGCCACCAGCAGGCCTACCCCCAGGTTGAAACTGTCGCCCAAACCCTGGGCGCCCAGGCTCTCGCGGACCAGGGCTGTGAGCTGGTTGGCCTGGAACATGGGCAGTGTGCCGATCATGCCGGCTGCAGAGAAGAGCACGGCCAATGGATAGAATGGCCGCGGCAGGGCTTCGCGAATGATGTACTGGGGTCCGCCGCGCAACCGGCCGAGGCTGTCGTGGCCGCGGTACATAATGCCGAGGCTGCAGGTGAAGAACTTGGTAGCCACGCCCACCAGGGCGCTGGCCCACATCCAGAAGATAGCACCGGGGCCGCCGGCCACAATGGCCAATGCCACACCGGCGATATTGCCCAGGCCCAGGGTGCCCGCCAGGGCAGCGGCCAGGGCCTGGGCGTGGCTCAACTCGCCAGGCTCCTCGGGGGTATCGTGCCGACCCAGGGTAATGCCTATCGCGTGGCCAATGTGCCGATAGGGCAGCAGCCGCGAGTACACCGCAAAGAACAGGCCGCCGCCGACCAGTAGTACCAGCAGCGGTGTACCCCAGATCGTGTTCGCGAATACCGCGGACCAACGCTCCAGCAAATCGAGCATCTAGGCGCTGAGTGCGACCAGGTGAGCCAGGCTGCTGCGGGCCAGCGCCTCCAGGTGATAACCGCCTTCCAGGGCGGAGACCAGGCGCCCGTTGCAATAGCGTTCCGCGGCATCCACCAGCAGTTCGCTGACCCAGCCGTAGTCTGCGTCTTCCAGCAGCAGGCCACCCAGCGGGTCTTCCCGGTGTGCGTCAAATCCCGCCGACACCAGGATCAGGTCCGGCTGGTGGCGCTGCAGGGCGGGTAACCAGTCTCTCTCCAGCGCCAGGCGAAACTGCTCGCCGCCGGAACCCGCCGCCAGGGGTGTCAACACAATGTTGTCCGCGGACACCTCGTCAAACCGGCCCGGGTAGAAGGGATGCTGGAAGCTGGAGCACACCATCACCTCGGGGCGATCCATGAATATCTCCACGGTGCCGTTGCCGTGATGCACATCGAAGTCGAAAATCGCCACCCGCTCGGCGCCCTGCGCCAGCGCCCGCTCGGCGGCCAGGGCGACATTATTGAACAGGCAGAAACCCATGGGTATCGCCGACTCGGCGTGATGGCCCGGGGGCCGTACCGCGCAGAAGGCGCGACGGGCCTCGCCGGCCATCACCGCATCCACAGCCTGGACCGCGGCGCCGGCGGCCAGGCGCGCGGCGCGCAGGCTGTATCGATTCACGGAGGTGTCCGCATCCACCCGTACGATGCCCTCACCGGGTTCGAGGGCGGCGAGCTGCGCCACGTACTCGAAGTGGGAAGC
>JANQIO010000045.1 GCA_028282105.1 Halieaceae bacterium | reverse complement strand
CACCGGCAACCTGGTCATCCTCGATAGCTGGCCCTCTCAGGCCCGCACGGTGTACCGGGATCACCAGCGCTTTATCGACACCTACTTCACCACCTACCCGGGTATGTTCTTCACCGGCGACGAGTGCCGCCGCGACGAGGACGGCTACTACTGGATTACCGGACGCGTGGATGACGTGATCAATGTATCCGGCCACCGCATGGGCACCGCCGAACTGGAAAGCGCGCTGGTGGCCCACCCGGCGGTGGCAGAGGCGGCGGTGGTGGGCTACCCCCACGATATCAAGGGCCAGGGCCTGTACATGTTCGTCACCCTGAGCGCCGACCAGCAGCCCAGCGACGACCACAAGGCCGACCTGAAAAACTGGCTGCGCAAGGAAATCGGCCCCATCGCCCACCCGGACGTCATCCAGTGGGCCCCCGGCCTGCCCAAGACCCGTTCCGGCAAGATCATGCGCCGTATCCTGCGCAAGATTGCCCACAACGAGTGCGAGCAGCTCGGCGATATCTCCACCCTCGCCGATCCATCCGTGGTGCAGACCTTGATCACCGATCGAGTGCAGCCGCCCACCGCGCGTTAGGAAATCTCTGTAATCCCCTTCAGGCCGGGTACCCCGCGTACCCGGCCTGTTTTTTTCCGCTACACTCTCCAGAAGCACTGTGGCGAGCAATCGCCCTGCGCAACCGACAACAGCATAAAAACAACAAAACAAGACGGTCGAGGGATGCCAGCACTCATCATTGCCGATGATCACCCCCTGTTTCGCAACGCGCTGGAACAGGTATTCCAGATGCGATTCCCGGACATGGATATCGTCACCGCCGCCGATGTCGCCAGCCTGCAGACGGTGGTGGAGCAACAGCGCAACGTGGCCATTGTGCTACTGGACCTGAACATGCCCGGTGCCCACGGCTTCTCGGCCCTGTCCTGGCTCACCGGCCAGCGGCCGGAAACCCCGGTGGTGGTGGTGTCCGCCAACACCCAGCCGGACACCGTGCGCCGCGCCCTGGACCACGGCGCCGCCGGCTTCATCTCCAAGTCCGCCGACACCGACGTGCTGGAGCAGGGCGTGGCCGAGGTGCTGAACGGCGCCCGCGGCATTCACCCGGGCCTGGACGTCGCCAGCCGCGGCGCAGAGCTGAAAGCCCTGGACGTGGCGGAGGCCCTGGGCAGCCTCACCCCCTCTCAATTCCGGGTCGCCTCAATGCTGGCCGAAGGCCTGCTCAACAAGCAGATCGCCTACGAGCTGGACGTCAAGGAAGCCACCATCAAGGCCCACATGACGGAGATCTTCCGCAAGCTCGGCGTCAACTCCCGCACCCAGGCAGTACTGGCGCTCGCCACCCTCGCTGTCGAACCCGGCGCTGACGACAGGGCCGTTAGCTAAAGCTACGCCGCTACCAGGGTTCCATCTTTTTGCTTCTGAAGCCGCGCACGCGGCACCCGGAGGGCCCTTGCGGGACACGCTACAAGCATGACATCCCTGTCTCGCTCGGATGCGGCCATCCATGG
>JANQIO010000042.1 GCA_028282105.1 Halieaceae bacterium | reverse complement strand
GCCAGGTGCAGGCAGTTCCACACCAGGAAGGTGGTGTTGCGGTTGGTAAAGTCGTTCTCCGGTCCGCCTGAGCCGGGGTCCATGTAGGAAGGACCCGGGCCGGCTTCCCCCATCCAGCCGGCATCCGCCTGGGGCGGCACGGTATAGCCGATGTGGGACAGTGAGAACAGGATACTCATGGCGCAGTGCTTGACGCCGTCTTCGTTGCCGGTGATCAGGGTCGCTCCCACCTTGCCGTAGTCACGGTACTGTCCCTGGGCGTTGAAGCTGTGGGTATAGCCATACATGCGCTCCAGTACCCGGTTGCAGACCGAACTCTTCTCCCCCAGCCATACGGAGGTGCCAATGATGAGGATGTCGCAGGCATCGATCCTGGCCTGGATCTCGGGCCAGTCGTCGCGCTCATAGCCGTCGACGCCGGTGTAGTCCTGCTCCAGGCCGGCGGCGACTTCATAATCCACCGGCCGCAGGATTTCGGTGCTGACGCCGACACCTTCAAAGATGCTGGCGGCCATGGTGAGCAGGCCTTCGGTGTGGGAAAGATGGGGTGATCGGGTCAGGGTACAGTTCAGCATCAGCACGCTGAGGTCATCGTAGCTGGCTGGCGGGTTAGTGCAGAGCTCGGCGTTGAGCTTCTGGAATTGCTCGCTCATAGAAAATCTCCATGCGAATCCGGGCGGTGGGTTCTATTTACCCAGAGAAGCATAGCCGATTGGCATGTGGCCGGGTGGCCGTGGAGATCAACCCGCGCGCCGGCGGGCGGCGCGGGATTGCGGTGCAGCAGCTTAATCAGGCGCCGTAGGCGTAGTCTTCCACCAGCCACTTGGTGGCAGTTTCGCCGTCGGAGTATTGGGTGTAGCGACGGATGTCTTCATACAGGCCGGGGGACGGTGCGATGATCTTGTCCACGAAGCTCTCGAAGTTGGGTGCCTGCTCGGTGAACCTGAAACCGGCATGCTCAAATATGAAGACCTTGCCGGCTTCCTCGCCCTCGGTGGGCATCAACAGGTAGTTGCTGGTCTCGGGGATTTCACCGAATACCAGGGTAGAGGCCAGCCAGTCTGGCAGGGCGCCGTGGTTTTCTTCATCGTGGAGCATACGCACCCAACCCATGAATTCCTGCTTGAGCTGGTCCCACTTGCGCGGGCGCGCCAGGTAGAAGGCCGAGGAGCTGGAGTTGGTGTCGCAATACAGGCGCAGGCTGGGGAATTCGGTGTAAAAGGCCACCAGTTGAGCCATATGCCCACCCTGTTCCTCCAGCACCGCCTGGTCGTCGCCAGTCAGGGACAGACCCACCACATGCTCGATCTGCGCGATGAATTTCTCGGCGTCCACGTCTGAGGTTGCCGCGGCAAAACAGATAAACCGCTGATTCTCGCGAGCGAGGAAATCTTCCAGTTTCTTTAGGTCCATATGGCGTTCGCTCCAATTGGGGGTACCTGCATTATGCCCGCAGACGGTGAATTTTAGATGCGTCAAAAGCCCAAGCTGTGACCTGTGCCACACTCGAGAGCATACACGGGTGCGGGCTGACGTCGCCGAATTTTTCTATTAGAGACAGTAACTTGCGCTGGCCAGGGGCGATTCGCCGGCATCTTCCCCGTGTTATGCAGCGACCGGCAGCCGCTGACCCGGCCAGAAAGGCTAGTGATCGCCTGTTTTCCAGGGGGCCGCCGGCTGGCTACCAGGCGCGGCGCCAGGGCTACATGCGGTTGAAATTGCCCAGGGCCTGGCTGTGAAAGGCGATGTGCTCGCCGATGAAGCTGGCGATAAAGAAGTAACTGTGGTCATAGCCCGGCTGATAGCGAATCGTCGCCGGGTAATCGGCTGCCGCGCAGGCCTGCTCCAGCAGTGAGGTCTGCAACTGCACCTCGAGGAAGTCGTCATCCGTGCCCTGGTCCACCAGGGTGGGGAGATGGGCTGCGCCGCCACGAATCAGCGCACAGCTATCGTGGGCTTCCCAGGCGCTGCGGTCGTCGCCGAGGTAGTGGGCAAAGGCTTTCTCGCCCCAGGGCACCGTGCTGGGCGAAACGATAGGGGAAAAGGCTGACACCGAGCGGTACATGCCGGGGTTTTTCAGCGCGATGGTCAGCGCGCCGTGGCCGCCCATCGAGTGCCCGAAAATCGAAACGTTGTCGTGATCGAAATCGAAGCCCTCGCGCACCAGCCCCGGCAGCTCACTCACGATGTAGTCGTACATGCGGTAGTGGGCAGACCAGGGCGCCTGGGTCGCGTTCAGGTAAAAACCAGCGCCCTTGCCAAAATCATAGGCCTCGTCCGGATCATCCGGCACCTGGTCGCCCCGCGGGCTGGTGTCGGGCGCGACAATGGCGATGCCGTGCTCCGAGGCGTAGCGTTGGGCGCCGGCCTTGATCACAAAGTTCTCATCGGTGCAGGTCAGGCCTGACAGCCAGTACAGCACCGGCACCTTGCGGTCATTCACCTGGGGCGGCACAAACACCGAGAAGTGCATATCACAGTCCAGCACCTCAGAGCGGTGACTGAAACGTTGCTGGTGGCCCCAGTTGCAGAGGACGTCGGAAACCTTTTCCATCTATCGCGTCCTCAATCAGTAGACGACCACGCTGCGAATACTCTCGCCGGCGTGCATCAGGTCGAAGGCGTTGTTGATATCCTCCAGCGGCATGGTGTGGGTGATCAGGTCGTCGATATTGATCTTGCCCTCCATGTACCAGTCGACAATGGTCGGCACGTCGCTGCGGCCACGGGCGCCACCGAATGCAATTCCGTGCCAGCTGCGGCCGGTCACCAGTTGGAAGGGCCGGGTGGCAATTTCCTGGCCGGCGCCGGCCACGCCGATGATATAGCTCTCGCCCCAGCCCTTGTGGCAGCACTCCAGGGCCTGACGCATCACATTGACGTTGCCGATGCACTCGAAGCTGTAGTCGGCGCCGCCTCCGGTCAGGTCGAGGATGGCGGCTACCACGTCATCGACGTCCTTCGGATTGATGAAGTCGGTCATGCCAAACTTGGTGGCCAGCTCCACCTTGGCGGGGTTGAGGTCCACGCCGATGATCTTGCCGGCGCCGACCATATGGGCGCCCTGGATCACGTTGAGGCCGATGCCGCCCAGGCCAAACACCACTACGTTGCTGCCGGGCTCGACCTTGGCGCTGTACACCACGGCGCCCACGCCGGTAGTCACGCCGCAGCCGATGTAACAGATCTTGTCGAAGGGGGCGTCCTCGCGCACCTTGGCGAGGGCGATTTCCGGCAGCACGGTGAAGTTGGAAAAGGTTGAGCAGCCCATGTAGTGCAACAGTGGTTCACCGTCCAGGGAGAAGCGGCTGGAGCCGTCGGGCATGACGCCCTGGCCCTGGGTTTCGCGAATCGCCTGGCACAGGTTGGTCTTGGGGTGCAGGCAGAAGTTGCACTCGCGGCACTCGGGTGTGTAGAGGGGGATCACATGGTCGCCGGGTTTCACGGATGTGACGCCGGCGCCCACCTCACGGACGATGCCCGCACCCTCGTGGCCGAGGATGGCCGGGAAGGCGCCCTCGGGGTCTTCACCGGACAGGGTGAATGCGTCCGTATGACAGATGCCGGTGGCCATCACCTCTACCAGCACCTCGCCCGCCTTCGGACCCTCCAGGTCAACTTCGGCGATTTCCAGCGGTTTGCCAGCGCCAAACGCTACGGCAGCACGTGTCTTCATGGTGTTCTCCCAGTCCTTGATGAGTGCGCTGTTATTTTGATGTCTGCGCAAGAAGACAAAGATAACACAGACCAGCCGCGCCGGTTCGCCATGCCTATCGGCCCGGAATTCAAGTCAATCCGGGGCCGTTGCCCGGCACGGGCCGCGGCGGTGGGCATGCACGGGCAGTCGCGTGATGGGGACTACAGGTGGCCCGGCAGAGATGAAAGCCTGGCCTCGTAGACGCCGCCGCCCTGCAGCCCCAGGAACAGCCGTTTCGCGCCGGCCTGCTCCCACAGCAACAGGCTGTAGATGCCGCCTTGCAGTGCTCGGTCCTCATGTTCCACGGCGGTCCAGGTCAGCCCGCTATCGGTGCTGATCTCCAGTATCAGGGGCTGCGGGTCAGTAAAGTTCTTGTCCCAGCCGCCGGTATACAGGACCCCCGACTGACTATCGATCACCAGGTCAAAGTAAAAGCGCGACCGGTCGTTCACCAGCAGGGCATCCCAGTTGACCCCGTAGTTGGAGGAGGCGATCAGGCCGCCTTCGCCCATGATATAGACCAGGTCGTCGTTGCCGGGGTAAAACCTCACGCGCTCTACCGTACTTGGCCGTGGTAACAGGGATTCCACCGCAGCCGAGTGATCCACCCGCGCCCCTGAGGACCTTGAGAAGGCCAGCAGCACGGGGTCTTCCAGCGCACCCTGACCGCCGTACCAATAGTCATCCCGGCTGGATGCATGGCTGAGTGCCGGTAGGCCGGTCCCAATGCCGCCCCACTCACCATCCAGCACTTGCCAGTTGCGGCCGAAGTCGCCGGATACCGCCAGCGATGTGTAGCCGGTAGCGAACAACTCGCCGGTGTCATCCCGGAACAACAGGCTCTGGATTGGCTCCCGCTGTTGGAAGCCTGCGACAACACCAAAGTTGTTTTCAACGATGCGCCAGTCCTCACCCCCGTTCAGGCTTTCCACCAGCAAGCTGGATTCCGGGCCCACACGCACCGATGCCATCAGTCGGGATGGGTAGAGCGCTTCGAGTGCCAGTATTGACCAGTCTTGCGGGGTTTTCAGCGCCCAACGGTCGTCACCCTCAAACAGGTAGATGCCGCCGTCCGTGCCGGCGGCCACGGTTGTCTCTGTCTGGGCGAAGGCGATGACGGTGAATCCGCCCAGGCCGCGAGACTCGAACGGTGGATCAGGCTGGGGTGGAGGCGCTGGCAGCGGAGGCGGCAGCGGCGACGATGAGCCTGATCCGCCTCCACAGCCGGCCAGCAGGCAGGCAGTGGCTATCAGCAGGCACAGCCAATGCGCCAGTTTGTTCCGGGTCATGACGGCTGTTCAGGAGTGCCCGAGGCGCGGCGACGTATTGCCGCGCAGAGATACTCCGTAAAGCCAGGCTCCAGGGACTCAAAGAATGCCCCGAAGCGTTCATCGGAGTGGTACATCTCCGCAAGCTGTGCGTGGCCACCGGGCGAACAGTCGTAGAAGTAGGTATTGATATGTTCACGAATACGGTCCACGCCGCGGATCGCTTCCGGGGCCTCGGGCGCTGTTCCGGCTCGCATCAGCTCTACCAGGACACCGTAGTTTTCGTCCTGTTCGGCTTTCACACGCTTCCAGTCCTCGCTGCTGTAGCTCCTGGTTCTGCTGCGTGCCTGCTGATACTGCGGTGTATCTCCCCACTTGCCGAGCACTTCCACCTGGTAGTTGTCCGGGTCGAAACTCCCGAACACCTCTAGATCTGCCATTTCATGGTCTCCAATATCGATGAGCTGCTGTAACTTGGCTTCGATGGCGGCCAGTCGCTGCTTATGCTCCGTTACCAGCCGCAGCTGCTCGCGCAGGGAGATCATGGAGTCTGCCGGGTTAACCGCCAGGATGTCCGCTATCTTCTCCAGTCCGAAGCCCAGTGAGCGATACAGGAGAATGCTGTGCAGGCGGCGAAGATCCTCTCGTGAATAGAGCCTGTAACCGGCGTCGGTGCGCTGCGACGGTATCAGCAGACCGATCTCGTCATAGTGACGAAGAGATCGCTTGCTGACCCCGCTTTCGCGTTCCAGTTCGCCGATAGTCAGTAGTTTCATCCGGGTGTAAACCAGTCGAAGTGTGTTACAGGCCAGCTACGATAGGGGTTCACATGATGTGAGGGTCAATAGGCGGGTGAAGTTTAATGCAGGAAGGCCCGTGCGGGCAGTGTTTGCGTCGAACAGCCCATAATGCCCGCCAGGCTGCGGCCTATGACCAGGCTGGAAGTACCTCCCAGGTGGGGTCCTCAAACTCGCCGATCACCTCCACCCGCACGAACTCGGCCTGCTCGGCAATGATGCTCCGCGCCGCCTCCGACTGGCTGTGCTCCATGGCATCGCGACTGGCCTTGCTGTCCCAACTGGCAATGGCGAGCAGCACGCTCTCGTCGCCGATCTTCCGGTGCAGCCGCGTACCCCGCGCCCCGGGCGCCGCCTGCAGAATCTCACTGGCCCGCACCCAGGCCTCGGCATACTGCTCCGCCGTGTACCCCGCCCGGATATGCACCTCAAACAAAAAAATCATCACCCCGCCCCCAAATCACACAGGCAAATGATAGCGCCTGCAGCAGCCTCAAGTGGCAAGCTGCTGGGGTAAGCCAGAAACAATGGTCACATAGCGCCTCGATAGATCTAGAGCCGCCAAACCCGAGCGGTCTTATAAAAAGCCACGAAGAAAACACGGTCACATAGCGCCTCGATAGATCTAGAGCCGCCAAACCCGAGCGGTCTTACAAAAAGCCACGAAGAAAACCCGGTCACGTAGCGCCTCGATAGTCATAGCGCCGCCAAACCCCAGCGGTCTTATAAAAGGCAGAGCTGATCTCCCGCCGCCGCCGGCACCCGGAACTGCGTACAATCCAGCCCTTTGCGTTCATCGCGGTGAGTGAGGCCGTAGCGCTTGCAGGCCAGTTGAAAGCGTTGCGATATCAGCTCGGCAAATTCGCCGGTGCCGCGCATGCGGTAGCCGAAGCGCGGGTCGTTGTTACGCCCGCCGCGGCACTGGCGCACCAGGCTCATCACGTGCTCGGCCCGCAGCGGGTAGTGGGTCTGTAGCCACTCCTCGAACAGCTCGCGGATTTCCAGCGGCAGGCGCAGCAGGATGTAGGCGGCACTGCTGGCCCCGGCCTCGGCGGACCTGGCGACGATGGTTTCCAGTTCTTTATCGTTGAGTGCGGGTATCACCGGGGCAACCAGCACGCTGACCGGAATGCCGGCCTGCGCCAGCGTCTCCACCACCTTGAGCCGGGTGGCGCCATCGGCGGTGCGCGGTTCCAGGCGCCGTTTCAGCTCGCGGTCCAGGGTGGTTACGCTGACCGCGACGTTGGCCAGGCCCTGCGCTGCCATCTCTGCCAGCAGGTCAACGTCGCGCAGGATGCCCTGGCCCTTGGTGATCAGGCTGACGGGCTGCCGGAAGCGCCGGGCGACCTCCAGCAGTTGCCGCGTTAGGCGATAGCGCTGTTCCACCGGCTGGTAGGGATCGGTGTTCGCACCGATGGTGATCGGTTTGCACTGAT
Source organism: Halieaceae bacterium (assembly GCA_028282105.1). GTDB lineage: Bacteria > Pseudomonadota > Gammaproteobacteria > Pseudomonadales > Halieaceae > JANQIO01. The sequence continues at coordinate 1,208 of JANQIO010000042.1, read as the reverse complement.
AGCCGGGTGCGCGCAGTTCCGCTTCCAGTTGTTCAGGCGCATTGGCCTTGTAGGTCAGCCGGGTTTCGAAATCCAGCCCGGGTGACAGGTCCAGCCAGGCGTGAGTGGGCCGGGCGTAGCAATACACACAGCCGTGCTCACAACCGCGGTAGGGATTGATAGACTGGTCGAAAGGGACATCCGGTGAGCGATTGCGGGCGATAATGGTTTTTGCCGTTTCCGGCCGGCACTCGGTGGCCAGGGCGCCGTGCCTTGCGGCATCGGGGGCGCTGTCGTCATCGACAGCTTCATGCTGTAGATCAAACTCTCGCTCTACCGTCACCGACAGGTAACGGCTATCGTGGTTACTGACGGTGCCCCGCCCTTTGCGCGCGGCGCGCAGAGGTGGCAGCTGGGCTTGCGGCGGCGGTGGTTTGCCGGGTAAGCGCGGCTGACGGGGTGGCGGAATGCGTGCTTTACTGGACATTTATACAGTATAGGCGGGATGCCGAGCCTGGGCCAGCAATTCTTGGCATAATCGTGGACACGCCGTTCGCAGCAACGGCATAGGGAGCAGACGAGAGGAAGACATGGGCGAGGCGATCTACAAGGAAGAATTCTCGCCAGCCGAGTATCGCGAGTTCAGCATCCGGCTGGAAAACCAGCTCGGCCTCATGCGTGAGGCCATCAAGTCGCCCCAGTTCAACCGCTGGGAGCCCACCTTCGGCGCCGAGCTCGAGGTGTATCTCGCAGACGATGTGTTCCAACCCGCGCCGGTCAATGAAGAACTGCTGGCCATGGCCAACCATGAGCAGCTCACCCAGGAACTCAATAAGTACAACCTCGAGTTCAATATGAGCCCCACGCCGGCGCCGCCCCAGAGCAAGCCCTTTATGGCCATGGAAACCGAGCTGCGGGGTTTCCTGGATACCCTGCAGGGCCATGCCCGCAGCATCGACGCCCAGGTGATTCCCATCGGCATCCTGCCCACCCTGCAGGACAAGCACCTGAGCCTGGATTTTATGACCGACCGGCCGCGCTACCACGCCCTTAACAACGGCCTCACGCGGGTGCGCAACGGCGGCTTTCATATCGACATCGCCGGTGAAGATCACCTGTCCCTGCATGGTGAGGGAGTCACCGTCGAAGGCGCCAACACCTCCTTCCAGGGAGAAACTCAAAATATCACGCTACCTTCGGACGGTTCCGCGCGGGAAAGATTTTGCCGT
>JANQIO010000041.1 GCA_028282105.1 Halieaceae bacterium | reverse complement strand
CACGGCTGGGGCGATGAAAAGCTGTTCGACTGCAATGGCGATGTCTGCTGGACGGCCCACAGCCGACGCCGGGGTCATGGTGCTGCTGTGAGCCTCGCCAGCGGGCCTGACCTGGCCAGCGCACCCAACCGCGGTCTGCTGGCCCGTGTTGAACAGGCGTTTGACCCTGGCGGCGTGTTCCGGCCCGCCGAGGCCGCCTGATGCAGACTTTCCTGCCCGCTGATTTTATTGCCACCAGCGCCGGCCAGCAGGCCGATGCAATTTTGCGGGACTGTGTGCACTGCGGCCTGTGCAACGCCACCTGCCCCACCTACCAGGTGGAGCGCAATGAACTGGACGGTCCCCGCGGCCGCATCTACCTGATCAAGCAGATGCTGGAAGGGGAGACGGTCAGCGAACTCACCCAGCATCATCTCGATCGCTGCCTGGTCTGCCAGGCCTGCGAGACCACCTGCCCATCGGGAGTGGACTACCACCGGCTGCTGGATATCGGCCGCGAGGAACTGGAGCAGCGGGTGCCGCGGCCGCTGCTGCAGCGCTGGCAGCGCGCCCTTTTGCGCGGCGTTATGTCGCGCCGGCAACTCACCCAGCCGCTGTTCGCGCTGGCGCGGCTGCTGCGCCCGTTGCTGCCCAGGGGATTGCGTGGCCATGTCCCGCTGCTGCGCAGGCCGATCGCGGCGCCAGTAGAGGGTCTTTCGCGGCGGGTGATCCTGGCGCAGGGCTGTGTGCAGCCGGCTATGTCGCCGACCACCAACCAGGCGGCCAGGGCCGTGCTGGCTGCCCTGGGGATCGAGGCCGTGAGCCTTCGGGCTGAGACCTGCTGTGGCGCGCTCTCGGCGCACAGTGGCGGCAAGGCCCGGGCCATGGCCCAGGCGCGTGGCAATATCGACGCCTGGTGGCCGGCCATCGAGGCCGGCGCCGAGGCATTGCTAATGACCGCCAGTGGCTGCAGCAATTTCGTGCAGGACTACCCGCACTTACTGGCCGACGATCCCGCCTACGCCGAGCGAGCGGTTCGGGTGGCGGCGCTGCTCAGGGACATCAGCGAATTCCTGGATGCAGAGCCGCTGGAGCAGTTGGACGTCCGGGCGGACACGCGGATCGCCTGGCACTGCCCCTGCACCGCCCAGCACGGCCAGGCGCTGGACGCGCCCACCCGTCGAGTGTTGAGCCGGCTCGGCTTCGAACTCCCTGCGGTGCGTGACGCCCATCTTTGCTGCGGCTCTGCGGGCAGCTATTCGCTGTTCCAGCCGGAGATGGCGCAAACCCTGCGCAGCCGCAAGCTGGAAGCCCTGGAGGCGAGTGATCCCGAGCAGATTGTCACCGCCAATATTGGCTGTCAGGTACACCTTGGCGCGGGTACCGAGACCCCGGTGGTTCACTGGATCGAACTGGTGGCCCGCTCGCTGGGGGCTACACTTCCCGAACGCTGATACCGAGGAGTCCTGCCGTGTTCGAGAGTGAGCATCCCGCGCGCCGGGTGGCGCTGCTGTCCCGCGAGTACGTCCAGACCCACAATCGCGCGGGCTGGCTGGGGCTCTATTCGGAAGACGCCAGTATCGAAGACCCGATCGGCATCTCGCCGTTGGACCCAAGCGGGGAGGGCCACCGCGGTCGCGCCGCCCGCGAGGCCTTCTGGGACACCTTTATTGCCCCGGTGGACATCAGTATCGAGATCCTCCACAGCTACGCCGCGGGCAGCGAGTGCGCCAACCACATCATCATCACCACCACTATCGACGACGGCCAGGGCAAACGCTTCGAGCAGAAGGTGCAGGGCATCTTCACCTACCACGTCAACGAGGCGGGCGAACTCACGGCGCTGCGCGGCTACTGGGAAGTGGATGACCCCAACAACAGCCTGACGGAGCTGACATGACAGCAAACAGCGAACAGATCGACTACTGGAACGGCGAAGCCGGCGAGCGCTGGGCCAGCTACGACGACATGATGTCGCGGCTGCTGGCGCCGATCGCTGACGCGTTGCTGGAGCGGCTTCCAGCCGGCGCCGCCCGCGCCGCCCTGGATGTGGGCTGCGGCGGTGGCAGTCAGAGCCTGTTGCTGGCGCAGCGGCTAGGCGAGGCTGCGACGGTGACGGGCATCGATATCTCCGCACCCCTGCTGGACGTGGCCCGGCGCCGCGCCGCCGCGGTCCCGGAGCAGTTGCAGTTCCTGCAGGCTGATGCCGCCGTCCACACTTTCGAAGCGAACAGTTACGACCTGCTGTTCTCGCGCTTCGGGGTGATGTTCTTCGACGACCCTGAGGCCGCCTTCGCCAACCTGCGCCGCGCACTGGTGCCGGGCGCGCCCCTGTTGTTCTGCTGCTGGCAGGCCCTCAAGGACAACCCCTGGACCTGGCTGGCGGTGCAGGCGGCCCTGCAACATGTGCCGGCGCCGCCGCCCCCGCAGCCTGGAGAGCCGGGCCCCTTTGCCTTCGCGGATCCCGAGCGCGTCGACACCATCCTCGCCGGTGCCGGCTTCGCTGCCATCGATATCCAGTCGCAGCCGGTGACGCTGCACTGGGGCGAGGGTGAGACTCTGGCGGACCAGGTGCGTGAGCTGGTGCAGATCGGCCCGGTAGGTCGGTTGCTGGCGGATCAGCCGCCGGAGGTGCGAGAGCGCGTGCGCGAATCCATCGCCGAGGTGATGGCGCCCTATTACGACGGCGAGTCGCTGGCGCTGGAGGGCCGCACCTGGTTCGTGACGGCGCGCGCCTAGTTGTGTTAACAGCCTGAAACTAAATGAGCCGCGTCATGACAAAAAGGCCTTACAGAAAATATGACGTTATTGGGAAAAACGCGTCACAAGATCAATATGTCAAAC
>JANQIO010000006.1 GCA_028282105.1 Halieaceae bacterium | reverse complement strand
ACCTTGTCGCGGTCCAGGTCAAGGTGACGAATAAAGCGCTCTGCGACCACCGAGAAGGCCTCGTTGATCTCGAACAGGTCGATGTCCTCCAGCGACATACCGGCCTTGGCCAGCACTTTCCTCGCCGCCGGCACCGGCGCGTTCAACATCAGGGTGGGGTCGTCGCCCATATTGGCCATGGCGATGATGCGCGCACGGGGCTTCCAGCCCTGGGCCTTGGCGTACTCGGGTGAGGCCATTAGCACGGCGGCGGCGCCGTCGACCACGCCGGAAGAGTTGCCGGCATGGTGAACGTGGTTGATGTCCAGGTCCGGGAACTTCTTCTTCACCAGGGCGCGGAAGGTGGTGCCGGCTTCATCCAGGGGGTAGTCGGCGAGGCGCTCGAAAGACGGGTCCAGCCCGGCCAGTGACTCCATGGTGGTCTGTGGGCGCGGGAACTGCTCCTGGTCCAGGGCCAGGCTGCCATCCGGGTTGTGCACCGGCACCAGTGACTTGTCGAAACGACCTTCCTTGATGGCGCGGTCGGCGTTCTGCTGGGAAACCACCGCCAGCGCATCCACCGCCTCGCGGTCAATGCCCTCCAGGGTGGCAATAGCGTCGCCGCACACGCCCTGGTGGGGCTGCGGGTGCATTTCCCGCAGGTCCAGGTTGTCGCTGTCTATGAAGGGCGACTGGTCGGCAAAGGCGCCGTACAGGGACATCATTTCGGTGCCGCCGCCGATGGTGCAGTCTTCCATCCCGGCCATGATGCTGGTAGCCGCCATGTTTACCGAGGTAATGCCGGAGCCGCAGAAGCGGTCGAGGGTGACTGCGCTGGAACGGATGTCGTAACCCGCCGCCAGCGCCGCCATGCGGCCGAGGTCGCCTTTCTGGGTGCCGCGCTGGGCGCTGGTGCCCCAGACGATATCGTCCACTTCCGCGGTGTTGAGGTCGTTGCGCTCGGCAATTGCCTTGAGCACGGTGGCACCCAGATGCTGCGGGTGCAGGTGCGCCAGTGCGCCTTTCTCAGGCTTGCCGATGCCCCGTGGGGTACGGCAGGCGTCAATAATCCAGGCTTCAGCCATGTGTGGTCTCCTAAAAAGGGTTGGATTCCCTTTTTAATTGCTTGTTAAAAGAGTCCGTTATCATATTGATAAATAACGATTTTATCGACTGGGCGTTGGCGGGTACGCGGCCATTGCCCTACGGGCAATGGACCGCTACCGGCGCCAGTCCGCTGCCTACGCTAGTCGTTGCATTCACGCCCAGAGCAGGCGGAATGGCGACTATTGTTTTGCAATCAATAGATCGCATTCCGCGACGTTCCTCTGCCTATTTCCCCTTCCAGTTGGGGGCGCGCTTTTCGGCGAAGGCGGTGGCGCCTTCGATGGCGTCTTCGCTGACGAACACCGGGTTGATGATGTCACCCTGCTTGCTCCACATCTCGCCCTGGGACCAGTCGGCCTGTTCCTCGATCACCTGCTTGCTGGCGGCTACGGCCAGCGGGCCATTGGCGGCGATCTTGGCGGCCAGTTCCTGCGCTGCTTCCAGCGCCGTGCCGGCGGGCACCACGTGGTTGATCAGTCCCAGTTCATAGGCGCGTTGGGCAGTGATGAAATCACCGGTCAGGGCCAGTTCCATGGCCACCCGGGAGGGAATCTGCCGGGGCAGCTTCATCAGGCCGCCGGCGCCGGCCGCCAGGCCGCGCTTGGCTTCGGGAATGCCGAACTTGGAGTTGTCGGCGGCGACAATCATGTCGCAGGAAATGGCCAGCTCGAGGCCGCCCGCCAGGGCATAGCCTTCCACGGCGGCAATCAGCGGCTTGCGCGGGCCCTGCTCGGTGAGGCCGGCGAAACCACGCCCCTTGACTACGGGGGTTTCCCCGGTGACGAAGGCTTTCAGGTCCATACCGGAGCAGAAGGTGCCGCCGGCGCCGGTGAGGATGGCGACACGCAGGTCGTCAT
>JANQIO010000243.1 GCA_028282105.1 Halieaceae bacterium | reverse complement strand
TTTGCCACCGGACACCACATAAAGACGCCCCACGAGATTCCCTATCCGGAGGCGTGGATGGCTCTGGAACTCGTCACCGGCGTCCTGGCCGGGTTGTCCGGCACACTGCGCTGCGCCGATGCGCTCAATGCACCCGAGCATTGGTAGCCCGCCATGAACGCACTCTCGTGGGTCTTCATCTTCAAAATTGCCGCCACCGTGCTGGTCTGGTGCCTGCCCTTGCTGCTGCTACCAGCCGACTGGATCGAGGCCCTCGGCTTCCCGCCCCAGAACAGCTACATGTTTGCACGCATGCTGGGCTGGGCCTACCTCGCCCTGTGCGTGGGCTACGCCTTCGGGCTAAGGGCCTCACTGCGTGGACAGCGCCTGTTGGGGCCGATCTGGGTGGGCAGACACTTGTTATAGGAGTCCCATCATGAGTTACCTTTACCTGGCCATCGCCATTGTCGCGGAGGTGATCGCCACCAGTGCCCTCAACGCCTCCAATGGGTTCAGCGAGCGCCTGCCTGGCGCCGTTGCCATTGTCGGCTATGGCATTGCCTTCTACTGTTTGTCCCTGGTGCTGACAACCGTTCCGGTCGGCATTGCCTATGCCATATGGTGTGGGCTGGGCATTGTCCTGATCGCCGTAGTGGGCTACGTCTGGTTCGGCCAGGCGCTGGACCCTGCCGCATTTACAGGTATCGGGCTGATTCTCGCGGGCGTGACAATTATCAGCCTGTTCTCCGATACACTCGCCAGGACCCACTAGGAGCACAGGTATGGAAGTCGGCACCGTAGCGGAAATCTGGCGCTACGCCATCAAGAGCATGGGTGGCGAGCGCCTGCCAGCCACTGAGATCAGCGCGACAGGGCTGGCGGGAGACCGGGCCTGGGCCGTGCGCGACGAGGTGCGCGGTGGGATACGCGGCGCCAAGAAACTGCCGGGGCTGATGCGATTCAAGGCCGCCTACCCGTCACCTCCCGCGTCCGGCGGCTCCAGCCCGGCCATCATCACGTTGCCTGACGGCAGTACCGCCAGTACCGGCGATGCAGATATCAACGAGCAACTGAGCCAGGCCCTGGGCCACGCGGTGTCACTGTGGCCGCTGCTGCCCGCCGATGCCCTCGACCACTACCGCCGCGGCGCGCCGGACCAGGAGGATTTCGAGCAGGAACTGCGCGAACTATTCGGTCGCCAACCCGGCGAGCCCCTGCCCGACCTGGGCCTGTTTCCCCCGGAGGTGCTGGAATATGAATCTCCGCCGGGCACCTACTTTGACGCCTTCCCTATCCTGCTACTCACCACGGCGTCGCTGGACAGCCTGCGCGCCGCCTCTGACGCGGTAATTGACGTACGCCGCTTCCGCCCCAACTTCCTGCTGGAGCTTGCCAATGCCAGCGGCTTTCCCGAACAGGCCTGGCGTGGGCGTCGCCTGAAGCTGGGCCAGGCGGTGCTCAGCGTAACGGTGGAATGCCCGCGCTGCGTAATGACCACACACGGTTTCGACGAACTGCCGCGAGACCCGGGCATTATGCGCACCCTGGTGCAGGAGGCGGGCGGCAACCTGGGTGTGTATGCCACGGTAGAAACGCCCGGCACGGTAGCCACGGGCGACAGCATCGAGCTGTTGGACTGAAGCCGTGCTCCGCCACGCCCGCGTCTCGCTTTGCTCACTCGCCGCCATCACAATGCTGGCCCTGTTGGCGGGCTGCACCACCGGCAGCGCCAGTGGCGACCTCATCTACGGGACCCCGGCACGTATCGTCGCCGTGGAACCTGCACCCACGGGTAGCCAGGCGACGACACAGGCAGCGCCCGCCAGCATTTACACCCTGCGCACCCGCGTCGGTGAAGAACTGCGCACCAGCAGCCGCCTGGCGTTTGCACCCGGCGACTGTGTGATCCTGTGGCATGGGCTGCGCACCTTCGTACAGCCCGGTGACCCCTTCAACTACCTGGGCGGCGATTTGCGACCCTACGACGCCTGCGTGGCGGCTCAAGCCGAGTAAGCCGGGAACAGGGCCGGTAGAAACACGATCAAAGCGATCAGCACCGCCACCAGCGCGGCGATCAGCACAGCCGCTGCCGCCACATCCTTGGCCTTGCCAATCAAGGGGTGCTGCCGAGGGACGGCTGCATCCGCCAGGTATTCCAGGGCGGTGTTCAGGGCCTCGGCGATCCACACCAGGGCAATGGCCACCAACAGGGCGATCCAGTCACCACGCGCGAGTTGCAGCCAAGCGGCCAGGCCAAGCACCAGCACGGTAGCCAGTAGATGAATGCGCGTGTTGTGCTGATGACGCAGCAGTTCAGCCAGGCCCCGCAGCGCATGCCCGAAGCTCGCCAGGCGGGCGGCCAGGCTGAAGCGGCTCACGCGCGGGACATGTACCGCACTTCCTGGGTGTTGACCTTGATGCGCTCGCCCACCTCCAGATACTCGGGCACCTGGACCACCAGGCCGGTGGAACAGGTGGCGGGCTTGGTACGCGCTGACGCTGAGGCGCCTTTCATACCCGGTGCGGTTTCCACGATTTCCAGTACTACCGACTGGGGCAATTCGATGCCGATGAGGGCGCCGTCCACCAGCATGCCCATAATGCCGGCCAGGCCATCGGTAATGAACTGGGCCTGCTCGCCGAGGCTGTCGCTGGACAGGTTGTACTGGCTGTAGTCTTCCTCGTCCATGAACACGAATTCATCACCGTCCAGGTAGGAGTACTGAAGCTGGCGGCGCTCCAGGTCAATATCGCCCAGCATGTCCTCGCCCTTGTAGGTCTCGTCCAGCTTCTGCTTGGTGCGGGCGTTATTGAAGCGCACCTTGTACAGGGTGTTGGCGCCGCGTGATGAAGGCGCCTTCACATCGATGTTGATGACGATGTAGGGCTCGCCGTTGATCTCAACGACGCTGCCGCGCTTGAGCTCACTGGCCTTTGGCATGGGACATTCCTTGCATAATTGCGCGCATGAACGGTCGCGGGTATCAGGGCGCCAGGCAAACCAGGCAGTGGGCATACACGCCGCGCGGGTCGTCGAGGTTTTCCAGCACCGACATTCCCACCCGCAGTGGCACGCTCCAGCTTTTCAGAGTCCGCTGCCAGTCCTGCATCGGCAGACCACCCAGCGCCTGATGTGCATTGCCGGCCAACTGGCGCAGGAACATCTCACGCGGGCCGGGCGCCTCTTCAAACAGCACGGAGGTGTAATCACCCTCCTCAAGTCCCGCCAGTTTCGCGGCGGCCTTCACTGCGTCGCGGCCGTCGCCCAGCGCATCCACCAGGCCCAGTTCCCGGGCGTCACCGCCCAGGAAAACACCGCCATTGGCCAGTCCCCGCACGTCGTCCTCGGGCAGCTCCCGGCCCTGGCTCACCACATCCACAAACAGGCGGTGGAAGTGATCGACGGAGGCCTGGACTGTACGGCTCACCTGGGGCTGAATCGGCCGGTCCGGGCGGAAGGCGCCGGCAACCTCAGTCGTACCCACCCCGTCGGTGTTGATGCCCGCCTTGTCGAGCACCTTCTCAAAGGTGGGAAAGGCGGCGAACACGCCGATAGAACCGGTGAGCGTGGTCGGTGTCGCCAGAATCTGGTCGGCAGCCGCGGCAATCCAGTAGGCGCCGGAGGTGGCAATACTGCCCATCGATACCACCACCGGCTTACCGGCGCGGCGCGCTTCCAGCACTTTTTGGCGAATGACTTCGGAGGCGAAGGTACCGCCGCCACCGCTGTCCAGTCGCAGCACGATGGCGGCAATACTGGGGTCGGCAGCGGCGTCTTCAATCAGCGGGCCCAGGGTGGCCGAACCGATGGTGCCCGCGGGCTGCTCGCCGCTGGCAATGGTGCCACGGCCGACAATGGTGGCGACCTGTGGCTTGCTGCCAAGCGCCGCCAGCGGCGGGCGCTTGCGTGCCAGGTAGCGCTCGAACTCGACAGCCTCGTAGAAGCCCTCCTCATCGCTGGCACCGACGATACCGGCGATATACTCGTTGGCCTCGCTGTGCTGCATCACCCGGTCCACCAGTCCGCTGGTCAGCGCGGTGGCCGCGAGATCACCGCCGTTGCCTTCAACAAGGTCGGCGAAGCTGTTGACGTAGTGGTTGACGGCACCGGCTTCCAGCTCCCGGCGGGCCTCCACCCGGCTGGTGTAGTGCGCCCAGGCGCCGTCCAGCCAGCGCCGGCTGATCGCCTTCTCGCCCTCTGACATGCTATTGCGCTGGAAAGGCTCGGCGATGGATTTGAACTGGCCCGCCTTGAACACGTGGACGTTAACCGAGAACTTCTCCAGCGCGTCGGCGAAGTACCACTGGTAGTTGGCGAAGCCTTCCAGCAGGACGCTGCCCATGGGATGGATGATGAGCTCGTCAGCCTCGCTCGCCAGCAGGTACTGGGACTGGCTGAGGCTGTCGTTCCAGGCGATTACCGGCTTGCCGGAGGCGCGGAATTCCTCGATGGCGGTGGCGACTTCACTGGTTTTGCTGGTGCCGATACCGAATAACTGGTCCAGCTCCATTACCAGGGCGGAAATCTTCGGGTCGTCCTTGGCCAGCAGGATGGCATCGATCAGGTCGCCCAGCAGCACTTCCCGTTCCTGGGGGGCCCGGTCGCTGAGCAGCACTTCCAGGGGCTCGACGAAGGTTTTCTGGTCCACCACCGTGCCGACCGGGTTCAGCAGCAGCGCCGCCGTGTCCGGCAGGGGTTCGGGCGTGGTGTCCTGGAAGGCCCAGATAATCAGGAAAATAATCAACAAAAACAATATGTTGGAGAGGGCCAGCCGAATCTTGGTCAAGCCGGTCCAGAGGGTGCCCAGTACGTGACGCACCGGCCCTGGCCGCTCTTGCACTCGGCGCTCGATGTCGCTCATGGTGTCTCTACCTCTGTGGGCTCATGGGTGCCCGTTGTCTCCGCCTGGGCGCGCAGCTCCTGGGAGCGCCAGCGCGCATAGAGCATGGCGGCATTGAAGAACACCACGATGCCGAGCATCGCTGCCCAGGCCAGCACCGGGTCTGACGGCTCGTTGAATAGCCACAGCACCACGGTGATAAAGTACAAAAGGATAACAAAGCACAGCCAGATATAGGTACGCACCCGGTCACGAATCAGGCCGGGCAGGAAAATCGCCAGGGGTCCAAAACAGAACAGATAAATGCCCACCGGCGCCTCACGCCGGGTCACTGCCACTGCCAGGGCAATCACCATCAGCAACAGGCTGCCCAACGCCAGCCAGCGCGTGGCGGCGGTTTTCAGGCTGCGACTACTCACCGGGGGCCGCCAGTGCCCAGCGGGCCACGCGGGCGCCCAGGGCCCGACACAACGCCAGCTCTGTGTCATCCAACGCGCGTTCGCCGGCCTGGCCGGCCACGTGAGAGGCGCCATAGGGCGTGCCGCCGCCCTGGGTGGTCATCAAACCGGTTTCGCTGTACGGCAGGCCGACGATGGCCATACCGTGGTGCAACAACGGCAACATCATGCTCAGCAGCGTGGTCTCCTGGCCGCCGTGCAGGCTGGCCGTGGAGGTGAACACAGCTGCAGGCTTGTCGATCAGCGCCCCGCTCATCCACAGGCTGGAGCTTTGGTCGAGGAAGTACTTTAGCGGGGCCGCCATGTTGCCAAAGCGCGTCGGGCTGCCCATCACCAGCCCGGCGCAGTCGCGCAGATCGTCGGCTTCGCAGTACAGCGGACCATCTTCGGGAATATCCTTGCCGCCGCCTTCATAGTCCGGGGACACGGGCGGTACAGTGCGCACCCGCGCTTCGACACCGGCCAACTGTTCGACACCGCGGGCCACATGGCGCGCCATGTTGGCGGTGGCACCGTGACGGCTGTAGTACAGCACCAGAACGTATGGCTGGCTCACAGCAGGTCCAGCACATTCTCGGGCGGCCGACCGAGCACGGCGCGGTCACCTTTCACTACGATCGGGCGCTCAATCAGTTTGGGGTGCGCCACCATCGCCGCCACCAGGGCGTCATCTGTCAGGCTGGTGTCTGCCAGCCCCTCGGACTTGTAGGCCTCCTCGCCTTTGCGCAGCAGTGAGCGCGCGTCGATGCCCAGCTTGTTGAGCAGGGACCGGACTTCCCCGGCGTCGGGCGGCGTCTCCAGGTAGAGAACGACCTCGGGGCTCACGCCGTTGTCCTCCAGGAGTCCCAGGGTCTGGCGTGACTTGGAACAACGGGGATTGTGGTAGATGGTGTACTCGGGCATCGCTAGGCGTCTACGTGGTCACTGGGGCGGCGGATTATACCAAGCTGGACGCGGCCACACGGTAAACATGCGATAATCTTGCGCCATGGACGCCCGCAGCCAACAGCGCTCTGTCGTCGACCGCCTTCAGGAATTGCGGGGCGACCTGCTGCCCTGGAGCCGCTACATCTGGTCCCGCTTCGTGGATGACGGCTGCAACCGCAGCGCCGCGGCACTGACCTACATGAGCCTGTTTGCGCTGGTGCCGCTGATCACGGTGACATTCGCCATTCTCTCGGCCATCCCCGACCTGCAGACCCGCGCCGCCGACCTGCAGGAGCTGTTGTTCGACAACCTGTTCCCGGAGGGCAGCGGCACCGACACCATCTCACGGGTCAAGGACCAGGTCACCGAGGCCCTGTCGAACTTCTCCCAGCAGGCCCAGAACCTCAGTGGCCCCGGCGTGGGCGTGCTGATCGTGACCGCAGTGCTGATGCTGCGCAATGTGGAGAGCACCTTCAACCGCATCTGGCGCACCCGCACCAACCGCAGCCCGATCTCCAGTTTCCTGCTGTACTGGGCAGTGCTGAGCCTCGGCCCGATCCTCATCGGACTGGCTCTGGGCAGCAGCACCTACCTGGGCATTACCGACCGCTTCTTTGAGGAGTACGACGTGATCGGCGTCAGCCGGCTGTTCTTCTCGCTGGCGCCGCTGCTGCTGTCGGCGCTGGCCTTCAGCCTGCTGTACGCGGCGGTACCCAACTGCCGGGTCAACATCCAGCACGCTCTGTTCGGCGGGCTGCTCACGGCAGTGGCCTTTAACTTCGCGCGCTGGGGCTTCGGCAAGCTGATCGCCAAGTCCAGCTACACCGCCATCTACGGCGCCTTTGCCGCCTTCCCACTGCTGCTGCTGTGGATCTACCTGTCCTGGAATATCGTGCTGGCGGGCTCGGTGATTGTGCATTCCCTGTCGACCTTCCGCTACGAGTCCAGCGGCAACGTACCGCCACTGCTCAAAGCGCTGGTGGTGCTGGAGCTGCTGTGGGAGAACTACCAGAGCGGCAAGACCATCAGCGAGTTCGACCTGGTGCGTACCGCCAACCAGCGCCATGCCCAGCTCGACAGCGACACCTGGACCGCCCTGCGTGACCTGTTCCTGCAGCGCCGGCTGGTGGTGGTGGACGAACGCGGCCGCTACCTGCTGGCGCGCGACCTTCACCAGGTGAAGTTCTGGCAGCTCAAGGAATGGGTCACCGGCGAAATCGCCCTGGAAGACATGCAACTCGCCGAGGTGGAAGGTTGGCGCGCCGAGGCCCAGGAACTGTTGAAGTCCCAGCGCGGCCAGCAGCGCGACCTGTTGTCGCTGAGCCTGGCGGAGCTGTTCTCCCGGTGAAATACCTGGCCGTCCTGGCGCTGGCCGTGCTCAGCGCCTGCAGCCCCGGTGCGCCTGACGGCGTGCCCGAGGAAGCTACCCTGGGGGGGAACTGGGCCGTGATCAACTACTGGGCGATCTGGTGCGCGCCCTGTCGCGAAGAAATCCCCGAACTGAACCGACTGGCCTTTAGCAGCAGCGAGCTGGACGTCTACGCGGTGAACTTTGACGAGGTTCAGGGTGAGGAACTGCGGACCCAGGCGGCGGAGCTGGACATCCAGTTTCCCCTGCTGGCCACCGACCCCGGGGTCCGGCTGGGCCTGGTGCGGCCGACCGTGTTGCCCACCACGCTGATTCTGAACCCGGCGGGAGAGGAGATGACCCGGCTGATCGGCCCACAGACCGAGGCCTCGCTTCGCAAGGAGCTGAGACTGGCGCAGCAGGCCGCCACGCCGTCGAACTAGCTTTGCCAAGCCCTTGCGGCCATTAGCGCATTCAATAACAACACAAGGACACCGCAGACATGCTGACCCTGCACCAGTACAACCAGTCGCCCTTCAACCAAAAGATTCAGCGCATGCTCAACTACAAGGGTGTGCCCTTTGAGGAAATCTACTGGCGCATAGCCGAGCGCGGCAAAGTGTTGAAGGTGAGCCCCTCGGGCAAACTGCCGGCCCTGGAGCACGACGGCACAGTGGTGGTGGACTCAACTGACATGGCCTACTACATCGAGGAGGCATTCCCGCAGCGGCCTTTGATTCCCGAGGACCCCAAGCTGCGCGGCCTGGTGCACGCAATTGAGGACTGGGCCGACGAGAGTCTGTACTTCTACGAGATGGTGCTGCGTTTTACCACCGAGGGGAATGCCGAGCGCAACGTGCCAAAGCTGATAGCCAACGAGGCACCCGCCCTGCGTTGGCTGCTGAAGCGGGTGATCCCCCGGCTGCTGCGCAAGGCCACCGCCAACCAGGGGATTGGTCGCAAGAGCCGCGAGCAGCTCAGCATCGACACCCGCCGCCATATCGAGGCAGTGGCCAATATGTTAGGCCAGGACGACTGGCTGTTGGACAATCGCTTGACCCTGGCAGACCTGGCGGTTTATGCCATGTTCCAGTGTTTCCGCGATGCGGATTTCGTGGCCGCCATGCTCGACGAGTACCCCACGGTCACCGCCTGGATGGCGCGCATCGAGACGGAAACCAGCACCCGGGCCCAGTAGCGAATTCTGGGCTGCCAAACCGAGGAGAGCGGGACATGAGTGAGGAACTGAGCGCAGCCGAGATCGAGGAAAAAGTTGCCAGTGGCGCGGCCTGGGAAGAGTTCTGCGAACAGCTCAAGGGACTGGGCAGTTTCATCACCGACCAGCGCACCCCAACAGACGCCTTCAATCGAGCCGAGGGCTTTCGCTACCTGACCCGCCTGCTGCGCAACAGCCTGGAGGGCGTGATCGAGAGTGGCAGCGCCGAGTACCCGGTGATGCGCGGACTGGGCAATATGGTAAAGCTGGGGGCGGACAACCCCGACAATATGTATCTCGGCGCCACCATCCACGGCGACTACGAGTACCGGCTGCGCGGCACCCGGGGCAGTGTGTTCTACCTGAGCTTCGCTTCGATTTCCGGCGGCTACGGCGCCGACGGCACCATGATCACCGACGGTTTCCTGGACAGTAACAGCCTGCAGGTAGAGCCCGACGGCAGCTTCGAGATTGTGCTCAGCCAGCGGGAGCGGCCTGGCAACTGGCTGCCACTGACCGAAAAAACCCGCTCGCTGAATATCCGCCAGACCTTCCTTGACCGCGCCAGCGAGCGACCCGCCCAGATCGATATAGAGCGCCTCGGCGAGGCGGCCACCCCGCCAGCCTATTCTGCCGAGCAACTCTATAAGCACCTGCAGCGCATTAACGGCAACCTGCACGGCACCGTCAAACTGTTCGCCGACTGGACCGACAGCCTCAAGCCCGCCATGAACGCCCTGCCGCCGGCAGACCAGGCCTACTGCCAGTCCATCGGCGGCGACCCCAATATCTTCTACTTCCACGCCCACTGGGCCCTGGCCGAGGACGAAGCCTTGGAGATCCGGGCGCCGGTGATTCCCGAGTGCCAGACCTGGAACTTCCAGCTCGACAACTACTGGATGGAGTCGCTGGACTACCGCTACCACCGCATTACCGTGAATAAGCACACTGCCCGCTATGAAGACGATGGCAGCGTGGTACTGTACGTCGCAGCGCGGGACCCGGGCGTCGGCAACTGGATCGACACCGCGGGCCACGCCGACGGGACCATGTGCTGGCGCTGGATCGGCGCCGACGAACACCCGGACCTTGAAGCCCGGGTGGTAAAACTGGAGGACATCGCTTGAGAAGGTACATCTGGCCGGCGGCAGTAGCGGCGCTGGCGGCGTCGGGCTCACCGGCCTGGGCCGAGGGCACGGTCTACGGTGACACGCGGCTGCAGGCCTACATCGGCGTCATGGAGCTGGATGACCAGACCGGCGAGCTGCAGGTAGACCTGGGAGAAGGAGACGCCGGCGACCCGGTGGATATCGACTTCGCCAACCTGCTGTATTTCGGGGTGGACGGTGAAACCCCCATGGATACCCCGAACAGCGGTTTTGAATGGGGCGTGAACGCCGGCATCAGCATTGGCTGGGAAGGCGGCGACACCGAGTTCGCCGGCCGGGTCAACGAGGGCGGTGGCACCGTGGCCTTCAGGATCGACAACGACATGCTGGTGATCGAGGGCCATATCGGCCCCTACCTGCGTACCCATTTCGGCGAGAAGGTCGACTTCTACCTGGGCGGCGGCCCGGCCATCATCTACGCCGAACACGATGTGGATGACGGCAGCAATGACGCTGAGGTTGCACCGACCTCCCTGACCACGGCCAATGGCACCATCATTCTCACAGACGACAGCTCCTCGGATACGGTGATCGGCTTCTATGCGCGGGCAGGACTGGAGTTCGACATGGGCGGCGGCCGCAGCTGGGGCCTGGGTGTGAAGTACCTGGGGGCGGAGATGGATTTCAACGACACCGTCGGCGAGGTCGACCTCGAGGGCTACTCGATCATGCTGACCTACTCGGCCTGGTACTGATCTGGCAGGA
>JANQIO010000224.1 GCA_028282105.1 Halieaceae bacterium | reverse complement strand
TGCACGTAGGGCAGGTTGAGGGTGTCCTGGTTGAAGACCTTGGCCAGGCTGCCAATTTCCGGGGCATCCAGGTAGTCGTCATCCAGGTCCAGGAAGGTGAGCTTGGCCGGTGCCGGGCGCGGCTGGCCCTTGGGGGCCGGCAGCATGAACATCACTTCATGCAGGCACTGCTCCGGGTTGTCACCGTCCGGTCGGAAGCGATAGAAGATCGGGTTGAAATCACCCCAGGGGTGCAGATTGGGGAACAGCGACAGGTAGATCGGGTCGATCAACTCGGCATCGGACACCGCGTCGACATCGTCGCCGAGAATCTCACGCATCTGCTCGCGCACCGCGGCGGCGGCGGTCGCCCGCTTCTCAGCGAACTCGCCCACCACGTCCGGGGTGGCCTCGTCCTCCACGCCGTCGGGCAGGCGCCCGCCCACCCAGTCACACAGGTGAATGTCGGCGTGGAATTTGTCGCCTTCAAGGTAGTGTGCGTGGTCGTCATAGATGCCGCTGCGGCCATCGGGCATCGTCACCCTGACCCGGCCCTCTTCAATGCGCTCGTAGGTGGCGCCGCTCAGCTCATGCCGCTGCCTGGAGAAGGTGCGCCGGTCGGCGTAGGGGGTGGTGGCGTAGTGGTCGTTGACGTGCGGGCTGATGGTCATGCTCGGTGACATGGCCCGCGAGTAGTTGCCAAACACATCGTACTTGGTATTGGCATCGCCCAGGGTGGGCAACAGGGTCGGGTGGGTCGCCACACAATGGTAGGCCTCCATAAAGGCTTCCTGCGCCACCTTCCAGTTACAGTCCAGGCGCTTGATGATATGGGCGGCCTTGTAGCGTCGCTCAAAGGGCACATGGGGAAACTGGGATGACAGATCGCCGAGGAAGTTCTCCAGCGGCTCACAGTTCTGGTCCGGATTGATAAACACGAACCCGCCCCAGCGCCCCACCGGCAAGGAGGGCAGGCTGTGGGACTCTTTATCCACGGTCGGGAAGTCCCAATGACAGGGGACCTCCTTGAGGCTACCGTCCAGGTGCCAGGCCCAGCCGTGGAAGGGGCAGCGGAATTCGTAGAGCCCCTGCTCCGACTCGTGCAGGAGCGCGCGGCCGCGATGCAGGCAGGCGTTCGGGTAGGCCCGGAACTCTTCTTCGCCGGTGCGCACGACGATAAATGACAGGCTGGCGATATCGTAAACAAAGCTGTCGCCTACCTCGGGTATATCGTCCTCGTGGCAGGCCATCTGCCAGACCCGTTTCCACAGGCGCTCGACTTCGAGCTCGTGGAATTCGCGGCTGAAGTACACGCTGGAGTCCACCACCGTGGGCCCGGCGGGCATCGGCGAATCGGCTTTCTGAACATCGGTAACGGGATGGGAATCGCTGGCCAGCAGGTCAGCGTAATCAACGCCCGCGGAGCGAGCCGTACCAGTGACAGTCTCGACCATGTCACCCTCCTGTATTGGGATTGGATCGTTGTTATGGGTTCAGGAGGGATCATGGTAGGAATTCAGGCTCGACGCTTGGATGACCGAGATCAAATTCGCTGCATAAAACCGTACATTCTGACGGTTTTTGGGTAGGCCGGCAGAGTTCAAATTCACTTTCCCGGGAAGACTGCCGGGTTTCGCTCTCTACAGTCCGCTGATAGCTGATCGAAAGCCTGGCCGTGTACGGGCCGGACACCCTTGAACAAATCAACACCCCGGCATGACTGTTATTGCGAATAGTTCTCATTTACAATAACTGCCGTTGTCTTCAACTCGGCTGTATCGACCATGTCTCAGTTGCCATCCCCGCGCACGCGGTTATCAGGCCTGTCAGCACATACCGCCCTCAGCTTTGGCCTTCTCTGTAACTTGCCTGCTCTGGCCCAGGGGCAGTTGCCGGACGAGCGAGCTATCGAGACCGTGGTAGTGACGGCCTCTCGGCGCGAACAACCCATCAACGAGATATCGCGGACGGTCATGGTGCTGGACCAGGAAGTGATTGCCGAAGAGCTCGCCAAAACGTCAAACATTGCCAACCTGTTGGGCGCGCGCATACCCGGCTTCGGCGCCCCGACCCACATCGACCAGCTGCGAACCCAGACCCTGCGCGGTCGTGAGCCGCTCTACCTCATTGACGGGATTCCCCTGGCCTTCAACGGCGGTGCGGGCTTCCTCCAGGGCCCGCTGGTCAAGTTCGACAGCGGCACCGTCGGACGGGTCGAAGTGCTGTACGGCCCAACTTCCATCTACGGCGCTGGCGCCACCGGTGGCGTCATTCAGTTTTTCTCCGTCGAGGCGCCTCGCGACAGGGCGCTGGAGCTCAACCTGCGCCAGTCATTCATGTTCTACCCGGGCGCAGATGACCCACTGGACTCGGATTCCCTGAGCTGGCGCACAGCGCTGCGCGCTGCCGGCACAATCGAACGCTTCGACTACGTGGTGTCCTACAGCCACGATTCCCAGAACGGTGTTTACGATGGAAATGGAGACATCGCCAACCCGGTCTACTACGGCTACACCGACGACGACAGCTACTTTGCGAAACTCGGATTCGAGCCGGACGATCAACAACGCATAGAGCTGCTGGCCAGCTACGTCGACCGTGAGTTCGATGACACCAACTTTGCCACCGAGATTACCGAGGATAGCTTCGCCATCGCTGTAGAAGCCGACGAAGATGTGCGCTTTCGCTATATCGGCAACAGCCAACCCAAGGATGAGAAGAGCTTCTTCAGCCTGAGCTATTCCCACGGTGATCTGTGGGGCAACCAGCTGACAGCCCAGGTCTATACCCGCGAAGATGATATCCGCGAACCTCTGGTCGATCTGGTCGTCGGCATTCCCCCCTTCCCCGATAACTACCAGGCAGTGAAAAAAGACGAAAGCACCGGGGTTCGCTTCCAGTTAAGCCGCAGCTTTAGCGACTTTCTCACCGTAGTGGCAGGTGCGGACTACGAGGAGCAGGATCGGGAGGCAGACGCCTTCGTCTACGATATTGGTACCGCATTGCAGCGCAATCGGGTGGTAACCGAGCCTGTCCGCAATGGACTGTTTATCTATCCGTTCGAGCTCGACACCCTGGGTCTGTTCCTGCAGGCAGAAGTGGAAGTCAACGAGAGGCTGCGATTCAGCGGCGGCATACGCCATGAGGATGCGGAGTTCGAAATCGACAGCGGCGTTCGCCTGTTCGATTTCCTGCAGGCAGACCGGCCGGGCGGCAGTGGCCAGGACAGTGGCTACGCCTACAACATCGGTGTCACCTTCGATGCGACGCCGCAGCTTACGATCTATGCGAACTACGCCGAGGGCTATACGCTGCCCAGCCTGTCGCAGGTGTCCACCATCGTGCCTCCCGACCAGCCTCTGGAGAGCGACGAGGCCATCGAACCCCAAATCGTCGACAACTACGAGCTGGGCTTTCGCGGCATTCTTGGTGCCATCAGCTACTCTATTGCAGGCTACTACTCCGAATCAGATTTCGGAGAGAACTTTATCTACGACCCCGCTACCGGCCTCGGCCAGTACAACCGCGCGCCCGAGGAAACCTACGGCTTTGAAGTGGTGGGAGACTGGCAGGCGACTGACCGGCTCACACTGACGGCGACCTATAGCTGGGTTGAAGGCGAATTTGACCCCGATGACACGGGCAACTTCGTGGCGCAGTCCAGCCTGGATATTCCCCCCTGGAAAGCCACCCTCAACGGGCGCTATGAATTCACCGACCGGCTGTCTGTCAACTTCCAGGCACTGTTTGTGGGTGATCGCGATAATGCTTTCAATGACGGCGTCGATCTCTGGGAGGTAGAGGGCTATGAGGTATATGACCTGGGCGTAGACTTCCGCTATGGGCCAGGGCTGTTCAGCGCCCAGATCACCAACCTGCTCGATGAGACTTACCTGACGCCGGCGAGCCAGAGCTACACCAACAGCCTGCCTTTCGCCCCGCGCGTCGCTGGCGCACCGGGACGGGCGGTCTCACTGGTCTATGACGTGAACTTCTGAGCGCGGCAGCCGAGGTCTACCGGGCGCCGTCTATCGCCAGGATACTGTGCAGCAGTACGCTGGCGCCGCGAGCCATATCCTCTGCCGAGGTGAACTCCCTGGGTGAATGGCTGATGCCGCCCACGCTGGGCACAAAAATCATGCCGGTCGGCGTAATGGTCGCCAGGTCCTGGGCGTCGTGCCCGGCACCCGAGGGCATACGCCGGTAGCTGTAGCCAAGCTTCTCCGCGGTGACGGCGATCAGGTCGCGCACCGCGGGGTCGGTGGGCGCCGGCGGCGAGGCGGTATCGATTTCTGCGAAATCAAAACGGGTGCCGTACTGTTTCGACAGGTCTGCCGCCGCGGCCTGCACGGCGTCGAACACCTGCTGCATTTTGGTGGCGTCCAGATCGCGAATTTCCAGGTACATCTCTACCTTGCCGGGAATCACGTTCGGGGCGCCCGGGAAAGCCTCGATGCGGCCGACGGTGGCGACTTGCCGCCCCTCCATGCTGTTGGCGATGTGATTCACAGCCAGCACCAGTTCCGCCGCACTGACCAGGGCATCGGTACGCCGGTTCATCGGCGTGGTGCCGCCGTGGTTGGCCACGCCGTTCACGGTAATCTGCCACCAGCGGATGCCAACGATGCCTTCGACCACGCCGATCTGCACTTCGTCCTCATGCAGGAAGGCGCCCTGCTCGATATGCAGCTCCAGAAATGCCTTGAGGGATTTAGGGTCGACGGCGGATTCCTCGATCCGCTCGGGATCACCACCGACGCGGGCAATGCCTTCGCGAATGCTATAGCCGCTGTTAGACATGGTTTCCATGGCGGCATCGGTCAGTTTGCCGATCAGGGCCCGGGAGCCGGTCAAGCCGCCTTCTTCGTCGGTAAAACTCACGACCTCCAGGGGATGGCGGGTGCTGATGTCATAGTCATTCAGCAGGCTGATCACTTCCAGGGCGCCGACCACACCCACCTGGCCATCGTAGTTACCGCCACCGGGCACAGAATCAATATGGGAACCGAACAGGATGACAGGCAGGCTGCTGTCACTGCCCGGGCGTCGCCCAATAATGTTGCCCGCAGTATCCGTCCGCACCACCAGGCCCAGCTTCACCATCTCCCGTTTCAACCACTGGCGGCCTTCGATGTCGGCATCGCTGAACGCCACCCGGCTGACCCCGCCTTCGGGGTTGGCGCCAAACCCGGCGAGGGCGTCGATGCGGGTTTGCATGCGGGCGGGATCAGCGCGCACCTGGTCGTGGGCATCTGCCAGCGCGATACTGGCCAGGCCAGCGCTCAGCAAAACAGTGAGTGCACGCAGAGTCTGCACACCGAACTCCTTTTCAAGACTGGTAACAGCGCACAGCTTACCTCAATCGCGACTCGCGTGATGTTGCTCAGCCAGCGGGGATAAGGACCTCACGGTACTCACCGCGCATGCAGTGGTCGGAACTGCTGCTGGCGCTGTAACCACCGACGTTCAGGCAGGCCAGCACATCCCCTTCCGCCACCGGGGGTAACAGGATGTCTTCCGCTAGCAGGTCGATGGCCTCGTTAATATTGCCCGCCACAGAGACCCGGCGCAGCGCGTCCTCGCCGGGCTCCACCAGCGGCACGACGACGTTGGGATAACCGTAGTAGGCATAGAGGTTGCTGAGGTTGAAGCCGCCATTCACAAACACGAACTCGGTGCCTCCCTTCTCCTCCACAGCGCAGACTTCCAACAGCAGCAGCCCGGCGTCCTTGACCAGGTAATCCCCGGGCTCCAGTTGCAGGCTGAGGCCCCGGGGCAGCAGAAAGTCTGCCAGCATCTGCGCCCAGCGTTCGAGGTTCAGCGGCGCGTCACCCTCCCGCAGCGGTACGCCCAGGCCCCCGCCGATATCGATGTGGCGGATGGAACCGGCCTGGTCGATAAAGTCACCCAGACGCGTGAGAATCTCGCCAAGATCTTCCAGTTCCCCGTCCAGGTAGCCGGAACCGGCGTGGAAGTGCAGGGTGGTCACCGGCATGTCGTAGTGCGCTGCCAGCGCCAGCGCCTCGGCGAAGCGGTCCGGGTAAATGCCGAATTTGCTGGCTTTCTCCCCCGCGTAGCTGATTGTTTCCAGGTGACTGGCCGTCAGTTGCGGGTTGATGCGCAGGCCGATTTCCCGGCCGGGGCTGCGCTCCCCGAGTTGGCGGATGCTGCTGAGGGAATCGCAATTCAGGTAGCAGCCGGGGTGGCGGCAGATCACCTCCCAGTCCGCGGTTGAGATAGCGGTACCGGTGTAGGTAATCTCGGCTTCGGTAAAACCCGCGTCCAGTGCCAGCAGCAGTTCCCGCGGTGAACAGACGTCGATGCCGCAGCGCCCCACGCTGCGCAGTGCCGCCAGCAAACCGGGATGCCGGTTGGCCTTGAGGGCGTAGAACACCTGGTGCGGCAGGTCACGGGCATCCAGCGACGCCTGCAATTCCGCCAGCTTGTGCAGTACCCGGCCGGCGCCGTAGGCGAAGGTCGGCGTGCCCGCCTGCCGGGCAATCTGCGTCAGCGGCTGGCCCGCCAGCGTCAGCTCCCCGCCCTGGTACCGTAAATCTTCACGCTGCCACCAGGCCGCCATCGACCCTCTCCCTTCCCGTGCGGCCGCTACTATACCCCAGCTCGGCGCGCCGACGACGGCCGTCGCCGGACAAAATGCCCACCAAAATCGAGGCTGGCATAATCTCTAGACGTCACGTAAGCTCTATGACGTAACGCATTGATCGCAAACAATAATTATAGAGACACAGCGTTCCAGACCGGTGCGCCCCGGCGCCCAACGAGAGTGAAATATGTCATGAAGCGGTACCCGGACCAGCCCAGATCGGCTGCTGGCGAGTCGTCATGATGGATAACCCCCGTCCCAGGGAGGTACTCGCCCGGCCCGTTGAAACTATCTCCGCCGATGTCGCGGCGCGGATGAAGGCCTGGTATGTGTTGGTGCGACAGATGCTACCCGCGGCCGGCGCCGGCATTGTGGTGACCCTGCGGGACGGGCAGATCGGCCAGATATTCGTCTCTTCGGGCCTCACCCAGGAAGATAAACCCGCCCTGGCGCTGGCAGTGGCCGCCGCCGCAAAGCAGGCTGAACCGGTGGTGCAGCAGGGCGTCTTCGCCCTGCCCCTGCACCGCTCCGGCGCAGTCTATGCTGCGCTGGCTATTCAACTCGACGTCAAGGACAGCCAGCAGCGCAGCGTGATACGCCTGCTGACCTGGGCCGAACGCTGGCAGCGCCTGTTGCTGGCGAACGATACGCCGGCTGCAGAGCCCGCCGCCGAGACACCCTCTTCCCTGGCTCTGCTGGAGATCGTGCTGGCGGCTGACGCCCTGGAAGTCGCCCTGCTGGCCCTGGCAGACCAGCTTGCCGCCAGGCTGGCCTGTGAGCGCGTCGCCCTGGGCCTGCGTGGCAAGAACGGCTTCCGGCTGGAAGCGCTGTCCCACGGCATGCAATTCGACCGCCGTTCACAGCTCGCTACTGCCCTGGCTGAGAGCATGGACCGGTTACAGGAGGAGGTACTGTTCTGGCCGGGGGATGAAGCCCTCAAACCCCTGCTCGACGAGGGCAAGCCACGGTCGATCTGCGTGCTGCCCCTGGGCAGTGATGCCGCCATGGTCTGCGAACGGCCCGAAGACCAGCCATTCTCAGCCCGCGAGCTTGCCGCCTTGCAGGAACAGGCGCCGCTGCTCGGTGCAGCCCTGGCGCTGAAGCGCGGCCAGGATGTCCAGGTACACCAGCGTGCCCTGGCCGCTACCGGCGGCCTGCTACAAAGACTGACGGGCAGCGGCCACCGCACCGCCAAGGCCGTCACTGTCGCCCTGACCATGATATTGCTGGCCCTGGTACTGGTGCCGGGTACCTTCCGGGTGCATGCAGATGCCACCATCGAGGGCCGGGTACAGCGCGCTGTGGTCGCGCCCTTTGACGGCTTCATCGCCGAGGCCAATCGCCGCGCCGGCGACACCGTCACCGCCGGTGAAGTCATCGCCCAGTTGGAAGACCGCGAACTCAAGCTTGAGATGCGCAAGTCGGCCAGCGAGGAGGAGAAACTCGACAAGGAATACCGCCGCGCCCTGGCGGCGGAGGACCGCTCGGAGGCGCGCATTGTGCAGGCCAGGCTCGCCCAGGTTCAGGCCCAGACCCGGCTGCTGCGCGAGAAGCTCGACCGGGTACAACTTAGCGCCCCGGTGGCGGGCATTGTGATATCGGGCGACCTGAGCCGCTCGCTGGGGGCGCCGGTGGAACGCGGCGACGTGTTGTTCGAGGTGGCGCCGCTGGATGAATACCGCCTGATACTGCACGTCGACGAAAGCAGCGTGGCCCATGTCGCCGCCGGCCAGACCGGCTCACTGACCCTGACTGCCCTGCCCGGCAACAGCTACCGCTTTACCGTAGAGCAGGTATCGCCGGTGTTTACTGAGCGTGAGGGTCGCGTCAGCTACCGCACCGAGGGGCGCATCGACGGTGAAGTGCCGGTGCTGCGCCCCGGCATGGAAGGGGTCGGCAAGATCGAGATTGAACGCCGCAGTATTGGCTACATCCTGTTCCATCGCCTGCTGGAATGGCTGCAGCTCAAGGTCTGGTTGTGGCTGCCCTAGGTTCCGACAACGGCGTCGACGCCCTCGGCCAGGCCTGGGAGCAGGTGGCGGAGCTCAACCCGCGGCTGGCGCCCCAGGTCGAGCTGCAGGCCCACAGCTACCGCGGTGAAGACTGGCTGGTGCTGAGCGATCGCATGAGCGGTGCCCACTTCCGCTGTGCCCGGGACATCGAGCCTTTCCTGCGCCTGCTGGATGGCCGCCACACCGTGGGCGAAGCCGCTGGCGTGCTGGAAGAAGAGGCGCGCGATGAAGTGGAAATCGTCCAGTTGCTGGCCGCCCTGGATGCCGCCCAGCTGCTGATCGACCTGACGCCCAGGGACAGCGGCGCCCTCTATGAACAGCAACAGCGCCTGCGGCGGCGGCGCTGGCTGCAACGCCTGGCCAGCCCACTGGCTATTCAAGTGCCGTTACTGGACCCGGACCGCTTCCTGGAACGTTGGGCAAAACGCCTGGACTGGCTGCTGTCACCTACCGTGTTCTGGGCCTGGCTGGCACTGGTGGCGCTCTGCGGCCTGCTGGCTTTGAATGCCTGGGGCGACCTGTCCCGGCATTGGGAGTCGCGCTTCCTCGACCCCGGCAACTTGCTGCTGATGTGGTTGTTGTACCCGCTGGTCAAGGGCCTGCATGAGCTAGGCCATGGCATCACCACCCGCGCCTGGGGTGGTGAGGTGCACGAACTGGGCGTGATGCTACTGGTCTTTACGCCGGTGCCCTACGTGGACGCGTCTGCCAGCACCGCATTTACCTCGCGGCAGCAGCGCATGGTGGTGGCCGCGGCCGGCATCATGGTGGAGCTGCTGTTGGCGGCCATCGCCTTCCTGCTCTGGAACAGCGCCGAGCCCGGCCTGCTGCGCGATGTCTGTTTCAACGTGATGGTGATTGGCGGGCTGTCGACCCTGCTGTTCAACGGCAATCCGCTACTGCGCTTCGACGGCTACTACGTGCTCACCGACTACCTGGAGATTCCCAACCTGCGCAGCCGGGCCAACGACTATCTCGGCTTCCTGCTCAAGCGCCATGTGTTTCGGCTGTCGGCGGAGCCGCCACAGTCCAGCGGCCCAGCGGAGCGTGGCTGGCTGCTGGCCTACGCGGTGCTGGCAGGCATTTACCGCTTGCTGATCGGCTTTACCATCGCCCTGTTCATTGCCGGGCGCTACTTCATTATTGGGGCGCTGCTGGCGATCTGGCTGCTGGTCAACATGATCCTGCTGCCCCTGGGCAAGGTGTTGATCAGCCTTTGGCAGCAGGCCGGCGAGGCGTCGCGGCGGCCCCAGGTTGGCGCCATTTGCACAGCCGCCGTCGTGGCCCTGGGACTGGCGCTGTTTGTAGTACCCATGAGCACCAGCACCCGCGCCGAGGGCATTCTCAACCTGGCGGAAAACACCGAGCTGCGCACCCAGGCCGACGGCTTCGTCGCCGCCGTGCGGAAACGGGACGGGGA
Source organism: Halieaceae bacterium (assembly GCA_028282105.1). GTDB lineage: Bacteria > Pseudomonadota > Gammaproteobacteria > Pseudomonadales > Halieaceae > JANQIO01. The sequence goes on along the minus strand of JANQIO010000224.1, from coordinate 41,999 downwards.
CAGCGTGCGTAGAGGCGATACCCTGCTGTTGCTGGAAAACGCCGAGCTGCGCACCGAGGTCGACGTACTGGCGGCCAAGCACGAACAACTCACGGTGCGCTACAACATCGCCCTGGCCGACGAACCGGTAGAGCAGGAGATTCTCAAACAGGAGATCGCAGCGGTCGCCGAGGAACTGGCAGAAGCCCGCGCTGAGCTCGCCAGCCTCACCATTGTCAGCCCCACAGACGGCGTGTTCGCCCTGCCCGGCGGCGCCGACCTGCCCGGCCGCTTCCTGCGCCAGGGTGACCTGTTGGGACACGTGCTGGACGGCAACACCCCCACGGTGCGCGTGGTATTGCCCGAGTCGGACGTCGACCGGGTGGTGCGCCGCACCCGCAAGGTGGAGGTGCGCCTGGCTGCCAGGCCCGGTGAAACCCTGCGCGGCGACACCCTGCGCAATATCCCCAAGGCCACCCGGCAACTCCCCAGCGCCCTGCTGGGTTCCCGGGAGGGCGGTGATATCGCCGTGGACGCTCGCGACCAGGCCGGGCTGCTGGCCACCCGGCCGGTGTTTGAGCTCGATATCGCCCTGCCAGACCCCGTCGCCGGCCCTTATTTGGGGCAACGTGCCTTTGTGCGCTTTGAGCACATCCGGGAGCCGCTTGGACGCCTTTGGATACGCCGAATTCGGCAATTATTGCTCGAAAAGCTGGGAATATGAGGAATCTGTGCAAAATGCATCACATTTCTGAGACCAGTTTTTGTAAATTCGCTAGTGCTCTCTTACATTTGGCAAAATCTGGTCACTTACCGCGGCGTAGTTCGCGGAGGACGATAACAATGCAATGGCTACGGGTGCGGTTGAGCCTACGCTTCGCCGGTGTGCTGCTGCTTGGCTGTGCGGCGGCGGGAGTGCGCGCGGAAGCGCTGCCTGCCCTCGACTGTGTCATCAATCCCCACAAGGTCTTCGACATCGGCAGCCAGGTGCGCGGTGTGCTCGAGACCGTGCATCTGGAGCGCGGCGATTACGTTGAGCAAGACCAGGTCGTGGCACAACTGGACGCCCGCGTGGAACGCGCCGCCATGGCGGTGGCCCAGGCCCGCGCCGAGATCACGTCTGAGAAGCTGCTCAGCCAGCTCAACCTCGAATTCGACTCGCGCCGCAAGGACCGCATCTCCAATCTCTACGAAAACAACTCGGTCTCGATTCAGAACAAGGAAGACGCTGAACTTGCCGCGGAACTCTCACAGCAGCGCCTGCAGGAAGCCGCCGAGCGCGAACGCATCCGCGAGCTGGAGCTGTGGCGCAGCAAGGAGCTGCTGGAACAGAAGGTCATTCGCTCACCGGGTTCCGGCTTTGTGCTGAAGAAGTTCAAGTCGGCCGGCGAGTACGTCGAAGACCAGCCCATTGTGCGCATCGCCCAACTCGACACCCTGAACGTGGAAGTCATCGCCCCGATGGACCTGTTCGGGCAGATTCGCGTGGGCATGACCGCCCAGGTCTACCCGGAGGGTTTTGAAGGCAGCCCACGCACCGCCCAGGTCGATATTGTCGATCCCATGGGTGATGTCGCCAGCGGCACCTTTGGCGCGCGGCTGATCCTCGCCAACGAAGACTACGCCGTGCCCGCCGGTGTGAAGTGCCAGCTGCAGTTTGACACTGTGCCGCAGCATGCCGATGCCGACATCGGTGCCAGCCTGCGCGCCGCCAAGCAGGGCCGCGACGCCTCCAGCGACGCCGAGGAAGGCGGCAAGTGGGCGGTGATTGATCCCGACAAAGAAGGAGCACCGGAGACATCCGGTGAGCCGGTCACCGGGCAGTAGTGAATCGCCATGGCACGCCCGACCAGGAGACGGCCCTTTGGCCTGGAGCGCATGGAACCGCGCATCCTGCTCTCGGCGGACGCCCTGGGCGGAGCCATTGATGCCGACGCCCTGGCCGGCGACAAAACCGACCCCATCGCCGCGGGCACCGCGGAACGCCTGGACGCTCTGCTCTCCTCGCTACCGAAGCAGCGCGACAGTGACAACAGCGACGCGGTCAACCTCGACGACCTGGCGGACTTCGCTCCCAGCGACCCGGAGGCTCGACTCGAGCTGATCTTTGTCGACGCGTCCGTAGACGACTACGAAGCGCTGATCGAAGGCTTCACCGCGGGGCGTGACGGCAGCGAGTTCCAGGTTCACGTGCTGAATGCCACAGTCGACGGCATCGACCAGATTACTGCGACGCTGGCTGACCGGACCGGCGTCGATGCCATCCACATCCTCAGCCACGGCAGCGACAGCGGCCTGCAGCTCGGCGCTACCTGGCTGGACGGCGACAGCCTGGGCGGCTATCGCGACAGCATCAGCGGCTGGGCCGGAGCGCTGGATGCCGACGCAGACATCCTGCTCTACGGCTGCAACCTGGCGGCCAGCGACCGGGGCATCGCCCTGCTCGAGTCCCTTGGCGAACTGACCGATGCGGATATCGCCGCCAGTGATGACCTGACGGGCAGTGCAGCATTGGGCGGCGACTGGAACCTGGAATACCGAGCCGGCGTGATCGAAACCAGTATTTCTGGCAGCCAGTTGCTGAGCCACTGGTCCGGCACACTGGCCATTATCGCTCAGGACGACTTCGAATCCGGTGACTATGCGGGCGGTACCGGCTGGGCCGGCCCCTGGGTTGAAGCTGACACGCTCGGCGCCACCGGCGGTGACGTCCAGATCAATGATGTTTTTGAAGTGGGCAACAGTGCACTCCAGGTCGCTGGCCCATCCGACACCATTGTTAGACAGGCAGACCTGACCAGCGCAACTTCAGCCACCCTTAGTTTCGAGTACGCACGGGACTTTAACAGCCAGCCCAGTGATTTTGTGGTCGTTGAGATATCCACCGATGGCACGAACTTTGACGTGCTGCAGACGTTCACACCCGGTACTGATGCAAGCTGGCAGGTGTTCAATGCTGACATTTCCGCATACATCGACACCGACACCCAAATTCGCTTTAGAGCAGATAGCCTGACCAACTCGGCTGATTTCTTCTTTGTCGATGATCTACAGATCACCGATACGAGCCCCTCTATTAAGACCGTCGAGGACGACTTCCAGAGCGGCGACTTCACTGGCGGCTTTGGTTGGGTAGGCAATTGGACCGAAACCAATGACACCGCGAACCGTATTGAAATCGCAGACTTTGATGGAGCGGGAGACTTGCGGCTGATGATCCGCGGTGACAGCGGCGTGCAAAACTACTGGGTGAGCCGGGAAGTCGACCTGAGCGGTTCCACCTTCGCTACGATGACCTTCGACTACGAGCTCATCAATCACTGGGACGCAGATTTCCGCGTAGAAATTCGCGATGGTGATACTGGCTGGACGACGGTGGCCGACCCCTCACCATCGGGTTCACGTGCAGGCAGTGAGAACATCAATATCGACGCCAGCCTGCGCGACAACGGGCTCACCGAGATTCGCGTGCGCAGCGTCGATTTCACGGATCCCGATTTCTACTACATCGACAATCTCGTTATCACTCATGACGGTACAGGCGGCAACAACGCGCCGACTGCTGCAAACGGCTCGGTATCGGTTGATGAGGACAACAGCTATGCCTTCCTGGCGTCCGATTTCAACTTCAGCGACGCGGATGGCGGCGACAGCCTGCAGCAGGTACAGATAACCGCTCTCGCTTCAGCTGGGACGCTGCAATTGTCAGGCGTCGCCGTCAATGCCAACGACAGCGTTACGATCGGCGACATCAATGCCGGTAACCTGACTTTCGTACCCGCCGACGATGCCAACGGTGCGGCCTACGCCAGCTTCCAGTTTAAGGTCTCTGACGGAACCGAGTTCAGCGCTGCCGATTACACCATGACCGTGGATGTGAACGCGGTAAATGATGCGCCGCAGATCACCGCGCCGGCCGTCGACAGTACCTTCGTCAACACCGCGCTGGTATTCACCAGCGGCGGTGGCAACGCTATCAGCCTTGAGGATATCGACGCCGGCAACGCAAACATTGAAGTGTCGCTGGTGGCCACCAACGGCACCCTGACCGTTACCGGCGCCGCCGGCGACCCCATCCCGGTGACCGCTGATAACTCCCGTGAGCAATCCGGCGTGGTGATCGGCCGCGCCGGAGATGGCAGCCTGGTAATGGTATGGGCCAGCCTCAATGAGGATGGCGATAGCTGGGGCGTGTACGGACAGCGCTATGACGCCGCTGGCGCACCGGTGGGCGCGAAGTTCCTGGTGAACACCGAGACTGCCAAGGAACAGCAGGAGCCGGCCGTAGCCATGGACGACGCCGGCAACTTTGTCGTGGTCTGGCAGAGCAAGGACCAGGATACCTCCGGCTGGGGCATTTACGCCCAGCGGTTTGACAGCACCGGCGCCGCTGTCGGGTCTGAGTTCCGCGTCAACGCCACGACCTCCGGTGACCAGATCTCTCCCGAAGTCGCCATGGATGATGACGCCAACTTCGTGATCACCTGGCAGTCAGAGGACGGCGATGGCCAGGGCATCTACGCCCGGGCCTATGACAATAGCGGCGCTGAGGTGGCGGCACAGTTCAGGGTCAACCAGACCACAGGCGGCGACCAGTTCGGGCCCGCCGTCGCCATGGCGGATGACGCCAGCTTTGTGGTGACCTGGACCGGTGATGATGGCGATGGCCCCGGCGTTTACGCCCGCCAGTTCACCGCCCTGGGTGCACCTGAGGCCGGCGAGTTCCGCGTCAACTCTGAAACCAGTAGCGAACAGCAAAGTCCGCGGGTAGCAGTCGATGCCGACGGCGACTTCGTGGTGGTGTGGACCAGCAAGGATCAGGACGGCGACAGTTTTGGCGTCTTTGGCCAGCGCTATAACAGCAACGGCAGCACCGCCGGCACCGAATTCCAGGTCAACACTTACACCACCTCTGACCAGCAGGCGCCAGATGTGGCCATGGCTGATTCAGGCGCCTTCACCGTGGTTTGGCAGAGCCAGGCCCAGGACGGCGACTCATGGGGTGTCTACGCTCAGGAATACGACAGCACCGGCGCCACCGTGGGCGGCGAGACCCGCGTTAATGTCGGGACTGCCGGTCAGCAGCTTGGGCCGCGTATCGGTATGGACGCCGGCGGCAACTACCTGGTGGTCTGGAACGGACAGTCACCCCAGGACGGCGACGGCGTGTCAGCACAACGCTTTCTCTCTGCCGGTGGCGTGACCTTTACCAGTGGCGATGGCACTGACGACGCCGCAATGAAGTTCACGGGCACAGTTGCCGAGATTAATGCGGCGCTGGAAGGTCTCACCTTCCAGCCCACAGCAAGCTATGTGGGCTCGGCCAGCATACAGGTGTCAGTGGATGACCTGGGCAACACCGGCAGTGGCGGCGCCCAGGGCGACAGCACCACCATTGATATCAGCGTGTTCGATGCGCCGACCCCGGATATCGACCTTGACGCGGACAACAGCTCCGGCGCCCTGGACCCTGATTTCCAGACCAGTTTCACGGAAGGTGACGGCCCGACCCTGATCGTGGATCTTGATGCGCAGTTCATCGACCCCACACCGGCCACCACCACCCTGGAGTACCTGACCGTCCAGCTCACCAACCAGCTCGACGGCCTCAACGAAGTGCTTGCTGCCGACACCAGTGGCACCGGCATCAGCGCGGTCTGGAACAGCGGACTGGGCCAGTTGTTCCTGTCGGGTACCGATACGGTGGAGCGCTATCAGCAAGTGCTGCGTACCATCACCTACGCCAATACCGCGTCCGACCCGAATGCCGGTAACCGGGTCATCACCTTTATTGCCAACGACGGCACCGCCAACAGCAATTTCGCCACGTCAACGGTAGCGGTGACCGCCATCAACAACGCACCCGTGGTCGCCTCACCGGCCGGATCGCTGTCAGCCACTGAACACCTGACGCTGGGAATCCACGGTCAGGGTTTCAGCGTCGCTGACGCCGATGAATCCGACGCCGGCGCCCGGGCCACCCTCAGCGTGGGCCAGGGCGACATCACCGTGGTCTCCGGCAACTCCGGGGTGGTGGTCACCGGCGGAAATGGCAGCGGCAGCGTCAACCTGTCCGGCACCGTTGAACAGATTGATGACCTGTTGACCGGCGCCAGCACCGGCACCATCAATTACATAAACAATAACGACGATCCGTCGGCCGCCACTACCTTTACCGTTACCGTCAACGACCAGGGGAATATCGGCAACGATCCAGGCAGCAGCGGCGACGCCAGCTCCGAGGAAGGCAGCGCCAGCGTCACTATCGATATCACCAACGTCAACGATCGTCCTGTGCTTAGCGCCACTGGCACCAACGCCACGTTCAGCGGCGCCGGTGGCGATGTCGACATCTTTAGCAGCGTGTCTACGACCACTGTTGAAGCCGGCCAGTTGGTGTCCGACCTGACCATCACCGTGGACGGCGTCAACCCCACCAGTGGCGTCACTGAGAAGATCACCTTTGGCGGCACCGAGATCATCCTCGGCTCAGGGCATCTCGGCTCGCAGGGCGCGGTCGGCGGATTCGCTGACCTCGACGTAGCCCTCAGCGGCAGCGAATTCACGCTGGCATTTAGCGGCGGCACGAATACGGCAGCAAATCTGGCAACGCTGCTGGACGATATGGCCTACCGCAACGAGGCGGCCTCCCCCGGCGCCGGTGATCGCGTGGTCAGCGTCACTGAGATTGCCGACAACGGCGGTGTGCTCAACGGCGGGCTGGACCGCGGCCCGGTGTCCGGTGTTGTCTCCAGCCTGTCGCTGGCTAACGTTGCGCCTGTGGTGGATCTCAACGGTCCGGCCACGGACAACGACTACGCCTTTAACTTCTTCCGAGGCGATGCGGCAACCATCATTGTTGGTACGGACGTCAGCGTCACTGACAGCGACGACACCACGCTGGTTAACTTGCAGCTTGCTGTCTCGGGCGTGTTGGACGGGGCACAGGAAGAGATCACCGTTGGCGACTTCACTTTCCAGCTCAACGATCCGGACTTCAGCAACAACCTTGCCACCGTCGGAGCCGACAGCTACAGGGTTGACTGGGTGCAGGCAACGGGCCTGGCCACCATCAGACTCGACAGCGGCGAGATGACCCTGGCGCAGGCCGAATCCGTGCTGCTGGATACTTTCTATGGACATACCGACACGCTGACCCCGAGCGCTGGTGATCGCAGCATCGTAGTGACAGCCAATGACGGCGATGCATTGAGTGTCGCCGCCACCACCACAGTCACGGTGATACCCAATCGGGCGCCGCTGGCCAGCGACGACCCCACCGTGTTGGACGGGGATGAGGACACCCTGAGTGGCGTGCTGAACACGGCTCTGCTCGGCAACGACAGCGACCCGGATGGAGATAGCTTCACCATCGTCGACATACAGGGCACGGCGCTGGTGCCCAGCACTATACAGACCATTGCGGTGACCAACGGTACGGTGCATATCGACGCGTCAGACAACATTACCTTTGAACCCGACGCCAATCACACGGGGCCGGTAAGCTTCACCTACACGATCCGGGACAGCGGCGGGCTGACTGACACGGCGACCGCCAGCGGCACCATCAATCCCATTAACGACAAGCCTGCCGTACTCGGCGCTGGTGGCACCCTGAACTACGCCGAGGGTAGTGGCGCGCAGATTATCGACGGCAGCCTGGGTGTCTCTGACATAGATGACGTGAACATCGAGTCAGCCACGGTCACCATCACCGACGGCGCTATCTTCATCGTTGAGGATGAACTGCTCTTCTCCGACACCGCCAATATCACGGGTAGCTACAACACGCTGACCGGTGTCCTCACACTGACCGGAACCGACAGCCTCGCCAACTATCGCGCTGCGCTGGAGTCTGTACAGTACCGCAACAACAACCTGCTGTTGCCCGACACCAGCGACCGCACCGTTACCTGGGTAGTCAATGACGGCGACATTGATTCCGACCCGGTCACCAGCACCATCCAGATCAGCGCCGCCAACAACGCCCCCACCGTGGACCTCAACGGAACGGGCACCGGCAACAACTATGCCTTTACCTTCAATGAGGGCGATCTGGCGACGCCAATTGTCGCCACCGACGTTGACATCAGCGACGTCGATGACACCAGCCTGGTCAGCATTACCCTCGATATCGGCGGCAACGTTGACGGCGCCGATGAGGCACTCACCATCGGCAGCTTCACCTTCGCGCTCGATGCCGACGCCAGCAGCTCAACTGTGGATATCGGCGGCAATGCGCATACAGTGACCTATACCGCGGCAAGCGGCGTGATTTCAATCGCGCTGAACAGCGGTGAGATGACCCTGGCGCAGGCAGAAGACGCCCTGCGTAGCACCAGTTACCAGCACAGCAATGGCAACAACCCCACGGCGGGCGCCCGAGTCATTGCGGTGCTGGTCAACGACGGTGATACTGACAGCGCTCTGACTAGCACCACCATCACCGTCAACCCAATCAATGACGCGCCAACCGTCGCCGGGCCTGGAGCAAACCTCTCGGCAACCGAGGATGTGGCCATCAACCTTCACGGGCGCGGCTTCAGTGTGAGTGAAGTGGACGAGGCCGGCGCCACTATGTCGGTGACACTGCAGGTCGACGAAGGTGAAATCACGGTGAGTACCGGCGATTCCGGTGTCGCCATCCTCAGCGGAAACGGCAGCGGCGCGGTGACGCTTACCGGCACCGTGGCGGAAGTGGACAGTCTGCTGACCGGCGCGGGCACAGGCACGATTCGCTACGTCAACAGCAGCATAGAACCCATAGCCACGGCGACGGTTGATGTCGTCGTCAACGACCAGGGCGCCACCGGCAGTGACCCGGGCCTGACCGGGGATGGCAGCTCCGAACAAGGCAGCGCCTCGGTGGGCATCAATATTAACGCCATCAACAATCGGCCTACCCTGACCACCACCGGGACAGACAACAGCTTCATCGGCGGCGGCGCCGATGTGAGCATTTTTACCGGTACTGCCGCATCTACCATTGAGCCCAGCCAGAGCTTTGTGCAGTTCACCCTACAGGTATCCGGCGTGGTGCCCGCTGACAGCGGCGACGAAATTCTCACCATCGACGGCACCGAAATCGCTCTGGTGACGGGCTCCGGCACCACCACCAATTTTAGCTACAGCGTGACGCGTGTGGCGGATGTCTACACCATTGAATTCAGCGGCGGCACTGTGGATGGAGCAACGCTGGGCGGCCTGCTGGACGGCGCCAGCTACCGTCACGAGGACCCATCTCCTGCCGGCGGCGATCGCATCGTTGAGATCACCCGGGTTCGCGACAGCGGCAACACCGCGGCCTGGGGCCACCACACCGCCAACCTGACCGGCCAGACTTCCACCCTGTCGGGCATCGGCATACCCGAGATTACCGGCACCGGCGGCACCCTCGCCTACCTTGAGGACCAGGGTGCCAGGGTAATCGAGTCGGCGATTAACCTCAGTGATATCGACGATACCCATATCGAGTCCGCCACCGTGCAGATCAGCGGCGGCTTCGTCGACAGTGAGGACCTGCTGTCCTTCACCAACACGCCCAACATCACCGGCAGCTTCAATGCGCTGACCGGCGTGTTGACGCTGACCGGCTCGGACACGCTGGACAACTACGCGGCAGCACTGGAATCCGTTACCTATACCAATACCAATAGCGTCGACCCCGATACCGGCCTGCGCACCATCAGTTGGACGGTCAACGACGGCGATGGGGATTCCGCGACCGCCACCAGCACCATCACGGTAGCGGAGGTCAACGACGAGCCGACCGTCAGCGTCACCAACCAGAATCCGCGCTTCGTCGGCGGCGGGCCGGCGGTCAGCCCTTTCCAGACTGTCTCCATCGACACCATTGAGCCAGGCCAGACAGTCTCCAGTTTCACCCTGGTGGTGGACGGCATCGATCCACCCGGCGCGCTGAATGCTGACGCCGAGCGCATCATCTTCGACGGCGTGGAAATCCTGCTGAACACCGGCAGCCTGGGTTCCCAGGGCGCTACCGGCAGTTTGTTTGGCGACGTCGACGTTTCGCAGACCAACACCAACGAGTTCACCCTGGTGTTCACCGGCGGCGCCGTCGACGAAGCCGACCTGGAAAACGCAATAGACGCCCTGCGCTACCGTAACGACGCCTTCTCGCCGGGTGCTGGCCTGCGCAGCTTCGAGATCAGCGAACTGGTCGACAGCGGCGGCATCACCAACGGCGGCGACAACACCGTAAACCCGGTGGGCGCCACAGCCACGGCGCGACCCGACCTGCCACCGGTAATCACCGGCGCGGGTGAAACCCTGGTGTACACTGAAGATGATGGCATCCGGTTTATCGATACCAGCCTGACACTCAGCGATCCTGATGACCTGCGTTTTGAAGGCGCCGTCATCACCATCAGCGGCGGCTATGTGCAGGGCGAGGACACCCTGTCCTTTACATCGGTAGGTGGCATCAGCGGCAGCTTTGATGCTGTGGCCGGCACCCTGACGCTGAACGGCAACGCGCCCATCGCGGACTACACCGCAGCGCTGGAATCTGTCAGCTATAACAACAGCAACCTGGAGAACCCGGACGAGGGCCCGCGCACCATCACCTGGCTGCTGAAGGACGACGGTGGCTCTATCATGTCAGCCCCGGTGACGAGCACCATTACCGTGGCACGCGCCAACGATGCGCCGACCGCCGCTGATGATGCCACCGCGCTGGATGGTAACGAGGACACCACCAGCGCGATCCTCAACGGCGTGCTGCTGGGCAATGACAGCGACGTCGATATCGGCGACAGCCTCAGCATTACCGCGATCGACGGTGTGGTGCTGAGCGGTGGCGCAGAAAGCATTGCTGTCACTGACGGTACGGTGGACATCGATGCCAGTGGCAATATCACCTTCACCCCGGATGCGGACTACGTCGGCCCGGTGAGCTTTGACTACACGGTGGAGGACCTGAGCGGCGCCAGCGCCACGGCCACCGTCAGCGGCACCATCAGCAACGTCAACGACCCCATCGATGCGGTCGATGACCCGACTGTCCTGGACGGCATCCAGGACATCACCTCCGGCGTGCTCAACAGCGCGCTGCTGGCCAACGACACCGACCCGGACAGCGGTGACAGCCGCAGCATTACAGAAATCAACGGCATCGCGTTGACCGGCACGCCGCAGAGCATCGCCGTCACCAACGGCACGGTCGACGTCGATGGCAGCAACAACATCACCTTCACCCCGGGCCCGGGTTACATCGGCGCAGTCAGCTTTACCTATACGGTAGAAGACGCCGCCGGCCTGGCGGATACCGCCACGGCATCAGGCACCATTGCCGTTTCGGTAAGCCCGCCGGATGCCGTCGACGACCCCGGCGCCCTCGATGGCCTCGAAGATAGCACCTCAGGCATTCTCAACACCGTGCTGCTTGGCAACGATACCGACCCGGATACCGGCGATACGCGCAGCATCACCGAAATCAATGGCGTGACGCTGTCTGGCGGCTCGCAATCCATCGCCGTCGCCAACGGCATAGTAAGCGTGGACGCCAGTGACAACATCCGCTTTACCCCAGCAGCCAACTATGTCGGCGCAGTAGCCTTTGACTACACCATCGAGGACAGCGGCGGCCTCACCGACACCGCGACCGCCAGCGGTACCATTAGTAATGTGAACGACGCGCCCATCGGTGGCATCAGCATCAGCGGCAGCGCCGCAGAAGATGAGACCCTGAGCGTCGACACCAGCAGCCTGGCAGACGCAGACGGGCTGGGTAGCTTCGGCTTTGAGTGGTTCCGCGACGGCGTTTCCGTTGGCACCTCGCCTACCTATACCCTCGATGACAGCGATGTGGGCAGCCTGATTACCGCCCAGGTCAGCTATGTGGACGGCTTCGGCAGCAGCGAGACAGTGGCCAGTGCGGCTGTGGGCCCGGTCAGCAATAGCAATGACGAACCCACCGGAGCGGTGGTTGTGGGCGGCACGCCGACCGAGGACGCCACCCTTATTGCCGACACCAGCGGACTGTCAGACAGTGATGGCCTGGGCAGCTTTCGCTACCAGTGGCTGCGCGATGGTGTCGTGATCGCCGGTGCCACCGCGGACAGCTATATCCCAGGCGACGCCGACGTTGGTTCAATGATCAGCGTGGAGGTCAGCTACACCGACGGCGGCGGCAGCGACGAGATGGCCGCAGCAGCGGCCAGCGGTCCCGTCGCCAATGTCAACGACGCCCCCACCGGCGTTGCCCTGCTGCAGGGTGATGCCACCGAAGGCGAGACGCTCACCGTAAACACCACCACGCTGGCAGACGACGACGGCATGGGCGGACTCAGCTATCAGTGGCTGCGCAACGGCGCACCGGTTGCGGCCGCCAACGGCAGCAGCTACCTGCTGGGTGCAGATGACGTGGGCGCGGTGATGTCAGTCTCTGTGAGCTACACCGACGGCCAGGGAACCAACGAGACCGTGGCGAGCAACAGTTCCTCAGCGGTGGTCGAGTTGCCGGCTCCGGAACCTGAGCCCGAACCTGCGCCTGCCCCTGAACCCGAACCTGAGCCCGCGCCGGCACCCGCACCGGCTCCGGAACCCGCTCCCGGACCCGGCAATGAGCCGGCTACCGCCACAATTATCCCGGTTGACCCGGGCGGCACCGCCAACCAGGTGACAGGTCAGGTGGTGTCCACGCCGGTGGCAGAGGTCCCGGCGGAAGAGATCATTGCACCCGAGCCGGTCACAGGCCCAGAACCCGTGCAGGAGCCGGAGCCCGTGGCTGAGCCGGTGGTGGAAGAAACGGTGGCAGAAGACACCAGCGGCGATCCGGCCGGAGACAATACTGGCAGCGGCTTGGCGTTTGACTCTCGCCTGCTGCAACAGGGCCAGAACAACATCTTTGCCGCCGGCTTCTCCAGCTCCGGCACCACCGCGGATATTTCCTCGGTTGTGCTGGATGTCGCCCTCGACGACGGTCAGGTGGTGCAGGTGGCGCTGTTCGATGACAGCCGCGATGACCGGCGCGACCTGTCAGTGACCGAGGTCGATGTGCAGGTGGTGGCCTTTGAACGGCTGCGCGACCTGTCGGGATCCCTCGGTGATATTGAGTCCTTTATCAGTGACGGCGGATTTGTAGACGGTATCGACCAGTTGCGCGAGGAAGTCATCGAGGAAGCGCGCCTGCAGAAGCTGGTGGTGGGCAGCGGCTTCGCCATCTCCGGCAGCCTCTCTGTGGGCTATGTGATCTGGGCAGCGCGCAGCGGCATCCTGCTCAGCAGCCTGCTGTCCTCCATGCCGGCCTGGCGCTTCATCGACCCATTCCCGGTGCTGTCCACCGGCAATCTGCTCACGGAAGAAGACGAGAACGAAGAATCCCTGGCGTCAATCGCCGGCGGTGAAGAAGCGGCGGAGTCCGCGGATGAAGAGGCCGAGAATGCTTAGCCGCCTGACCGCCAACTGGAGCGCCACCACCCGTATCGCCATGGGCCAGGCCAGCATCCTGACAACACTGGTGCTGATTGCCTCGTTCTTCGAGATCATCCCCGATCGCAATGAAGCGATCCTCGAGGGCCGCGCGGCCATGGCCGAAGTCGCTGCCCTGAACACATCCATCCTGGTGACCCGCTCCGACCTGCGCCGGATCGAAGCCAACCTGCAGTTGCTTACCAATCGCCACGAGGACCTTCTCAGCGCCGCTGTGATACGGGTAGACGACACCGTGGTCTCCGAGACCGGCGAACACCAGCCTGCGCCAGTGGGCGAGGAGGCCGAGAAAGTACCCGGCCGTATCATCGTGCCGATCTGGTCAGGGGAAAAGGAATGGGGCCGGGTGGAGCTGCAGTTCGAGCCGCTGCTACCCGGTGGCTGGCTGCACATGCTCTACCACCCGCTGACCCACCAGGTGGCCTTCTTCACCCTCATCGCCTTCCTGCTGTTTTACTGGTACCTGGGCAGGATGCTGAAAATGCTCGACCCCTCCCAGGCGATCCCCGACCGGGTACGCACCGCGCTGGATACCATGGCGGAAGGCCTGCTGGTGCTGGATGGCAAGCAGAACATTGTCCTGTCCAACAGCGCCTTCGCCGAGACAGTGGCAGAACCTGCCGACAAGCTGATCGGCCGCAACGTCGGCAAGTTCGACTGGCAGTTTGAAGAAGGCTCCGTGTTTGACGCCCAGCACACGCCCTGGGACAAGGCCCTGGAAACCTCGACCCCGCTGGTGGGCGAGCGGGTGCAACTGCGCGGCCCTGACGGCGAGCTGATCACCTTCATGACCAACTCCTCACCGATCATGGCCGGTCCGCACTCCACCGTGGGCGTGCTGGTCAGCTTCGATGACATCAGCGAGCTGATGGAGAAGGAAGTGGAGCTGCGCAAGTCCAAGGAAGAGGCGGAAGTGGCGAACCGCGCCAAGAGCGACTTCCTGGCGAACATGAGCCACGAGATTCGCACCCCCATGAACGCCATCATGGGCTTTACCGAGGTGCTCAAGCGCGGCTACGGCAAGCAGAGTGCCAACCCGGAGAGGCACCTGGACACGATTTCGCGCAGCAGCGCCCACCTGCTGGGCCTGATCAACGACATTCTCGACCTGTCCAAGGTAGAGGCCGGCCAGATGGACATCGAGAGCGTGGCCTGCGCGCCACATCGCATCGTGCGCGACGTGCTGGAGATCATCCGCGTCAAGGCCGACGAAAAAGGCCTGTACGTGAAGTTCGAGCCGGAAGGCCCGCTGCCTGCCGAGGTGCTGTCAGACCCGGCCAAGCTGCGGCAGATTCTCACCAACCTGCTGGGCAACGCCATCAAGTTCACAGAGTCCGGCGGTGTCACCGTGCGCACTCGCATCGACAAGGCGGGCAAGGACCATATCCTCAGCATGGCTGTTGCAGACACCGGCATCGGCATGAGTCCGGAACAGGTAGGCCGGGTGTTTGAAGCGTTCAGCCAGGCCGACAGCTCAATTACCCGTCGCTTCGGCGGCACCGGCCTGGGCCTTACCATCAGCAAACGCTTTGCCCAGGGCATGGGCGGTGACATTGTCGCCTCCAGCGTGGAGGGCCAGGGCAGCACCTTCACCACCACCATAAACCTGGGCCGCCTGGAAGGCGCGACGTGGCTGCAACCAGAGCAACTGCTGGCCGAGGAGCAGGCCGAAGCTGCCGCCGACTCGGTACAGTGGCGACTGCCCTACTCCAAGGTGCTGGTGGTAGACGACGGCGCCGAGAACCGCGAATTGCTACAGGTGGTCCTGGAAGACCAGGGCCTGGAAGTCATTACCGCCGAAAACGGCCAGGAAGCCCTGGACCTGGTGGAGGCTGCCGACATCACCCTGATGGACGTGCAGATGCCGGTAATGGACGGCTTTACCTCGGTGGGGCTGATGCGCGAACGCGGCATCGACAAGACTGTGATCGCGCTGACCGCCGATGCCATGGAAGGTGCCGAACAGAAATGCCTGGACGCGGGTTACAGCCGCTACCTCACCAAACCGGTGAATATCGACAAGCTGCTGGGTGTGCTGGCCGAGGAGCTCGGTGGCACACAGGCAGTCGCCAGCGAAGCGCCGGCCGAGCGAGCCGCGCCAGTACCTGAAACTGAGGCGCAGCCCGATAGCGTTGCCGGGTTCGCGCCCGAACCCACGCCGGTAGCAGCGCCCGCTTTGCAGAGCTCGGAGGACGACGCGGCGCCGGCAGCGGTGAATACCCGGGTGGCCGCATCCGGCCCGCCGATCTACTGCTCACTGCCAGTCAGCAACGCCAAGCTGCGGGAGATTGCCGAGAGCTTCCTGGATGGTCTCGGCGCTCACCTGGCAGAAATGCGGGCAGCGGAAGCCGCCGGCGACCTCGAGCAGTTGGGGGCGCTGGCCCATCGCCTCAAAGGTACCGCGGGCACCGTCGGTTTCCCGGCCATGACGGAGCCGGCGACCGAGCTGCAAGACTGTGCCCAGGCCGGCAAGCGCGAAGCCTGTGCTCCGCTGATCGACACGCTGGAGAGCCTGCGCCTGCGTTTTCGTATCGAAGACGACGGCACTGCAGTGCCCGAACCCAGCACACCCGAGCCCAGCGCGCCGGGCGCTGATGCGCTGCCCGAGACGATCGCCTCGGCGCTGGCCGGGCGCGGCGAGCGCTTCGACAGCATTATTGTCAGTTTCGCCGACAAGCTGGGCAGCCAGCTCGACGCCATGGACCAACACCTGGCGGCAGGCGACCTTGAAGCCCTGGCCAAACTGGCTCACTGGCTGAAAGGTTCCGCCGGCAGTGTCGGTTTTAGCGGCTTTACGGAGCCGGCCGCGACACTGGAACAGGCGGCCAAGAAAGGAGACACTAAGCTGGCCGCCGAGCGCATCACGTTTGTCAAAGAAATGAGCCGGCGCATTGTGGTACCAGAGGTAGCTAACCGCGGTATCAACAAGAGGCAGGTGGGGCCATGAGCGATTACGGGGACGCTTCCACACCCGTGGCAGAGTCGAGCGCAACAGCGCAGCTAGCGACCCAGGGGAAAAATGAGTTCCGCGACGACGTCATCATGATGGTAGATGACGAGCCGCTGATGCTGGGCGTACTGGAGGTCTATCTGCAGGAACAGGGCTACCGGCACTTTGTTGCCGTCAACGACTCGACCCAGGCCGTGGAAACGATTCTGCGGGAAAGACCCGACTGCGTGTTCCTCGACCTCAACATGCCGGAAGTCGACGGCTTCGAAATTCTCGAGCGCATCCGCGCGACACCGGAAATCCAGCACCTGGCCGCCATCGTGCTCACCTCCGACACCGACCCTGAAACCAAGCTCAAGGCCCTGGAGCTGGGCGCCACCGACTTCCTCGAGAAGCCGATTGACTCCAGCGAGCTGGTGCTGCGACTGCGTAACACCCTGCGTGCCAAGGCCTACCAGGACCAGCTCACCTATTACGATGGCCTCACCCGGCTGCCGAACCGCACCTTGTTCCTGGAGCGGCTCGACGCCTGCGTCAGCCATGCCAAGCAGCGTCACACCGATCTCGCCCTGGTGATGGTGTCGATTGACCGCTTCCAGGCGGTAAACGACAGCCTGGGGCCCATGGCCGGTGACGAAGTAATGAAGAACATCGCCGGCCGTCTGCGGCAGGTGGTAAACGATGCCGGCGCCAACGCCCACAAGAGCCAGGACTATGGCGACCGGGTGGTGGCACGCATGGGTGGTGACGAGTTTGCCATCCTGCTGCCGGATCGCATGAGCAAGTCAGAAGTGGTTGAGCTGGCCGAAGAAATTCGCGAGGAGATTCGCAAACCCTTCACTTTCCGTGGCGAGCAGGTATTCCTGACCGCCAGCATCGGCATGGCGCGCTACCCTCATGATGCGGGCGAACCCGGGCGCCTGTTGAAGTGTGCGGGGGCGGCTCGCGAACTGGCAAAGAAAAATGGCGGCAACTGCCTGGAGCAGTATTCCAACGAGATCACTGCCCGTGCCGACGCCCGCCGCGCACTCGAGTCGGAGCTGCACTCAGCTATCAAGTACGAGCAGCTCGCGCTCTACTACCAGCCACAAATCGACACCGGCACCGGCAAGATGATCGGCATGGAGGCACTGGTACGCTGGCTGCATCCAAGCCGCGGCGTTGTGCTGCCCGACCAGTTCATCCCGCTGGCCGAGGAAAACGACCTCATTATCGAGATCGACTCCTGGGTGCTGGGGGAAGCCTGCCGCAAGACCCGCGCCATGCAATCCGCCGGCTTCCGTGACCTGAACATTTCCGTGAACGTATCGGCTCGACAGTTCAGCAACTCAGAATTCGCCTGGGCCGTGGCCGACGCCTGCACCAGGGCGGGTCTGGCGCCACGTTTCCTCACCCTGGAGCTGACCGAGAGCCTGGTGATGGAGAACAAGGAGGCCGCAGCCAAGATGCTGCGGCAGCTCAAGGATATCGGCGTCAGCGTCAGCATCGACGACTTCGGCACCGGCTACTCCTCGCTGGCGTACCTGAAACGTTTCCCCATCGACGAATTGAAGATCGACCGCTCGTTTATCATTGAGATACCGGGCAACAACGATGACGCCGCTATCGTCAAGGCGGTGGTTGCCATGGCCCGCTCGCTGGAGTTAAAGGTGGTCGCTGAGGGCACCGAAACGCGGGCCCAGTACGAGTTCCTGAAGAGCAATGATTGCCACGCCGTACAGGGCCATGTGATCTCCCAGGCCTTGCCGGAACGCGAGTTTATTGCCTTCGCCATGAAGAACCTTGGGCCGGGCCGCCGCACAGCGGCAGCTTCACCCGCGCGTCCAGCCGCAGCCGTGAGCGGCGCGCTGGATGCAGGCACATACCAGCGCAGGGAAAGCGCAACTGCTCTGGACACACATTCGGGATATACGAGAGAAGAGCACAAGGAATGACAGGCGGTGACCAGCTCTCCGGGGGCAATACCCCCGGTACCGAACAGGGTATAGAGCACGAGGAGTTTCACAACGACATCATCATGATGGTGGATGACGAGCCGCTGATGCTCGGCATCCTGGAGGTCTACCTGGTACAGGCGGGCTATCGAAACTTTATTGCCCTCGATGATTCGACCCGTGCCGTACAGCTTATCAAGGAGGAGAAGCCGGACTGCCTGTTCCTGGATATTCATATGCCAGAGGTAAACGGTTTCGAGATTCTTGAAGCCGTGCGCGCCGACCCGGAAACCCGGCAGCTCTCGGTGATCGTGCTGACGTCGGATACCGATCCGGCTACCAAGCTCAAGGCGCTGGAAATGGGTGTTACCGATTTCCTGGAGAAGCCGGTGGACTCCAGTGAACTGGTGCTGCGCCTGCGCAACGCCCTCATTGCCAAGGCCTACCGCGATCAGCTCACCTACTATGACGGCCTGACCCGCCTGCCGAACCGCGTGCTGTTCCAGCAGCGCCTGGAAGCCGGCGTTACCAGCGCCCAGCGCAGCAGCAGCGGGCTGACGCTGATGATCGTCTCCGTGGACCGGTTCCAGAACGTCAATGACAGCCTCGGGCCCATGGCCGGGGATGCCGTGCTGGTACAGATTGCCCAGCGCCTGGGAGAGCTGACCCGGGATGCGGGTTACGACCAGCGCAAAGGTCAGGAAGGCACCGCCCGCTGCCTGGGACGACTGGGCGGAGACGAGTTCGCTATCTCCCTGCCCGGCATTGTCGGTGAAGACCAGATCGCTGAAATCGGCGACCAGGTTACCCAGGTGATGAAACGGCCTTTTGAAGTGCAGGGTGAAGAAGTGGTACTCACCGCGAGCCTGGGCATTGCACGCTTCCCCACCGACAGCATCGAAGCCAGCCAGCTACTGAAACACGCCGGCGCCGCCAAGGAAGTGGCCAAAAAGGAAGGCCGCAACACCCTGCAGTACTACACCTCCGAGTTTACTGAACGCGCCAACGAACGCCGCAGCATGGAGGCAGACCTGCACAAGGCGCTGGACAGTCACCAGCTACGCCTGCATTTTCAGCCGCAGCTCGACACCGCCTCCGGCCGGGTCACGGGTATGGAAGCCCTGGTGCGCTGGCGCCACCCCACCCGCGGCATGGTGCAGCCGGATCAATTTATCCCGCTGGCGGAAGAGAACGACCTGATCCTGGCGATCGACGGCTGGGTGATTGAGGAAGCCTGCCGCCAGACACGCGCCTGGCACCTGGCCGGCTATGAAGGCCTGCAGGTGTCCGTGAACGTATCCGCGCGGCAGTTCCGCCAACCCGACCTGGCCGAGCAGATTCGCGAAGCCTGTCAGCGAGCCGAGCTGGCCCCTTCCTGCCTCACCGTGGAACTCACTGAAAGCCTGGTGATGGGCAACCTGGACAAAACCGCCAGGCTGCTGCACGAGCTCAAGGACATCGGGGTGACGGTCTCTATCGATGACTTCGGCACCGGGTACTCCTCTCTGGCCTACCTGAAGCGCTTCCCCATCGAAGAGCTCAAGATCGATCGCTCCTTCATTGGTGGCGTGCCGGGCAACCATGAAGATTCCGCCATCGTCAGGGCCATCGTCGCCATGGCCCGCTCGCTGGAGCTGGAAATGGTCGCCGAGGGCGTGGAAACCACAGACCAGTACCAGTTCCTGGAAGAGTTGCAATGCGACCGCGTCCAGGGGCTGCTACTGGCGGCGCCGTTGCGCGACGCCGAGTTCGTAAGCTTCCTCGCCAAGAACTGGAACCAGATTGAACAATCCGGGTAGTCTTGGCCCCGGAGACCTTGCCGGAGCACGCCGTGGACCTCACTGACCCGAAACCCTCTTTCAGCCAGCGCACCCTGGCGGCCATCGAACGCACCGGCAACCGGCTGCCAGACCCGGCCATGCTGTTTATCGGCCTGCTGATCATTGTCTGGGTGGTCTCCTGGCTGCTGTCCTACATCGAGTTCTCAGCCATCGACCCGCGCAACGGCGAACCGGTGCGGGTAGTCAACCAGCTCGCCGGCGAGTCGCTGACTGCCTTCCTGGCCACCATGGTGAAGAACTTCGCCCACTTCCATCCCATTGGCGTGGTATTGGTAGCCATGCTGGGGATTGGCGTGGCCGAGCACACCGGCTTTATCAACAGCGCCCTGCGCGCCATGCTGCGCGTTACCGCGCGCTGGCTGCTGACGCCGATGATCATCCTGGTGGGTATTGTCAGCCACACCGCCGCCGACGCCGGCTATGTACTGGTTATTCCGCTCGGCGGGGTGATTTTCT
The DNA here is from genome assembly GCA_028282105.1 of Halieaceae bacterium. Lineage (GTDB taxonomy): Bacteria > Pseudomonadota > Gammaproteobacteria > Pseudomonadales > Halieaceae > JANQIO01. The sequence continues at coordinate 21,387 of JANQIO010000224.1, read as the reverse complement.
TTGCCGCCGGCCGGCACCCCCTGGCAGGCATCGCCGCGGCCTTCGCCGGTGTATCCGGCGGCTTCTCGGCCAACTTTATTCCCGCGGCCATCGACCCGATGCTGCAGGGCATCACCCAGTCCGGGGCACAGCTGCTGGACCCCGAACTGACGCTGAACCCGCTGAACAACTATTTCTTTACCGCCAGTTCCTCGCTGCTGATCATCGCCCTGGGCTGGCTGGTGACCGACCGGTTCGTGGAGCCACGACTGGCGGACCACCCGCTGGACGAGGACATCGAGGAAATGCACAGCATGGACGCGCTCAGCGACGATGAATCCCGCGGCCTCAGGTATGCGCTGTGGGCCATGCTGGGCGGCATCCTGCTGCTGGTGGCCAGTGCCTGGTCAGGGGATTCCCCCTGGCGCGGCCCCACCGGCTCACTCACCGAACTGGGCGCACCACTGATGGCTTCCATCGTGCCGCTGATCTTCCTGCTGTTTGTGTTGCCCGGCATCGTCTACGGCATCGGCGCCGGCACGGTGCAAAGCTCCAGGGATGTGATCGCCGGTATGACCAAGGCCATGGAAAGCATGGCTTACTACCTGGTGATCATGTTCTTTATCGCCCAGTTCATTTACGCCTTTGGCCAGTCCAACCTGGGTGTACTGATGGCGCTGGAAGGGGCCGCCGGCCTCAAGGCCCTGGGACTGCCTTCGGCGCTAACCATAACCGGGGTGATTTTCCTGACCGGCCTGCTCAATCTGTTCGTGGGCTCGGCGTCCGCCAAGTGGGCGCTGCTGGCGCCCATCTTTGTACCCATGCTGATGGAGCTTGGCATTTCGCCAGACCTCACCCAGGCCGCCTATCGGGTGGGTGATTCCACCACCAATATCATCACCCCGCTGATGCCCTACTTCCCGCTGGTGGTGGTGTATTGCCAGCGCTATATCAAGAGCACCGGTATCGGCACGGTCACCGCCATGATGCTGCCCTACACGGTGATCTTTATCGTGGCCTGGACGGTGTTCCTGCTGGCCTATTGGACCCTGGGGATTCCGCTGGGGCTGCAGTCAAACTACAGCTACGGTTAGGGCCGGTTCGGCCACTCTCTATAGCTCTCTAAAACGCTTTACAACCCTCGACCGTCTTCAGCGAACAGGTCGAGGCTGCGTCAGTCGCCGGATTCGCGGGCCTTGCGCGCGCGTTCCACCAGTTCGTCAACCAGGTCCGCCACTTCCGGGAAGAAATCACTGTCGCGAAACGCCAGCGGCCGGCTGGCCTCGCCCGTCTCCCGAATCTCCTGCAGGTGTAACTGGATGCGGTAGATGGGTCCGGCGATCTTGTGCGACAGCACCAGGCCCATCACTATCAACGCGCCGAATACCACCGCCGCTACCATCATGAAGGTGGTATTCAGCAGTTCGCGCTGCTGGTTCACGAATTCGAAGTAGATATGGTCGGGGGCCAGGCCCAGTTGCTGGCCCTCGGCGATGAGCCGGTTGAAGTAGATATGGTTGCTGGCGTACAGCACGACAATCCCGAACAGCGCGAAGCCGATGATGTACAACATAAAGCGTAGCTGGAAGCCGGGAAGCACCAGGAACTGTGTGCGCTTGTATTGCTTCGAAGCCGCGTCGGCTGAAGTTTCCCCGTTCATGTCCTCTGTCCTCGCCTCTTCTTATGCCACCCGTGCCAGCTTCGCCTGAGATTCCTTGCCTAGGGATCGACGCCGCTCTCGGTGGGTGCTGCGCAGCTTTCGCGCACGCTGTTCATCAAATCCATAGTAGCACCGGAAAACTGCGGCCCCAGGATTATATCCGGGTGCTCCGGGTCGTAGTGCGAGCTCAGGCTCTGCACCACCTGATAGCGCATCCAGGGGTTGCCGCTGCTGCCCGCCGCCAGGCTGTCGTTGCGCGTTGCCAGCAGCCCACCGCGCAGGCGCACCACGGTGCTCTCCGAACCCATCTGTTGCCGATCGCCGAGGGCGCCGGAATAGCCCATGCGATCGAGCTTCCTGGGCGGCAGGGCATTGGTGATCCCAAGCCCACCGAAGCTGGCGGAGCCGTGCAGCTTGAGGAACGCGTAGTTGTGGCGCCAGGCATCGGGCTCCGGCAGCGCTGTCCACTCTTCCGGGTAAGCCAGGCAGTGGATGGAATACAGTTTCTGCGCCGGCGTGCCCAGCAGGGTGACAAACACAATGTCGGTGCTGACGCCGCCAGCCTGATCCACCAGGCAGTTAGCGGCGGTGAGCAGCAGCCCATCGCGCCCCAGCAGGGTGGCTGCGCAGCTCTCTGTGCCGCCGTTGGCGTTGACGAACAGCAGCTTGCCGATCGCAGAATCGCCCTGACGCCTGGGTTCGGTGTGCTCCAGGGTAGCCGGGTCTGGCGCCGCCGACAGCGAGCCCGCCACCGGCGCCGCTACCCGCGGCGGCAGGGTCAGGGCATCCGGACGCCGGCCCAGCCAGTTGAGGCTGGTCCGCAGTATCTGTTGCTCGTCGAAGCGCACCAGTACTGGTTCTGCCGCCGTATAAACGGGCAAGGCCAGGCACAGCAGCAGCAGTAGCGCCCGCAAGATTTGTCGCACTCCCATGACTATGTTCTAGTCCTGTAGCTTGGTAGCCGTATTGCGCTCGCGTCGCCGCCGGCGGCCGCTGCGCTTTATAATGGTTTTCTGTGCGGAATATACCGCAGGAGACACCCCACCGTCAGTGAACCGGAGCACAACTATCGCATGAACTACCGCAGACTGGGCCAGTCCGGCCTCAAGCTTTCAGAACTCTCCTTCGGCTCCTGGGTGACCTTCAACAGGCAGGTCGACGCCGGTCTTGCAGAGCGCATGTTCGGCACCTGTTTCGACGCCGGCATCAACTTCTTCGACAACGCCGAGGGCTATGAGCGCGGCCAGTCCGAAATCGTCATGGGCAAAGCGCTCAAGGCCCTGAGCCGGCCGCGCGACAGCTACTGCGTTTCCTCCAAGGTGTTCTTTGGCAGCCACGAACAGCCCATGCCCACCCAGCTTGGCCTGAGTCGCAAGCACGTGACAGAAGCCTGCCACCAGGCCCTGCAGCGCCTGCAGGTAGACTACCTGGATCTCTACTTCTGCCACCGCGCCGACCCGGATACCCCGATCGGCGAAACCGTGTGGGCCATGCACAACCTGGTAACCCAGGGCAAGGTGTTGTACTGGGGCACTTCCGAGTGGACCGCGGAAGAGATTGCCGAGGCCTGCGACTTTGCGCTGGCCAATCACCTCACGCCACCGACCATGGAGCAACCCCAGTACAACCTGCTGGATCGGCAGCGCTTCGAGGTGGAATACGCGCCGATTTTCGACAAGTACGGCATCGGCACCACCACCTGGTCGCCGCTGGCCTCCGGTGCGCTGACCGGTAAATACCTGGAGGGCATCCCCGCGGACTCCCGCGCCGCCCTGCCTGGTTATGAATGGCTGCGCGAGCGCATGGTGGAGAGCGACCGCGGCCAGGAGCGCATGACCCGGGTGCGCAAGCTGTTGCCCATCGCCGAGGAGCTGGGCACCAGCCTGTCGAAGCTGGCGATCGCCTGGTGCCTGCTCAACCCCAATGTGTCTACCGTAATCCTCGGCGCCTCGCGCATCGACCAGCTGCAGGAAAACCTGGCGGCGCTGGACGTGCTGCCACTGTTGACCGATGAGGTGAGCGCGCGGCTTGGCGCCATCTGATGAACAAACGCAGCAACCCACTGGATCGTTTCGCCGCCGACCTGGCGCCGGGGCGACTGGACTGGATCGGCGTGCGGCCGGCACGACGCCAGCCGCTGCAGCCGCTGGAGCAGGTGCAAGCGATTGCCGGTCTCGGCCTGGACGGCGACCACCGGGTGACGAAAACCCCGGGGTCGGCGCGCCAGGTCACCGTGATCTCCCGCGAGTTTATCGCCCAGATCGAACACTTCACCGGGCTGGCGGCGATTGCACCCGCCACTCTGCGGCGCAACCTGGTGATCTCCGGCATCAATCTCAACGCCCTGCGCCGACAGCGCTTTCGCATTGGCGAAGCGGTGTTTGAGGCCACCGCGCTATGCCACCCATGCTCACGGATGGAACAAGCATTGGGTAAGGGCGGCGTGGCGGCCATGATTGGCCATGGCGGACTGTGCGCGAAGATCATCGAGTCCGGCAGCCTGCGTCTGGGCGACGCCGTGCAGGTACTACCATCGCCGACCGCCAGCGCGGAGCCGGCCAGGCAACGCGGCTTATTCTGAGGCTGCCTGCAAGCGGGAGCCGACAAACAGAATGCAGGCGGCGGCTACCAGATAGGTCGCCAGCCCTACCCATAACACCCCCGAGTAATCTTCGTTGCTGACCGTTAGCGCCGCAGCGGTGGGGCCCAGCCCGCCGCCTGCGCCGCTGGCCAGGCCACCAGCGGTCACTACGGCGCCGCCGGGGTCCATGTCCGCCAGCAGCGACTGGATATAGGGCAAGGTGAACGCCCAGGTCACGCTATGAATGGACGTCCACATCAGGAAACTGGTGAAGCTCTCGGCGTGCAGGGTGAAGTACAGCGAGACCGCGCCAACCGTGATGCCGGCGAGTACCGGCCGGGCGTGGCCAAAGCGATCACTGAGCCAGAGGATGGCAAATGCCCCGGGCACGCCCATCAGCGAGGCAATACCCAGGGAGGTGCCAATCTCCGCATCACTGAGGCCCGCAAACACTGCGATTCGTTCAATGTAGGCATCCGTGGAGACGTTGCTGGCCTCGAAGGCGCACAGAGCCAGCAGGCCCGCCAGCGCCGGCAGCGCCAGGATCAGTCGCCACTCGCTGCCGCGAATACTGACGCCCTCGGCCAGCGCGGCGCTGTCCGGCAGAGCCGTTGCCAGGGCCAGACCCAGCAGATTGCAGACGGCGAAGCCCAGATACATCTGGGTGGCGTTCATCTCTGGCAGATAGGTGGGCAGCGCGTACAGGGCCACGGCCGCCAGGCCAAACTGCAGCATCATGAACAGGCCGTAGCAACGCTCGGAATGCTGCTCGCGCGCAAAGCTACTCATGACCGCCGCATAGCAGGCGCCCGCCGCAAAGGCGTTAACACCCCGCAGCAGATAGAACAGCTCATGTTGGGTGTAAAGCAGGGCGGCCCCCACGTTGCCCAGCGCCGCCACCGCAATGCCGGCCATGGCCAGTCGGCGCAGCCGCAGGTGGTGCATGGTCAGCGCGCAGATCAGCGCAATGGACACCGAGCCGATGGCGCCAAAACCGGCGGTGATCCCGGCGCTGCGGTCGGTGAAGCCGCCGAAATCCACCAGCACACCGGTAATGATCGGCCCGACCAGCACCGGAATGATGGAGATGCAGCCCAGTAGCGCGACGGCCCAGGTACGCGGGCCCGGCAAAAGCGCCAGCATGCTCAGTGAATCCCGGGGCTGTGCCGGGTGATATCCCCGTACAGGTCCGGTCGCCGATCGCGAAACAGGCCCCAGGATGCCCGGTAGCTGGCGATGCTGTCGAGGTCGAAGCGCGCTACCAGCACAGTTTCGGAATGATCGTCTGCGAGTTGCGCAATAGCGCCGGTGTAGTCGCAGATAAATGAATTGCCATAAAAGGTCATGCGCAGGGACTCGTCCCCGCTGGCTATCTCCTCGCCGATGCGATTGGCAGCGATCACCGGCACCACGTTGGCGGCAGCGTGGCCCTGCATGACCCGCTTCCAGTGCTCGCGGGAATCCAGCGTCGGGTCGCCGGGCTCTGAACCGATGGCGGTGGGGTAGAACAACAGCTCCGCGCCGTGCAGCGCCATACAGCGGGCGGCTTCAGGAAACCATTGGTCCCAGCAGATGGCCACACCGATACGCGCATAGCGCGTGTCCCAGACCTGGAAGCCGGTATCACCGGGCGTAAAATACTGCTTCTCCTGGTAGCCGATGGCGTTGGGGATATGGGACTTGCGGTAGTAACCCAGCACCGAGCCGTCGGCGTCGATGACACACAGGGAATTGAAGAAGGCATTGCCAGCTTTCTCGAACCAGCTAACAGGTAATACCACCGCCAGTTCCTGCGCCAGCGCCTTGAAGTGTTCCAGCAGCGGGCTGGCATCCCGCGGCGTGGCCAGGGCCAGGTGTTCATGGCGTTGCTCGATACAGAAATACGGCGTCTCAAACAGCTCCTGCACCAGCACAATCTGTGCACCCTGCTCCACCGCCTGGCGCACCAGCGCCTCGGCGCGGGCCAGGTTGGCTTCGCGGTCCCAGCTGCAGGCCATCTGGGTGGCCGCCACAGTCACTTCACGCATAACGCTCTCCAGAAAACAGCGCCCAAAAACCTGAGACTACGCCGCGGCCGCGGCGCGGATCAAACGCAATGTTTTTTAGCTATTCATGAGGTGAATTGATATCAGGCGTCTACCTGCTCCACCAGCCACTGCCACACCGCCCGCGCTTCCGGCCGTGCGAGCCGCTGCGCCTCTCCCACCAGATACCAGCCCAGCCCGGTCTCCAGGGTCTCGGCGAAGGGCTGCACCAACGCGCCTATGCCCAGCGCGTGTTGTGCCAGGGTCAGGCTGCCCAGCGCAAGCCCCTGCCCAGCCAGGGCCGCGTCCAGCATCAGCCCGTGGTCACTGAAGCTGGTGCCCAGTACCGGCGCGCCCTCATCGAGACCGGCGAGCTGAAACCAGCTGCCCCAGCCTTCCCAGCCCTCATCATGCAGCAGGCCGGCGGCCAGCAGGCGATCGGCGCGCGGCTTTCTACCCAGGGTTTTTGCCAGCGCCGGCGTACACAGTGGCGTCAGTAGCTCCCGATACAGTTCGACGCATTCAAAGCCGGGCCAGTGACCATCACCATAGGCGATGAAGCAGTCGCTTTCCGTGTGCACGAAATCCACATCCATATAGGTGGACACCACCCAGGGATCGATGTGCGGATGCCGTTCCCGCAGCGATGGCAGGCGCGGTAGCAGCCAGTGCCGGCCCCAGGCCGGCAGGCAACTGATTACCACCGAGCCCTCCTTGATGTAGTACTCCAGGCGGTTGATGCCGGCGCTCAGGGAACCCAATGTGCGGCGCGCCGTTTCCAGCAGGTCCAGCCCGGCATCGGTCGGCTCGATGGTGCGACCCAGCCGACGAAACAGCTGGGCGCCGAGCTGTTCCTCCAGCCCGCGTACCTGATGGCTGATAGCCGACTGGGTGATACTCAGCTCTTCGGCCGCCCTGGAGAAGCTCCTGAGCCTGGCGGCGGCCTCAAAGCACAGCAGGGCCTGCATTGACGGCAGGCGACCGTAGCGTCCCAACATAAATATTTCTCATAGCTAGCGGTAATATCTTTCGTTTGCCCGAGTCTCGGTCCTACCCTACTCTGCCGTCAAGCACACTCCTGGAGCCCGACACATGAGTTACAAGATGCCACCCGAATGGGCCGCTCACGAACGCACCTGGATGGCCTGGCCCTGCCGCGACGGTATGTGGACCAACAGTGACGCCACCGCCCGGGGCTATGCCGACGTGGCCCACGCGATACGCGACGCCGAACCGGTAACCATGGTGGTGCCGCCCGAGGAACTCGAGCGCGCACGCCACTTCCTGGGCAGCGATATCGATATTCTCGAGATACCCATCGATGACTCCTGGGCCCGCGACAGCGGCCCCAACTTTGTGATCAATGACCAGGGTGAGCTGGCCGGCGTGTGTTTCACCTTCAACGCCTGGGGTGGCAAGTATGAACCTCACGACCAGGACGCCCTGATGGCGGCGCGCATTCTTGAGCACATCGGCGTGCCGGCGATCAAATCAGAACTTATCGCCGAGGGTGGCGGCCTGTGTGTGGACGGCGAAGGCAGCCTGCTGACCACCGACACCTGTTTCCCCAATGCCAACCGCAACCCGGACTGGAGTCGTGAGCAGATCGACGATGAGCTCAAGCGCCAACTGGGGGTAGAGAAGGTCCTGTGGTTGCCTGGCGACCCGCTGGACCAGGAGACCGACGGCCATGTTGACGGCCTGGCCGCGTTCTGCGCACCGGGCAAGGTCATCCTGGAGACGGCCGGTGAAGCCTCTCGCGAACCCTACTTCGCCGAACTGCGCGCCGCCATCGAAAGCCATACTGACGCTCAGGGCCGCTCTCTGCAGGTCTTCGAGCTACCTGAGGCGGAGTCGAGCATCGCCGTTGGCGAGCGCTTTTGCCTGTCTTACGTGAATTTCTATATCGCCAATGGTGCCGTGATAGCCCCGAGCTACGGCGTGCCCAGCGACGACGTCGCACGGGAGCGCCTGCAGGATTGCTTCCCGGACCGGGACATCGTGATGGTGCCTATCGCCGCCATTGCCGAGGGCGGCGGTGGGATTCACTGCATTACCCAGCAACAGCCTGCTGTTTAATCGGGCTCCCGCTGAGGGCTAGCAACGGTGGCTGCCTGCGAGCGGCCGGCATTCCCGCGCAGGCGGGCGTAGCGGGCCGCCCGCGATCAACCGAACACGCTAGCCGTTCGCGACCGCTTGCGCCGGCCCCGTTCCGTACACCAGTTGCGGCTCGTCGATATCCACCTTGGGCAGCAGCTCCCGCTCCTGGTAGTAATCGGGCACGTTGTTCCAGGGTTCCTGCACACCCTGCTTGGGCATCAGGTGCAGGCTGCGCTGAAGGTAGCCGGGATTGAATACATCCTCGGTAATCCAGGGCAGCAGTTCCATGTCGCGCTCACTGTCCAGCAGCATCGGTGTCAGGCTGGTGGCGCCCTTCGCGTCCATGTTATTGAGCAGCCGGCACACCAGGTCACACAACAGGTCGACGCGCAGGGTCCAGCTTGAGCGCAGGTAACCAAACATTGACGCCATGTTGGGGATCCCCGAACTCATAAAGCCGCGGTAGGTCACGGTGTCGGCAAAGTTCACCGGCTCACCATCGAGATCGAAGGCGATGTCGCCCATGACACAGAGGCTGAAGCCGGTGGCGGTAATGATGATGTCGGCTTCCAGCAGCTCGCCTGACGTGGTGAGCACACCCTTTTCGGTAAAGCGATCAATACGGTCGGTCACCACCGACACCTTGCCCGACTTGATGACGTCGAACAGGTCACCATCGGGCACGTAGGCAATGCGCTGCTGCCAGGGCCGGTAGCTGGGCGTGAAGTGACTCATGTCGAAGTCCTCCCCCAGTTTCTCGCGAATCACCCGGAACAGCTCTTCTTTCACCAGCTCCGGATGTTCCTCGGAGGCATACTGAATGTCCTGGGCGATCTTGAGGATGTCGCGGCGCACGATATCGTGGACGGTGGCCTCGTCCACGTCCAACTCGCGTAGCCGGTCGGCCAGCTCATTGCGGTTCTCACCCGTCCAGAAGTAGGTCGGTGAGCGCTGCAGCATGGTCAGGTGCTCACAGTCATCGGCCATGTTGGGCACCAGGGTGGCCGCGGTGGCGCCGCTGCCAATCACCAGCACGCGCTTGCCCTGGTAGTCCAGGTCCTCGGGCCAGGTCTGCGGGTGCACAATCGGGCCCTTGAAGTCGGCCATGCCCTCCCAGTCCGGCGTGTAACCCTGCTCGTGCCGGTAATAGCCCTGGCACATCCACAGGAAGTTTGCGGTGTAGCTGACCGCCTCACCGCTGTCCGTACGCTCGGCACGCACCGTCCAGCGCTGCTCGGCGCTGGACCAGGAGGCACTCAGCACCTGGTGGCTGTAGCGGATGTGCTGATCGAGCTGATCTTCCTCAATCGCCTCGCCGAGGTAGTCGAGGATCGCGTCACCATCGGCGATAGGCTTGCCCGACCAGGGCTTGAAGCCGTAGCCAAAGGTGTAGAGGTCACTGTCGGAGCGTATGCCCGGGTAGGTATGCTGACGCCAGGTGCCGCCGAAGGCGTCCTTGTTTTCCAGCATCACAAAGGTCTTTCCGGGGCACTTTTCCAACAGATGGTGGGCCGCGCCAATACCGGAGATACCGGCGCCGACGATCAACACGTCAAAGTGCTCGCTGGCGGCGGACTGCAGGGAGGTTACGGTGGTCATGGGCTGCGCCTCACAGGTGGAAATTGTTCAGAGTTCCACAGTAGCCGGGATGCCCCAGCGGCAACATTGCCGCTCGGGCCTATTTTTTGATAATTTGGGCCACTATTGCCCAGTTTGAACTATGACCGAAGCCTCTGTTGTCATCGCCAGTGGAAGTCTCGCCGGCAGCCGGCGCATTATCGCCGGGGCCCTGGCACAGCTGCGCTTCCTGAACGTCAGCGCCGAGGCGGCGCGGCGCATCTTCACCGATGCGGGTCTGCCGGCCCGGGCCATGGAGGAACCGGATTTCCCCATTTCCCTGCAACAGGAGCTGGAAATCTGTGCCGCCCTGGTGGATCGGTTGCCCGCGGATCTGTCCCCGATCCGCCTGCTGTTCCAGGCGCGCCCGTGGATGGGTATCGAGAACCTCGGCGTCATCGGCATGGCTATGAAACACGCGCCCAACGCGGTAGAGGCATTAAAAGTCTGCCTCGCCTACCCGGAGCTCACCATGGGCCACAGCCGCATGGTGGTGCGCGCCCAGGGCGAGTCGTCGCTGTTCACCTTCCAGATGGATCGCCCGGTGTTGCGCGATGCCGATGAGGCCACGATCGACCGGCTGGTGGAGTACTGCACGGTGCTGGACCTCAGCACCTCGCTGCGCAACATCGAGGATATCGCTATCGCCGGCCAGCCGCCCGCCTGGGTCAGCCTGCCCTTCCCGGAGCCCGTCGACTGGCAGGCGGTCGCCCCCACCCTGGCGTTCCCGGTGCAGTTTTCCGCCGAGGAGGCCTGTATCGCCTATCCCCAGGCCTTCGACTACCAGGCGCTGCCGAGCGCCAACCCACTGCTGTTCAAGATGTACGCGTCGCTGGCTGAGCGGATGTCGCAGATGCTGGCAGAGGATGTCGGCATCGAAGAGAGAACCATGCGCTGGCTGTGGGCCTACACGCCACCCCCGAATCGCCGCGAAGTGGCGGAGCTGCTGGCGATGTCGGAGCGCAACCTGACCCGCCAGCTCGGCAAGGCAGGCACCTCCTACTCACAGTTGCTGGCAAGAGTGCAGGCGGAACGGGCGATGAACTTCCTGCGCAACCCGGACCTGTCGGTAGCGGAAATCGGCTATCGGCTGGGTTACTCGGAGCCCGCTGCCTTTTCCCGGGCCTTCAGCCAGTGGACCGGGGAATCCCCGCTGCGCTGGCGGCGTTCACGGCGCTAGCCGGTCAGACCACGTAGACTTCGCCGCCTGAACGCACGGTGAGGTCGCTGATCACCACCCCCCAGGGCTGGTCGATGGCATAGAGAATCTGGTCTGACAGCAATTCGGGGGACAGCATGAAGTACTCAATGCTGTCCTGGTCGGTCCAGCTTTCCTGCCCGCCCCCTTCCAGCAAGGCGCCAAAACGCTCTCCGAAGGCGTCACCGTTGGCGCCGACTATACCCGCGCCGGCCTCCATATTGACGACGGCACTGCCGATCCCGGTCAGGGGAATCCCGGTGGGCCGGATCGTGGTCACCTTGATGCGCCCCTGGGATTCCTGGCGCAGAGCGTCCGAGAGGAAGTTCACCGCTGCCTTGGTAGCGCCGTACACCGCGGCCCCTTTTAAGGGAAAGTTGGAATAGATAGAGGACAGGTTCACCACGTGGCCACGGCCCTGGGCCAGCATCTGGTCATGCACGGCCACCGTGCCGTTGAGCACGCCCTTGATATTGATATCGATACAGCGGTGCCAGGCCTCCAGCGCCGCGGCGTGGTCGCTGTAATAGGCCAGCGGCATGATGCCGGCATTGTTGATCAGTACGTCCACACCGCTGAAGGCCTCCACGGCGGCCGCCACCAGCCGGGTCATGTCGGCGGCCACCGTCACATCCGCCACCTGGCCCATGGCCACGCCACCCTCGGCGGCGATGGCATCCAGGGTAGCCCCCAGCGCCTCCTCGTCTATATCGCAGGCCACAATCCTGGCGCCGCGCGCGGCGGCCTTGCAGGCCACCAGGCGACCAAAGCCCCCACCGGCACCGGTAATCATGACGACACGTGTATCGAGATGGCTCATGGCATAACGCTCCTTGGAAACTGTTCGCACACTCTACACAGCGGCGCGCGCTTAGCCTACCGGCGCGCTGCACTCGGCCGCCGCCAACGGCTGCACGACGGCGAGGCCCGGCCCACGCCTAACCCCACCTGGCAGGCCATGGCGCCGGGCCGGAATTCCGCCTAGGATTAGCGTCGGACTCTAGAAAGCGCCCACCAGCACAATAATGATTCAGCAGCGTGGCCCGCAGGTCACCAGGAGAACACCATGCACGATCTCGTAATTCGCGGCGGAACCGTAGTGGACGGCAGCGGGGCAGACCCGGTCGTTGCCGACGTGGCCATCGATGGCGACACCATCACCGCGATTGGCCCCAGGCTGCCCGCCGGGCGTGAAGAAATCGACGCCAGCGGCAAGATAGTCGCCCCCGGCTTCGTCGACATTCACACCCACTACGACGGCCAGGCCACCTGGGATGCGGAAATGGCGCCCTCCTCCTGGCACGGTGTCACCACCGTGGTGATGGGCAACTGCGGGGTAGGCTTCGCGCCGGCCAAGCCCGACAAGCACGACTGGCTGATTGGCCTGATGGAAGGGGTGGAGGACATTCCCGGCAGCGCCCTCGCGGAGGGCATCCAGTGGGACTGGGAGACCTTCCCGGAGTACATGGATGCGCTGGAAAAGCTGCCCCGCACGGTGGACGTCGGCACCCATGTACCCCACGGCGCCGTGCGCGCCTATGTGATGGGCGAGCGCGAGGAGCGCAAGGAAGAACCGACTGAAACCGATATTGCCGCCATGTCGCAGATTGTCGAGGACGGCCTCAAGGCCGGCGCGCTCGGCTTCTCCACCTCTCGCACCATCCTCCACAAGTCGGTGGATGGCGAACTGGTGCCCGGCACCACCGCCACCAAGGAAGAGCTGATCGGTATCGGCCGCGCCATGGGTCGCACCAGTTTCGGCGTCTTTGAAATGGCCAGCGACCTCAACAAGGAGTGGAAGGAATTCGAGTGGATGGGTGACCTCAGCCGGGAAACCGGGCTGCCAGTGACCTTTGCCGCCCTGCAGTCGCCGCTGAAGCAGCTGCCGCTGGACGAGCAGATTGCCGAAATGCGCCAGCAGAACGCGGCCGGCGCCAACATCGTCGCCCAGATCGCCCTGCGCGGTAACGGCGTGCTGATGGGCTGGCAGACCACCTTCCACCCCTTCAGCTTCAAGCCTGCCTGGCGCGAGATCGAGGAGCTCCCCTGGGAACAACAGCTGGCGGCATTGAAGGACCCCGAGTTCAAGGCGCGCCTAATTGCCGAGGAGTCCTGTTATCCCGATTCCGACCTGCGCTTCCTGGCCGAGCTGATCGCCGGCGCCTGGAACCTGCTGTACGAGATGGGCGAGGGCTTCCAATACGAGCCCACCCAGGAAGAAACCCTGCAGGCCGGTGCCGAGCGCGCCGGCGCCGCGCCCGATGAGTACGCCTACGAGGTGTTGATGCGGGATGAAGGCACCGGCTTTATCTACTTCCCCATCCTCAACTACAAGGACGGCAACCTGGATTTCCTGGAAGACCTGCAGCGTTCCGATGACTGTGTGAATTCCCTGTCCGACGGCGGTGCCCATTGCGGCACGATCTGCGACGCGGCCTCGCCCACCTTCATGTTGGAATACTGGGTACGCGACCGTGCCCGGGGCAATCTCACCCTGGCCCAGGCCATCAAGCGGCAGTGCCGCGACACCGCCCTGCTCTACGGCCTGGAAGACCGTGGCCTGCTGGCCGCGGGCTATCTCGCAGATATCAACGTGATCGATATGGACAAGCTGAAGCTCGGCAAGCCCTGGCTGGCCTTCGACCTGCCGGCCGGCGGCAAGCGCCTGCTGCAGAAAGCCGAGGGCTACGAGTGCACCATCAAGTCCGGCCAGGTCACCTTCCGCAACGGCGCCATGCAGGGCCCGACGCCGGGCGGCGTAATTCGCGGGCCGCAGGCCGCGCCCGGCACCGCCGCTGCCAACGCCAGCGCCTGAGGGCATGCGGGCGGCGCAAGCCGCCCGCTGTCGGTCACAGCGCCAGCCGTGAGGGCTCTAGTCGTAAGACAGCGCCGTGGCCTTGCCGGCGAAGATGCGGTAGACGAACACCGTGTACGCGGCGATCAGCGGCAGGGTCACCGCCACCCCCCAGAAAATAAACCACAGCGAGCTGGTGGCCGCTGCAGCCTCCCACAGCGTCATGCGACCGATAATGATGTAGGGGTAAATGCTGTAGGCCAGGCCGATGGCCGCCATCAGACAGATGACGATAAGTGCTGTAAACAACAGCCAGCCATAGCCCGCCTCCAGCACGTCCACGCGCTGTAGCAGCCAGCCGATTCCACCATACACCAGCAGGCAGGTGACCGGGATCGGCGCCAGGCCGATCGCGTTGGGCAGCGTGAACCAGCGGGCGGCAATGTCTGAATTGACCAGCGGCGTGGCGATCGACACCAGTATCAACGCGAAGCCCATCGGCAGCAGTGCACGCCGGCACCAGTTCACCGCCTTGTTAAACAGCGCACCCTCGGTTTTTATCAGCAGCCAGGCGCCGCCCAGCATCACGTATAGCGCCGGTAAGGCCAGTGCGATCAGGGCCGCGAAGCCGGTACTGGTGGGCGTGGATTCCAGGCCGGTGATATAGGCACCCAGCATCCAGCCCTGGGCCATGGCTGCGGCCAGCGAGCCAACAAAAAACGCGCCGTTCCACAGTGCTTTTCGATGATCGCCGGCCTTGACCCGGAAATCGAAGGCCACGCCGCGCAGGATCAGCCCAAACAGCATGACGGTCACCGGCAGGTAAAGCGCTGTCAGTACAATGCCGTGCGCCTGCGGAAAGGCGATCAGCAGCACCCCGACACCGAGCACCAGCCAGGTTTCGTTGGCGTCCCAGAAAGGGCCGATACTGGCCACCATGATGTCTTTTTCGACATCGTTGGCCAGGGGCAGCAGAATGCCGATACCGAGGTCGAAACCGTCGAGAATGACGTACAGCAGCAGCGACAGGCCCATGGCCATGACGAAGAACAGCGGCAGGAATTCAGCCATCAGGCCACACCCTCCGCGGCCCCGCCGCTGTAGCCGGGCTGCGGCGCCGGCCCGGAGTGGGCCGGCCGGGTGGCCAGGTAGCGCAGGGCCTGCACGTAGGACACCAGCAGAAACAGGTACAGACCGACATAGCCGAACAGGGTGCCGCCCAGGGTAGCAGTGGCGTGGTCGGCCACCACATCAGCCGTCGCCAGCAGGCCGCTGACAATCCAGGGCTGGCGACCAATCTCGGTGACATACCAGCCTGCCAGGGTCGCCACCCAGCCGGAAAAGGTCATCAGCGAGAGCGCCAGCAACAGGCCTGCGCCGGGCTGGCGGCCCCGCCAGTAACTCCAGGCGCCCCACCAGGACACCAGCAGCATAAGCCCCCCCATGGCCAGCATCACCCGGAACGACCAGAATACCGGCGCCACCGGGGGATGCTCGTTGGGAAACTCATTGAGGCCCTGCACCTCGCCGTCCAGTTCGTGGGTGAGGATGAGGCTGGCCGCGTAGGGGATTTTCACGGCGAAGCGGGTTTCGCGGCGCTCCTCGTCGGGCCAGCCGAACAGGGTGAAGGCCGCGCCCTTCTCGGTGTGCCAGACACCCTCCATGGCAGCGATCTTGGCAGGCTGGTGCTCCAGGGTGTTGAGGCCGTGGAAGTCTCCCGCCAGGATTTGCAGGGGGATCGCGACCGCCGCCAGCAGCACCCCGGTCTTGAGGCTCTTCCCGACGGCCGCGCCCTGTATGCCGGCGCGAGCCCGCCAGGCCGAGACGCCGGCCACCAGGAATGCCGCCGTCAGAAAACTGGCCAGCAGTACGTGAGCAAAGCGGTATGGGAATGAGGGATTGAAGATGATCTCGATCCAGCTCTGCGCAAAGAACTGACCGTTTTCCAGACTGTAACCCGCGGGCGTCTGCATCCAGGAATTCAGCGCCAGAATCCAGAACGCGGAAATGGTCGTGCCCAGAGCCACCAGGAAGGTTGCTATCAGGTGCAGTCGGTTGGAGACACGCCGTTTACCAAACAGCATGATCCCGAGGAACGAGGCCTCCAGGAAGAACGCCGTGAGCACCTCGTAGCCCAGCAGGGGACCGGCAATATTTCCCGCTCTTTGCATGAAGCCCGGCCAGTTGGTGCCGAATTGGAAACTCATGGTGATGCCGGAGACCACGCCCAGGGCGAAAGTCAGCGCAAAGATCTTGACCCAGAAGCTGTAAGCATCTTCCCAAGCCCGGTCACCGGTCAGCGTGTAGCGGCAGCGGAAGAACAGCAGCACCCAGGCCAGGCCAATGGTGATCGTCGGGAACAGGATATGGAAGCTGATGTTGGCCGCAAACTGGATGCGCGCCAGGACAAAGGGGTCGAACGCCATAGGCCTTCCTCCGTAGACAGCCATTTATACGCAGGTTTGACCAAAAACGACGGGGGTTTCACCATGACATTGGCGCATGTTTGATATGAGCGGGGGTCATGAATCTGCCGGCAAGCTATTACTGCGATCAATGAGCCGCGTCAGTCCTGCGGCGCTGAAATCAACAAGGCAGTACACTGACGGCCGCTGTTGAGTGCAAACCAGACACTCCCTGGTCGGGTTTTCTGGTGCTAATTGATGGGTAAGCGAGCTATGGCGAAACCGTACCATCGCAGTGTTGGATTGTTGTTTGCCGTTTTCTTTCTGGACCTTCCCTCCGGGGTCTGCAGTGAACTTGCAGTCGGGGATCCAGGTTCCGAAAGCTTGTATTGGCAGCGTCTGGAGGAGATCCGCTCAGAGAAAGACTACCCGGCCGATGTCACCCGGGGTACCTTCAGGCGTTCTCACAAGATCGACGGATTCGAAGAAACGTTTCACTACGTCGTCGATGTACCGGAGACCTATGATCCCAGCCAAAAGATGGATGTGCATGTCTATCTTCACGGCGGCGTCGGCATGTCAGCTAACCGCATATCAACCCGCAAAATGAATCGCCTGAAGCGGCTGCGCGTGGACGATGCGATTTCAGTCTATCCGAGCGCATCACCCTCCACGAAATGGTGGTATGAATCCCAGGCGAAAAACGTGGTGGAAATCATCAAGCAGGTCAAGGCAAGCTACAACGTCGACGACAACAGGGTTTTCCTGCACGGCCTCTCAGATGGCGCCGGCGGGGCATACTACTTCGCCTCGCATCTGCCTACCCCGTTCGCAGGGTTTATCGCGCTGATCGGCTCTCCCCACGTTTTGCGGGAAAGGCACCGGGCCTTTGGCACCACGTTTCCCGGCAATTTCATCAACAAGCCGATTTTCGCCCTGAATACCAAAGAGGATCAGTTTTTCCCCGCCGAGTCCGTCGTGCCGCTGTTCGACGCAGTGAACAGCAGTGGCGGCGACATCACCTACTTCGTTGAACGTGGCGAACACTATGGCATGCCCTGGCTTGCCGCCCGAAAAAAGGACTACGAGAGCTTTGTCGCCAGGTATACCCGCAATCCCTACCCCGACTCCCTGTACTGGCAAATCGATGAGGGGGGCGAATTTGATCGTATTCACTGGCTAATCCTGCACGGCACACTGGGCGGCGAAGGGGAAAGTGCCGTCATCGCAAAGAAGACGGGAAATGCCGTCTATCTGAGCTCGAACAACGTCTCTGCCGTGACCCTGCTGATTTCATCTGACCATTTCGACCTGGGTGAGAACATCCAGCTATGGTCGAACCAAGTTCTTGTTTTTGATGAAAAAATTAGCCCTGACGTGGCTGTGCTTGAAAAGTGGTTCGATCTCGACCAGGACCGCAGCATGCTGTTTGCAAAGGAGATTTACCTGGACGCGCTCTAGTACGAGCCAGGAAGCGCCAGGACAGGCGCTTTCCCATACCTTGACTAGGGTCAATATATGTTTACACTATAAGTGTAATATATACTTTACACTTTTCATGGGGTAGTCCCATGCGCATCCTACTGATCCACCCGAATTATCGCTCCGGCGGCGCCGAAATCGCCGGTAACTGGCCCCCCGCCTGGGTCGCCTATCTGTCAGGGCCGCTCAAGGCCGCGGGCTATACCGACATCCACTTCGTCGACGCCATGACCAACAACCTGGGCGACGAGGAGATCACCGCAAAGCTTAAAGAGCTCCAGCCCGACATCGTCGGCGTCACGGCCATCACCCCGTCCATCTATGCCGCGGAACGAGTACTGGAACTGGCCAAAGAGCACTGCCCTGACGCCCTGGGCGTGCTGGGCGGCATCCACGCGACCTTCATGTACAAGCAGGTGCTCAGCGAAGCGCCCTGGGTGGACCTGATCGTACGCGGTGAAGGCGAAGAAATCCTGCTGGACGTGGTGCGCGCTTTCGATTCCGGCAACTTCACGGAGCAACGCGCCAACATCAAGGGCCTGGCCTACCGGGATGGGGACGAGATCGTCGCCACCCCCGCCGCCCCCACCATCAAGGACCTGGATGCCATCGAGCCGGACTGGACCCTGCTGGAGTGGGCCAAGTACACCTATATTCCGCTCAACACCCGGGTGGCCATCCCCAACATGGCGCGAGGCTGTCCCTTTACCTGCTCTTTCTGCTCCCAGTGGAAATTCTGGCGCGACTACCGGGTGCGCGATCCGCTCAAGGTGGTCGATGAAATCGAAAAGCTGCACAAAGAGCAGGACGTGGGTTTCTTCATCCTCGCCGACGAGGAACCCACCATCAACCGCAAGAAGTTCATCCAGTTCTGCGAGGAACTGATCCGCCGCGACCTGCCGGACAAGGTGAAATGGGGCATCAACACTCGGGTCACCGACATCCTCCGCGACGAGGAACTGTTGCCGCTGTACAGAAAAGCGGGGCTGGTGCACGTGAGCCTGGGCACCGAGGCTGCCGCGCAGATGAAGCTGGACCAGTTCAACAAGGAAACCAAGGTCGATGACAACCGCCGCGCCATCCAGCTGCTGCGCGAGGCGGATATCTTCGTTGAGGCCCAGTTTATCGTCGGCCTCGACAACGAGACCCCGGAAACCCTCGAGGAAACCTATCGCATGGCCTGGGACTGGCAGCCGGACCTTGCCAACTGGGCCATGTACACGCCCTGGCCGTTTACACCGCTGTTCCAGGAGCTGGGCGACAAGGTAGAGGTATTCGATTTCTCCCGCTACAACTTCGTCACCCCCATCATGAAGCCCGCCGCCATGGACCGGGCCACCCTGCTGGACCGGGTGATGAACAACTACCGGCGCTTCTACATGAAGAAAGCCCTGTTCCACTACCCCTGGCGCGGCACCGGCTTCCGCCGCCGTTACCTGCTGGGCTGCCTGAAGGCCTTCGCCAAGGCCGGCTTCAGCCGCACCTTCTACGACCTCGGTAAGAACAACTACTGGGGCCCCCAGGCCAAGGGCAAGGTGGATTTCAAGTTCGATACGTCACGCAAAATCGCCCGCGCCCAACTGGACGACTGGGAGGCCGCCGCCGACCGCGCCGCCCGGGCCAGGGCCCGCAAACAGTCCATGCTGACCACCCCGGCCGACCAGGTGATTGCCAAAGCCTGCGGCGGAGGTGAGGAACAGCTGGAGGAGCTGATCTCATGAATGCCCCACTGCCCGAGGTAGAGGCACGCAGCGCCCTTATCGGTCCCAACAGCGTACTGCAGTTGGTGCCGCTGCTGGATGATCGCCTGGGTACCGGCCCGCGAGAAATGCTGCTGGCCCAGTCAGGCCTCAGTGAACTGCCCGCAGACGAGGGCCTGATGGAAGAAGGCCCCGCCGCCCGGCTGCACCAGGCGGTCAGGTCTGTCTACCCGGAACTCGCCACCGACCTGACCCGGCGGGCCGGCCTGCGCACCGCGGATTACATCATCAGCCATCGCATCCCGCCGGTGGTGATGCACCTGCTGCATCACTCGCCGCCCTGGCTCAGCGCGCCGCTGCTGGCCAAGACCATCGACAAGCATGCCTGGACCTTCGCCGGCTCCGGTCACTTTGTGGTGGCCAGCAAACGCCCGCTGGTGTTTGAGCTGTACGACAACCCGGTGGTGCGGGGCGAACAGGCCGACGCGCCGATCTGCCACTGGCATGCGGCTGTGTTCCAGCGCCTGTTCAACAACCTGGTGGACCCGGACATCACCTGCGTGGAGACCGCCTGCTGCGCCACTGGCAGCGATTGCTGCCGCTTCGAGCTGGGTTAATCTTCGTCCATCGCCCGCGGGTTTAGCGCTATGCTAGGCCCAGCATGGACCTGACCTACGCCCTAGCCATTGCCGCCACCCTGGCCTTTTCGGTGACCGGGGTATTGGCGGCCCGCATTCAGCAACTCGATATCATCGGCGTTACCGTCGTGGGCGTGGTTACCGCCGTGGGTGGCGGCACCCTGCGCGACATCATCCTCGATGTACCGGTGTTCTGGATTGCCGACAGCCGCTACCTGGTGGCCGCCGCCCTGGCGGCGTTGATCACCTTCGCTTTCAACGACCTGATTCATCGCGGCTATCGCTGGTTCCTGTACATGGATGCCCTGGGCGTGGCGCTGTTTGCGGCCCTGGCGGTAATGAAAACCCTGGCGCTGGGGCTGGGCAGCGCCCACGCCGTGGTGATGGGCGTGATCACCGGGATTGGCGGCGGCATCATTCGCGATGTCCTGCTCGATCGCCCCACGCTGATTGTTTCCCGCGAGCTGTACGCCACCCCGATCTGCCTCGGGGTGGGACTGCAGCTGGTGATACTGCAGTTCGGACTGCTGAGCGGCCAGCAGGCGGTGATCGCCGGCGTGGCGGCGATTTTCAGCTTCCGCGCTGCCGCCATCTATTTCCACTGGCACATGCCGGATTTGCTCACACTCAGCAATCGCCCGCCGCCGGGGCCGCCGGGTGACTAGACGGCGGCGCATACACCACCGGGACGCGCCGTGGCGGGCGTCACTATGATGAGCCTGTAACAAGCGCCTGAGTCGGCGCTGCGATCAGTCGTCTTCGCCGCTGCCGCGGCAGTTGGCGGGCCGGAACTTGTTGAGCAGGGTACCGCCGGTACAGTCCCAGGTGATGCGGTCGTTGACCTCGGAGGGCTGGAACCACAGCGTGTTGTTCTGGCCCAGCGCGGGAATGCCGGTAATGCTGTCGAACACCAGCTTGATAGTGCCCGGCACCGGGTCGTCGTCGATATAGAACATTTCCAGGTACTGGCCGGGCGCGGCCATTTCCGGCGGCAGGCCGACCTCGGCATTGGATGCGGGCAGGCGACCGGTGAGCAGGTGGTACTCAGTGATCTGCAGCTTCACCGCGCTAACCCGGCTAATGTCGTCGCTGAGCCGGGCGCGCACCACATAGTCGGTAAAGATAGGCAGGGCGACCATGGCAAAAATGCTGATGGCCCCCATGGCCATCAACAGCTCGATCAGCGTGAGGCCCTTCTGACGGTGCCGT
>JANQIO010000189.1 GCA_028282105.1 Halieaceae bacterium | reverse complement strand
GCGCGTTCCTGGATGACCGGGGAGTAGAACGGCTGCGCGGCGGGGTCCAGGCAACAGCGATCATAGACCTTGCCGATTGCGCCCTGGTCGCTCAGTGCGGCGTTCATGACAGCGGCCTGGGCGGAGCAGTTCTCTGCAAAAGGGTTGACCCCGGCCGCCATGCATTGGCGGGTGCTCCAGCGGCAGCTGGGGTTTTCCAGCGCTCTCACATAGTAGAAAGCGTCCTGGCCGGCGTCGAAATCCGGGTCCTGCCACACCGTGCAGAGCTGGGCGTGGCCGCGGCCGGTGACCGCGCAGCTCTGCTCGTCAACCCAGCCGCCGGTGTTGGGGCTGCCGGCCACATCGTAGACCTTTTCGAAGGTCTTGCCTGCGGCGTCGACCCAGCCCTTGATGATCTGCAGCCGCTGCAGGTCGGTCCCCGGCAGGCCGGGGCTGCCGGCGTCCTTGGCGGCGGACACCAGGAAGCGAGGCGGACCGTTGCCGGCGTTGATCACACCGCCCATGGGTGTGCCCGTGGCATAGGCCTGTTCGATCATGTCTCCCGCCGTGCACAGCTCAGCGGGCAGGTTGCTGCCGGCGAAGAAGCGCAGCAGCGGTCGGGTACCGCTGGTGGCGTAGGTCTCCCGCCTGCGCATGGCCTCGAAGATGGCATCGCGGCTGTTTTCCTCGGCCCACACCACGGCCAGCCCGCCGGGGTTGTCGAAGAAGTGATCCTGCAGGTTGCGGTAGCCGGAATCACGCCGGCCCAGGTGCCCGGTGTAGTTGTCCTCTGCGGCGGCGCCGGGGGTGGCGGAATGCGTGTCGGTGGAGCCGATAAAGCCGAGCATGAAGGGGTTGATACCGGCATCCCGTCCCAGCACCAGGCCGTCCTTCAGCACATTGCGAACCATGTTGCGGCGCGCGAATTCGCCGATGGCTACCGGCGCGGCCTCCTCGCTGCGCACCTCACCGTAGACAGTGCCCAGCATCGACAGGTTGTCGGCCACCACCTGCTCGAAATCGCAGAGCTCGTCCTCGGTGTCCACACCCAGACCCTCCAGGCGGTCGAAGCGGCACTCCGACGCCGCCTTGTGCTGCACCAGTTCCACCAGCGGTTCGAAAAAGCGACGTTCGCGCGCTTCCTCCGGGTTGGCCGGGTCGGGGAACATCATGCCGCCGCTGAGGTTGGGGTTGTGGGGAATGGCCATCACATCGCAGCCGGTCCCGGCCTCGATACACTGCTCGCGCAGGCGCTGCCACAGGCCCTGGAAGTTGCGGGTGCCGGTGTCGTAGGTGGAGATGGCGGTGTCGGTGACCTCGGCAGTGCGAAAGATCACGTTGCGGTGCAGGTTGTTGTAGTTGGGGGCGTCGGTGTACTCGTAGCCCACGAAAGTGGTAAAGCTGCAGTCGCTACTGCGGTCGTAGTGGTCCTCCGCGGCGGCCTGGACCTGGCCCCAGGCCTCCCGGTGCGCCGCGTCGCAGTCCTCCAGGGTGCAGACAAAAGACTGGTCGCGGTCCTCTCCCGGGGTGCCGCCGGTCACCCCCAGTTTCTGCCAGTAGTTGAGCGCCAGGAACTGGGCGATAAACCAGTCGCTGCGGGTCAGCATGCAATAGGGCAGGTAATAGCCCAGCTTGTCGCTGTCCTGGGTGCAGAGCTTGATCGGCCCGAGGAACTCCGCGTGATCGGTTACCGCCGTGAAATCCAGCGGCCGGCGCAGCCGGGTGACGACGGTCTCGCCGGCATCGGCATCGGACAGCGTAATTGGCTCGCCGCGGGCAAAGCGGTAGGCCGCCCAGGGGTCGTTGCGCTGGCTGGAGATGTAAGAGTCGAAAGACAGGCTGGTGTGCACATGCAGGTCGCCGAACAGCGGCATGCGCGTAGGCGTGTAGTGTGCACAGTCGTCACGGGCCTCGGTGCGCTCAAACGCCACACCCGGCACTGCGAAGAGCATTAATAGCCAGAGTGCCGACCGGAAGTAGTTCACAGATTTGACTCCTCGTCGCCGGTTCTGTGAGCGGATTCCGGGATGGTACCGCCGACGCTACACAAAGTGTGAAACCCCTCACGCTAATCCTTGCGAGTGCTCACTAAAATGAACCGCAAGGAGAACAGGTGTATGCAAACAGCAAGTATCAGTGAGCGCAGCGTGGAGCTGGTAGAAAAGAACCGGCCCCAACAGCAGCGCGCCATCAAGACCTACGAGGCTATTCTCTCTGCCACGGGAGAACTGCTGCGGGAAGTGGGGCTGGAGCGAATCTCCACTAACATCATCGCCGAACGCGCTGGCGTGACGGTGCCAGCCCTGTATCGCTATTTCCCCAACAAGTACGCGGTGCTCAATGCCCTTGGCTCGCGCCTGCTGGGCGCGCGCAAGGCCGTGTTTGAGCACTGGCAGGAGGGCAGGCTCAGCGGTCATGGCCCCTACGCCATGCTGGAAAGCCTCAACGAACTGCTGATGGGCGTCTACCGCGTCACCCGGGACTTCCCGGGCGGGGTTGAATTGCTGCATGGCATGCAGGCCATGGCGCCGCTGCAGAAAGTGCAACAGGAACACGACTGGATGGTCGCGCGCACCTTCGCCGGCATCTGGGCGGACCTCAACCGGGTGCAGTGCACCGAGGAGCTGGTCTGCAAGTCACGGGTGGCCGTGGCGCTGGGCTTTTCCAGCATCCAGGTGGCGCTGGAAGACCCGGACATGAGCCCGGACGTGGCCCTCTATGAAGGCGCTCATGCGCTGCGCTCCTACCTGGAGCACGGCATGATGAAGGGCCCCCACGGCGTTAACTAGACCCGCGCTCCTCCCTGACTGAACTCAGCCTGAACAGTGGTTTGCCCCGCGCGGGGCAGGCCACTATTATCTTCGGTTCGCCAACGATCACTTCAAGAATCGAGGAGACCCGCAGATGGCTGAAGCCGAACGCAAGGACACCCCTGAACAGGCCGAATTCCGGCAGTACTGCCGCGACTGGCTGGCAGAAAACTCCCCCCCGGAGACCGACGTACGGCTGCCGCTGACCCCGCTGGAAATCATGACCACCGACCAGCTGCACTACCTGCAGGACTGGCAGAAGAAAGCCTATGACGCCGGCCTGGTGGGCTGTGACTACCCGGTGGAAGTGGGCGGGGGGGGCCGCGATGACTGCCAGCGGGTGGCCAATGCGGAAATGCAGGCGGCCAAGACTCCGTTCTTCCCCAACGTGATCGGCCTCGGCATGGCGGCGCCCACGGTGTTCTACCACGCCCAGGAGGGCAAGGCTGGCGAACTGCTGCCGAAGCTGTTTTCCGGTGAGGAGATCTGGTGCCAGGGTTTCAGCGAGCCGGGCTCCGGCTCCGACCTGGCCAGTGTGCAAACCTTCGCCGAGCAGAAGGGTGACAAGTGGATCATCAATGGCCACAAGGTATGGACCTCACTGGCCCACTTCGCCGAGTGGATGATCCTACTGCTGCGCACCGACAAGTCCCATAAGTACGAGGGTCTGTCCTACTTTGTGGTGCCGATCCGCGAGGCCCTGGGCAAGGGCGTAACGGTACGTCCGCTGATCAAGATGACCGGCGAGACCGGCTTCAACGAAGTGATCTTCGACAATCTGGAAGTCGACGACAGCTACCGACTGGATGCAGTCGGCAAGGGCTGGCAGGTGGCGATGACCACACTGGCACACGAGCGCAACGCCGGTCAGCTGGTCACCCCTGCCGCCGGTGGCCGGGTGCAGCAGCGCGAAGGTGAGGAGCAGTCCGGCTTTGGTGCCATTAGCCTGGTCGACCTGGCGAAGAACAGCTCGCGCAATGGCAAGAGCGCTGCCGACGACCCTGTGATTCGCGATCGCATCATGCAGGAGCTGATCCGCGAGGAAGGCTTCAAGCAGTGCCGCCGCCGGGCCAGGGTACAGGGTTTGATCGACCACCCCATGCGTATCCCGCTGCAGCACAAGCTGCGCCAAAGTGAGTTGATGCAGGATATGGCTCAGCTCGCCACCGAGATCGAGGGTGCTGCCAGCTCGCTGTATATCGCCGATGCGAATGCGCCGGCCGGTGCCCGCTGGCCATTGGGGCATATGAACTCCTATGGCTTCACCATTGCCGCGGGCACCAGCGAGGTGCAGCGCAATATTCTCGGCGAGCGGGTCCTCGACCTGCCCAAGTCCAAGTAAGCGGAGGCCGCAACGATGTCACAACCACAGAACTTCGGCTTTGGCGAAGAGGAAACCATGCTGCGGGATTCCGCCGCCAAATTTTTTGCAGACAACCTGCCGGTGGACCAGCTTCACGCCCTGGTGGCCGACGAGTCCGATCCGCACCGCGACCTGGCGGCGAAGTGGAAACCCGAGCTCTGGCAGCAGATGGTAGAACTGGGCTGGACCATGCTGGCGGTGCCAGAGAGTGCCGGCGGCCTGGGCATGAGCTCAGTGGCGGTAGCGGCACTCTGTGAAGAGGCCGGCCGCGCCGCCTTTCCCTCGCCGCTGCTGCCCACCATCAACAGCACCTACATTCTGGCCGCCTGCGACACGGTAGCCGCTAATGCCGCCCTGGAGGCCATCGTCGGCGGCGCTGCAGCGAGCCCGGCCCTGGTGAATGCCCAGGGCAGCTGGGAGAACAGCGATACCGATGTCGAGTTTGCCGACGGCAAGCTGACCGGCACGGCGGCCTATGTTCAGGACGCACAAAAGGTCGGCCAGTTCCTGGTGAAAGCCAGCAGTGGTTCCGGCCTCGGCTTGTACTGGGTGGCCAGCGACGCCGCCGGTGTCAGTATTCAATCCGACGCCATCGTTGACCTGACCCGCGACCAGGCCCGTGTCAGTTTTGACGGCGTGGACGCCGTCGAAGTCAGCGCCGATGCCTTGGCAGTGCTGGAGAAGGCCATGCCCGCGGTATGGACCATGGTGGCTGCCGATATGGTGGGCGCCGGTGAATGGGAGCTGCAGACTACTGCAGAGTACGCTCGCACCCGCAAGCAGTTTGAGCGGGAGATTGGCTTTTTCCAG
>JANQIO010000163.1 GCA_028282105.1 Halieaceae bacterium | reverse complement strand
ATGGTGATGGCCTGGAAGGTGATGATCATACCGGTCACCGTACCCAGCAGACCCATCAGCGGGGCGACCGCGGAGATGATCTTGAGCAGCGTCAGGCTGTTTTCGATAGCCGGGGTCTCCTTGAGAATCGCTTCTTCCAGCTTCAGCTCGAGGGTCTCGGTATCCATCTTCGGGTTTTCCTCGTGTACCTTGAGGACGCGACCCAGCGGGTTGTTGGTGTTGGCAGAGCTGGACTTGAGCTGAGCGCTCACCTTGGAGCTCATGGCCGACAGCACCACCAGGCGCCAGATGGCGATCAGGAAGGCAATCGCGCCCACAGCGGTGATCGCATAACCAATGTAGCCGCCCTGGTGCCAGCGCTCTTCCAGCGTCGGGCTGTTGATCAGCGCGGACAGGAAGCCGCCTCCGGCGGGGCCGGTCGGGTCAACACCGAACTTGGAAAGGCCGGTGGCGCCGAACAGGCCGCGGGCCCAGCCCTGGTAGGGGCCGGAGGGCTGGCGAGCCAGCTCTTCCAGACTGCCCTTGCCGGGTACATAGGTCAGATACTTGCCGTCTTCAGACACCACGTTCCAGGTGCCGACGCGGATGACCTGCTGCTCGACCTTTTCGCCGTCGGGCTTGGATACGGTCTTGGTGAACTGCGCAACACGGCCAGACTCGGTCATCTCACGCTGCAGTTCGTACCACACGCGCTCGATTTCCTCGATGCTGGGCAGTTCGTCCTGGCCCGCCATCTTGGCGATCAGGTCGTTGAGAAATGCCTCACGATTCGGGAACTGCACGCTGATCAAAGAGGACTCGAAGTTGGTGGCGGCGTCACCGGCGGTCGAAGTCAGGTGGCCGAACAGTTCCGCCAGGGTGCCGAGGCGCTCTCGCAGCTGCTTCTGCTTGTCGGCAATGCGCAGCTCGTTTTCCTCGAAGGTGTTTTCCAGGCGGGTGGAAATTTGCTCCTGGCGCTCACGCTCGGCCTCGGCTTCACGCAGCAGGCGCTGCTGGTCGGCCTTCGCCGCCTGGAAGCGCTGCTCACGCTGGCGGTTTTCACGGGCCTCGCTGGTCTTGCCTTCGCGTACGAACTCAAGCAGCTGGTCCAGGGAATTGGCCTGGGGTTCGGCAGGCGCCGCGGCGGCCGCGTCGTCCTGTGCGTAACTGCTTGCAACACCCAGTGTTAGTAGCGTGCCCAGCGCATAGGCTGCGGCTTTATGCATTGTCTGTTTCATTATTCAGCAGCCTCCGGCGCAGGTACGGGAATGTTCAGGAGCTCAATAGAGGCTTCCTTGCGAGCGATACGCAGGCCCTTGAGAATGGCATTGCGATATTCGCCGCTATCCAGCGCTATCCAGCTGCGGCTGGCCTGGTCCCAGGCGCCTGACCGCTCGGTGTCGGTAGTCTGGTACAGCAGGGCCACCCGGCCGACACGGAAGAAGTTGACGTCACGCTCTACACCGTCAATTTCCACACTGCCCTTGTAGGCGTCGATCTTGCGGCCGTATTCGTTTTCAATCTTGTAGGCTTCCAGCACCTGGCGAAACTTCTCGGCCACGGTGACGTCGGAGCGATCCAGGTTGTTGCGCAGGAAGGCGATACGCTGGCGCCGCTCGTCAATGTGGAAGGGGACGTCCAGTTCCACGAACTGCTCGAGGCCGTCGATCATGCGAATGACCAGCGGCGTCATCTGGCGCTGGATGACGGTGACGTCGTTAATAGACTTGTCGATAGAGACGAGGCGGCGCTCCTGGTTGTCGATCTGCTTCTGCAGTCGCGCGTTGTAGACCTTAAGGCCGTCAATCTGCTTGAGTACGGTCTTGTAGTCTCCCAGCAGGGAGCGGGTTTCTTCCGCGAGCCGGTCAATCTTTACCTGAGATTGCTTGGCTGCGGCCGTCTTTTCCTCACTTACCTGGAGGATTGCTTGCAGCGTCTCATCAGCGCTTGCAACGGATGCTGTACCCAGTAGGGACCCCAGCAGCACCATTGCAGCGATTTTTAGAGTTTTCAATCGTTGCATATTCATGGATGAGCGTTTCCTATAACCAACAACAGAGTGTGACTTGGCCACTTGAGGACGGCCGCGCTACCTATCGTGTAACTATGTACTTATAGAAGAAAAAGCGAGACCGGTAAAACAAGGGAGGGCAATTTAATACCATTGAGAAAAATTAAGCAAAGAATGGGCTTTTTCACACTTTTTTAGACCGGAGAGCGCCTCCGGCAGTGTGTAGAAAGGTTACACGCGCACCATGATGCTGCGCCCTGGGTAACATTAAATCAGGGGTGCCTCAACACGGTGCCTCAGCCGGCGAGCCGCTCATAGACGGTGAAACTGTAGCGGTAGCTGTCTTCGCCCGGGGCCTGGTGTTGCTCGCGGGCCACTTCCCGCCAGGCTGCCCGGTCCCAGTCCGGAAAGAAGGTGTCACCCGCTACCTCCGCGTGCACCTCGGTAAGATAGAGCCTGTCGGCCAGCGGCAAGGCCAGCCGATAGATTTCGGCGCCACCGATCACCATCAGTTCTTCGACGCCATCAATCAGCGCGACGCTCTCTGCCAGCGCGATAGCGGCGCCGAGATCAGCGACCACGCTCGCACCCTCCGCCTGGTAGCCCGGTTGGCGTGTGATGACGATATTGCTGCGGCCCGGCAGGGCGCGGTTCATGGACTCCCAGGTCTTGCGACCCATGAGGACCGGCTTACCGAGAGTCACCTGTTTGAAGTAGCGCAGGTCCGCAGGAATGTACCAGGGCAGCTTGTTATCTCGCCCGATGACGCCGTTGTCGGATACGGCCGCGATCAGGGCCAGGCGCATGTCGCTGCTCATAGCGCGCGTCACACTGCGACCGGCGCAGGGATATGGGGCTGGGCCTCATAGCCCTCCAGGGTGAAGTCCTCATAGCGGAAGCCGAAGATATCGTCGACCTCGGGGTTGAGGTGCATGCTGGGGAGCGGCCCGGGCGTTCGCGAGAGCTGCAGCTCTGCCTGCTCGAAGTGGTTGCTGTAGAGATGGGCATCGCCAAAGGTGTGTACAAACGCGCCGGGCTTGAGCCCGCAGACCTGGGCCATCATCAGGGTAAGCAGCGCATAGGAGGCGATATTGAAGGGCACCCCCAGGAATACGTCGGCGCTGCGCTGGTAAAGCTGACAGGAGAGCTTCTCTTCCGCCACATAAAACTGGAACAGGCTGTGACAGGGGGGCAGGGCCATATTGTCTACCTCCGCCACATTCCAGGCGCTGACGATCAGCCGCCGGGAATCCGGATTGCTGCGAATCTGTGCCACCAGCTTGCTGATCTGGTCGATGGTGCCGCCCTCCGGCGTGGGCCATGAGCGCCACTGATGGCCGTACACCGGGCCGAGGTCGCCGTTTTCATCCGCCCACTCGTCCCAGATGCTGACGCCGTGTTCCTTGAGGTAGGCAATATTGGTATCGCCGCTGAGGAACCACAGCAACTCGTGAATGATCGAGCGCAGGTGCAGCTTCTTGGTGGTCACCATGGGGAACCCGTCCGCGAGGTCGAAGCGCATCTGGTAACCGAAAATACTGCGAGTACCGGTGCCGGTGCGGTCTGACTTGTCGACACCGGTATCGAGGATATGGCGAAGGAGATCGTGATACTGCTGCATGGTCTGTCCGTGGGTCAGGCTGCCTGTCGCTCGCCAAAGACCTTATGGCGTGCGATGTAGGCGTTATATAGAAGAAAGAGTCCGAAAGCGATCATCGGCAGGCACAGTAACTGCCCGCGGGTCATCCACCCGAACACCAGGGTGGTGATGTGGGCATCGGGCTCGCGCGCAAACTCAACAATAAAGCGGAACAGGCCGTAGCCCAGCATGAACACACCGCCGACCGCCAGCCGGGGCCGGGGTTTACGCGAGAACCAGTAGAGAATCAGGAAGAGCAGCAATCCCTCCAGGGCGGCCTGGTAGAGCTGGCTGGGGTGGCGGGGCAGCGCCAGCGGGTCGCGGGGAAACACCATCGCCCAGGGCAGGTCGGTGGGGCGCCCCCATAATTCCTGGCCAATGAAGTTGCCGAGCCGGCCCAGACCCAGGCCTACCGGCACCAGCGGCGCCACGAAATCCAGCAGGTCGGCGAAATTCACCTTGAGATAGCGGGCGTAGAGCCAGTTGGCGAAAATCACCCCCAGCATGCCGCCATGGAAAGACATACCGCCCTCCCAGACCCTCAACACCCACAGCGGGTCTTCAGCCAGGCGGCCGAGACCATAGAACAGGATATAGCCCAGTCGCCCACCCAGCACCACGCCGAGGGCTGAGAAGAAAATCATGTCGTCGACTTGTCCGGGCTTTAGCACAGAGCCCGGCTGACGGGCGCGCTGATTCCCCAGCCACCATGAAAAAGCAAGGCCTGCCAGGTAAGTAAGTCCATACCAATGCACCTTGATCGGTCCCAGCGCAATGGCAACCGGGTCAATCTCGGGATAGGGGAGCATGCTGCTGGGGTCGTCTTCCGTTTCAACGAACCAGTGTATTATCTGCCAGCGCATGCCCCATTTACAAACGGTGCTTCGACAAAACCATGTGCCTGATCACCCTCGCCTACCGCGTGCATGACAGCTTCCCACTGGTGGTGGCTGCCAATCGCGACGAGTACTACACACGGCCCACCCGCGGCCTGCATTTCTGGGATGACCACCCGGGCCTGCTGGCCGGCCGCGACCTGGAGGCCGGCGGCACCTGGATGGGCGTCACCCGGGGCGGTCGCTTCGCCGCCATCACCAACTACCGCAGCACCACACCCGCGCCGGACCCGGCGCGCTCACGAGGCATGCTAACCCTGGAGTTCCTGGCGGGCGAGGCAGCCCCGTTGGACTACCTGCAGGCCATCTGTGACCAGGGCGGGCAATACGCGGGCTTCAACCTGCTGGTGGGCGATCGCGACGGCATCTACTACCTGTCTAATATCGAGGGGCAGGTGCGGGCACTGACGCCCGGCATTCACAGCATCAGCAACGGCCTGCTGGATTCTGGCTGGCCCAAGCAGCGCTGTGCCGAGACCCGGCTGGCGGCGGCCCTGAACGGCGACGTCGAGCACAGCGCCCTGGCGGATACGGTCAGTGACCGCCGCCCGGCCGCCGATGCCGAGCTGCCGGATACCGGCGTGGGTATTGAGCTGGAGCGAGCGCTGTCGCCCCAGTTCATCACCATGGAGGCCTACGGCACCCGGGCGACCACAACCCTCGCCGTGCATCGCAATGGCGACGTGCGGGTTCGCGAGCAGGATTTTTCCGCCGGCGGTGTGGCGGGCGAAGTGCGAATGGAGCAGTTTGTGCTTGACGCGGGCGCGTCCCAGGGCGCTGACTGAAAGGCCCGACCTACGCGGCCCGACCTACGCGGCCCGACCTACGCGGCCCGACCTACGCGGCCCGACCTACTCAGCCGGCCCCAGGCGGGCGTGAATAAAGCCAGCCAGACCCTTGTCGACCAGGAAATCCTCCAGCCGCAGCTGCACCGCCTCGGCACTCTCCAGATTGATCACATCCGCCAGCAGCTCGTCGGCATCGACGGTGGTCACGTGGCGCATGGCCTGCTTGACCCGGGTGAGGTTGGTGGCATTCATGGACAGCACGTCGTAGCCCATCGCCAGCAGCAGTACCGCGGCGCCGGGGTCTCCCGCCAGTTCGCCACAGATACTGACTGGGGTTTCCTCCGCCAGCCCCGCCTCGGCCACTGACTGCAGGGCCTTCAATACCGCCGGGTGAAACGAGTGGTAGAGGTCCGCCACCCGGGCGTTGTTGCGATCCACTGCCAGCAGGTACTGGGTCAGGTCGTTGGAGCCCACCGACAGGAAATCCGCGCGCCGGGCCAGGGCCCGGGCCTGGTACACCGCCGAGGGCACTTCCACCATGACGCCCACCGGCGGCATGTCGATGTCCGACCCCTCTTCGAGCAGCTCGCGATGGGCTCGATGGATAAACTCCAGCGCTTCATCCAACTCCGCGACATTGCTGATCATCGGCAGCATGATGCGCAGATTACCCAATCCCTCGCTGGCCTTGAGCATGGCCCGGGTCTGCACCAGGAAGATTTCCGGGTGATCGAGGGTAACCCGTATCCCGCGCCAGCCGAGGAAGGGGTTGTCCTCCTCGATGGGAAAATAGGGCAGGGCCTTGTCGCCGCCGATATCCAGCGTGCGCATGGTCACTGGCTTGGGCGCGAAGGCCTCGAGCTGACTGCGGTAGATCTGGCGCTGCTCTTCCTCACTGGGAAAACGCTCGCGCAGCAGGAAAGGCACCTCAGTCCGATACAGGCCGACACCCTCGGCCCCCTGGTCCAATGAGCGCGCCACATCCGCCATCAGGCCCGTGTTGACCCACAGCGGCATACGCTTGTGGTCGCGGGTTTCACAGGGCACGTCGCGCAATACCTCGAGATCCCGCGACAGGGCCTTGTCCTCTGCCACCAGGTCCTCGAAACGGGCCCGGAACTCGTCGCTGGGGTTGAGGTGCACCTCACCGTTGTAGCCATCGATTATCAGTTCCCGGTCCTGCAGCCGGGTGTAGGGCAGGTCGATGGCGCCCATCACCGTGGGCACCCCCATGGCCCGGGCCAGAATGGCCACGTGGGAGTTGCCGGAGCCGCGCACCGAAATGATGCCCGCCAGGTTTTCGCGGGGAACTTCCCCCAGCACCGAGGCGGTCAGCTCTTCGCCCACCAGGATGGTCGCCGGCGGATAGGTCTGCACGCTCTTGTCCGCCGCCTGCAGGTAGGCCAGCACCCGGGTGCCCAGGTCTTTGACATCTACCGCGCGCTCGCGCAGGTAACTCTGCTCCATGCGCTCGAACACCTGGATATGCTCAATCATGACGGCGCTGAGCGCACCCTGGGCCCACTCGCCCGACTTGATCAGCGAGGCCACCTCTGCGCCGATGGTGGCATCGTCGAGTATGCGCAGGTAGACATCGAACAGGGCGTGGTCTTCGGGGTTGAGTTCGGTGCTGAGCTGCTCTGCCACCTGCTCAATGTCGGCGCGCACCGCGGTCAGGGCGGTCTTGAAGGCGCGCAGTTCGGCCTTGCGGTCATCGGCCTTGCGGCGGGGCACGGCGTAGAGGTCTGCCTCCGGCGAGACAATCACCGCACGCCCAATCGCGATACCCGGCGCGCCGGCGACCCCGCGAATGACCGCGGCCTCAGCCCCCTGGCCGGTGCGTACCGAGCCGGTCACCAGGGCGTGGGCAACCACCCCGGCCAATTGGGCCGACATGGTGACCAGAAAGGCCTCTTCACTCTCATCGAAGCGGCGGCGCTGGGCCTGCTGCACGACCAGCACCCCGAGCACCTCCCGGTGGTGGATGATGGGCACACCCAGGAAGGCGCTGAAAGGCTCTTCGCCGATGCCGGGGATCAGCTGGAAACTGGGATGGGAGGTAGCGTCCTCGAGGTTGATCGGCTCCTCCCGCTCCGATACCTGGCCGATCAGGCCCTGCCCCTCTTCCAGGCTGGCCTTGCCGATCTCAGACTTGTTGAGGCCCTCGGTGGCACTGAGCACCAACCGCTCGGACTTCGGGTCGCGCATGTACACCGAACACACCTCGGTGCCCATGGCATCGCGTACCCGGCGCACAATGATACTGAGCGCGGCGTCCAGGTCTTCGGCGGTATTCACCTCCTGGACGATGGCGCGAAGCATGTCCAGCATGGGCTAGCTGCGCCTCCCCGCGCCGATGCGCGCACAGGGCTGCGCCAGCTCCTTGAGGGCGCTGCGATACACCTCGCGTTTGAAGGCAATCACCTGGCTCAGGGGGTACCAATAGGACACCCAGCGCCAGTGGTCGAATTCAGGTTTGGGGTGATGATCGACGCGCACCGCCTCGTCGTCGGCCAGCATGTGCAGCAGGAACCATTTCTGTTTCTGGCCGATGCACAGGGGTTTCTGGCCCTTGCGAATATAGCGCTTGGGCAGCCGGTAGCGCAGCCAGCCGCGGGTGCAGCCCATCACCCTGACCGTATCGGGGCCAAGGCCGACTTCTTCCATGAGTTCCCGGTACAGGGCGTCCTCGGGCGATTCGCCCTCGGCGATGCCGCCCTGGGGAAACTGCCAGGCATCCTGCCCGACCCGGCGCGCCCACAGCAGGCGCCCCTGGTCATTCGCGAGGATAATCCCGACATTGGGGCGGAAACCCTCTGCATCAATCACGCTATCCCTGACCCATTCTTATTGGGCCGAACATTGTTCCACACTTTCCGGCGGCGCGACAATTTGGGCGGAACTGGCTATGCTCTCGGCGCTTTTACAAGGAGCAGCCCGTGGCGCTTGCGATTTTTGATCTCGATAACACCCTGCTGGCCGGCGACAGCGACCACGCCTGGGGTGAGTTCGCCTGTGAGATTGGCCTGGTGGACGTCGAGCTGTTCGGCTCCCGCAACGACGCGTTCTACCAGGACTACCTGGACGGCCAGCTGGATATTCAGGCCTACCTGCGCCACGCCCTGGCGCCGATCGCAGGCCAGAGCCTGGCGCAAGCTGCCGAGTGGCACCAACAGTTCATGCGCAGCAAGATCGAGCCCATGGTGCTGGCAGCAGGTCTCGAGCTCATTGAGCAACACCGCCTGCGCGGCGATACGCTGATGATCATCACCGCCACCAACCGTTTCATCACCGCGCCAATTGCCGAACGCCTGGGCGTGCCCCATCTGCTGGCCTGCGACGTGGAAATCCGCGACGGCCACTATACCGGCGAACCCGAGGGCATCCCCACTTACGCCGCCGGCAAGGTGGTCGCCCTGGAAGCCTGGCTGGCGGAGTCCGGCCTCGACCTGGAGGGTAGCTGCTTCTACTCAGACTCGCACAACGACATTCCGCTACTGGAAGCCGTTGAGCGCGCAGTGGCCGTGGACCCCGACGAGCGACTGCGTCGGCACGCAGGAAACCGCGGCTGGGAGATCATCAGCCTCAGGGCCTGAGGCAGACTCAGCCGGCGGCCGCCAGCTCGGCAAACAGGGCTTTCAGATAGCGGGTTTCCGGAATAGCCGGGTGCACCGGGTGGTCGGCGCCCTGGCCGCCCTGGTGACTGATAGAGAGTTCACGTCCGCTGCGCACCGCTGCCTGTGACAGCGCCGTGACCAGGTCTGCCTCCGGCAGGTGCATGGAGCAGGAGGCGGACACCAGCAAGCCACCGGGGGAAAGCAACGCCAGTGCCAGCTCGTTGATGCGCCGGTAGGCCTTGCGGCCCTTGCCCAGATCGCGCTTGCGCTGGATAAAGGCCGGCGGATCCAGCACGACGGCGTCAAAGCGCTCACCGGCCTGCGCCAGCTCGCGCAGCAGTTGGTCGGCACGACCAGCGTGCACGGTGACCCGCTCAGCCACGTGGTTGTGGCCGGCGTTTTCCGCCACCATCTCCAGGGCCACCGTGGAATTGTCGATGCAATGCACCTCGCGAGCACCCGCCACCGCGGCCTGCACACCCCAGCCGCCGATGTAGCTGTAGACGTCCAGCACCCGCCGGTCGCGGCATTGCTGGCTGAAGCGCGCGCGGTTTTCGCGATGGTCATAGAACCAGCCGGTTTTCTGGCCGCGATGTACCGGCGCCAGGAAACCGACACCGTTTTCCTGCAGTGGCAGGCAATCCGGCACCTCACCGTGTAGCGCCTCAATATGGCTGTCGAGCCCCTGTTCCTGGCGCGCGCGGCTATCCGCGCGCAGCAGGATGCCCGCCGGTGACAGGGTCTCGCGCAGGGCCTCAACCAACTCCGCCTGGTAGCGCTCTGCGCCAGCGGTGTTCAGCTGCAATACCAGGTAGTCGCCGAAGCGATCGGCAACGATGCCGGAAACGCCATCACTGTCGCCGTACAAGAGTCGGTAACAGCCGCCGGGGTAGTAGCGCTCGCGCAACGCTTCTGCGGCACGGATGCGGCCGGCGAAGTAGGCTGCGTCGAACCGCATATCCGCGGCCCGGGCGACCACGCGGGCGCAGATCAACGAGTTGGGCTCCATGTAGGCGGAGGCCAGCACCTCGCCGGAAGCGCTGGTGACATTGACCGGGTCCCCGGACACAAACGCCGCCAGCGGTGTCTGCCGGGTGTCAATCTCGTTGCTGTAGATCCAGCGGTGGCCCTGCCTGAGCCTGCGGTCTGCGCCCTGACGCAGCCTCAGTTCAGGATTCGTCGGCACACTGGGCGTCGTAGTCCTCGGCGGACAGCAGCTTGTCGAGTTCCGAGGCGTCGTCGATCTTCACGCGGAAGAACCAGCCGTCGCTGTAGGGCTCGGTGTTGACGGTTTCGGGGGCGTCTTCCAGGGCCTCGTTGATGGCAACCACCTCACCACCCACCGGGGAGTAGATATCTGAGGCCGCTTTCACCGACTCCACCACACCGGCCTCGTCGCCCGCCGCCAGGGTGGCGCCCATTTCCGGCAATTCGACGAACACCACATCGCCCAGGGCGTTCTGGGCGTGGTCGGAGATGCCCACGGTAACGGTGCCGTCTTCCTCGAGCCGGGCCCATTCGTGGCTGCTGGCGTACTTCAGTTCAGCGGGGGTGTGGCTCATGGAGCGCTCCTGTCAGACGGCTGGAATGGGCGAAATTCTACCCGGTGCCGATGTAAATACAATGCGTGAGATCAGCGAACGCCCA
The DNA here is from genome assembly GCA_028282105.1 of Halieaceae bacterium. Classification (GTDB taxonomy): domain Bacteria; phylum Pseudomonadota; class Gammaproteobacteria; order Pseudomonadales; family Halieaceae; genus JANQIO01. Next base: position 1,163 of record JANQIO010000163.1, on the reverse strand, counting down.
TGGCGTGGCGCATCAGCTGTTGTTTCAGCGGCCCGGAGCGATCCACCCAGTGCATGCCGGTGTTGCGCAGCCACCTGACCGGCAGTCGCCGCTCCCCGAACAGCCGCTTGAAACCGTCCATGGCCGCCATCATCAGCAGGTTCTCACCCTTGCGCCGACGCTGGTAACGCAACAGCACGTCCAGGTCTCCCGGATTGCCGCCGCGCTCGGCCACGGCGCGGAGCTCACTGGCCAGGGCGGCGACATCCTGCAGGCCCAGGTTGATGCCCTGGCCGGCCAGGGGGTGAATGGTATGGGCCGCATCGCCCACCAGGGCGATACCCGCTTTGACATAGTCAGTGGCGTGGCGCTGTCGCAGGGGGAAGGACAGGCGCGCTGAGCTGGCCAGCACCCGGCCCAGGCGATGCTCCAGCGCCGCGCCCAATTCGGTACAGAAAGCGCCGTCTGCCAGCGCCGCCAGCGCTTCAGCACGCGCGCTCTCCGCCGACCAGACAATCGAGCAGAAATGCCGGCCCCCTGCGTCCGGCAATGGTAGAAACGCCAGCGGCCCGGTGGGCAGGAAGCGCTGGTAGGCGCAGCCACCGTGAGGCAGCTCGGTCTCCACCGTGGCCACCAGGGCGTGATGCCCGTAGTCCCACTCGCGGGTGCGAAAGCCCGCCAGCTGGCGCAAGCCGGAGAGGGCGCCGTCGGCACCAACAATCAGGCGGCCAGACAGGCAGCGGCCGTCTTCCAGCTCCAACACCGGTCTGCCCGCATCGGCGCTATCCAGGTCTGAGACTCGCGCCGGGCTGATAAGCGCCAACTCCGGGTCGCGATCGAGGCCCGCCAGCAGGGTGAGGGTCAGCAGGCGGTTCTCGATGATATGGCCGAGGCAGGGCACATCCACCTCGCTGGCATGGAACGCAATACTGCCGGTGCCGTCGGCGTCCCAGACCTGCATGTCACGGTAGGCGCAGACCCGCTGAGCCAGCAGAGGCTGCCAGGCGTCCAGAGATTCCAGTAGCTTCTGCGAAGCCGGGGTGATGGCGCTGACCCGCGCATCAAAATCCGCCGGGGTCCCGGCCGCCGCCGGTTCACCGGGCCCATCGGTGAGCAGTGGCCGGCTTTCCACCAACGCCAGGCGCAGCCCGCTGCCCACCAGGGAGCGCGCCAGCGCGGCCCCG
>JANQIO010000143.1 GCA_028282105.1 Halieaceae bacterium | reverse complement strand
CCGGCAGTGAATGGGCCCTGGGCCTCCCGGTGTTTTTCTCCTACCTGGTGATTCCTTTCCTCGACTGGGGTATCGGCACCGACGAGAACAACCCGCCGGAAGAAATCGTTCCGCAGCTCGAGGAAGACCCCTACTACCGCATACTCACCTTCATTACGGTGCCCATGCATTTCATTGTGCTGATCGCCATCGCCTGGTTTGTGGGCACCCATGAACTGTCGCTGCCGGCGCTGCTGGTCACAGCGGTCACTGCCGGCATGTATTCCGGCCTCGGCATCAACACGGCCCACGAGATGGGCCACAAGAAGACGGCACTGGAGCGCTGGCTGGCAAAGATCGTGCTGGCAGTGCCGGCCTATGGCCACTTCTGCATCGAACACAATCGCGGCCACCACACCGAGGTCGCCACCCCGGAAGATCCCGCCAGTTCCAGGATGGGTGAATCCATTTACAAGTTTGCGCGGCGTGAAATTCCCGGCGCTTTCTGGCGCGGCTGGAACCAGGAGAAAGTGCGCCTGGAGCGCCAGGGCAAGTCGGTATGGCACTGGAAGAACGATATTCTCCAGTCTTTCGCCATCAGCGCGGTGCTGCAATTCGGACTGATCTACGCCTTCGGCTGGATCATGATTCCCTTCCTGGCGATTCACAACGTCTGGGCCTGGTTCCAGCTGACCTCGGCGAACTACATCGAGCACTACGGCCTGTTGCGATCCAAGGAAGAGAGTGGACGCTATGAGCGTTGCCAGCCATACCATAGCTGGAACGCCAACTACATATTCAGCAACGTCGTGCTGTTCCACCTCGAGCGCCACTCTGACCACCACGCCAATCCCACCCGGCGTTACCAGAGCCTGCGCAATTTCGAGAACCTGCCGCAGCTGCCCAATGGGTACTACGGCATGTACATGATCGCCTACATCCCCTGGCTCTGGTACCGCGTGATGGACCAGCGCGTGCTGGCACTGCCGCACATCAATGGTGATCTCAGTAAGGTCAATATTGACCCGGACCGGCGCGAGGAGATCTATGCACGCTTCGGGGGTGGCCAGTCGCCGACACCGGTGGCTGCCTGATGGCAGTCTACGAGTGCCCGGGGTGCCACTACCGCTACGATGAGGCCAAGGGGGATGAGCACGAGGGCTATCCCCCCGCAACCCTGTTCGCCACCCTCCCGGAAGACTTTACCTGCCCCGACTGCGGGGTGCGCTACAAGGAAGACTTCGTCCGCATCAGCGATAGCTGACACGCGCCAAAAAAAACGCTCCGCACAAAGGGTCAAAAGAAAAGGGGTCAGAGCCCTTTTTTTGGTAAAAAGGGCTCTGACCCCTTTTCTTTTGATTCTTTGTTCTTCGGAGACGCCATGGACCTTTTCGATGTGATGCGCACCACCTTTGCGGCGCGCGAGTACACCGACGACCCACTGCCGGACGAGGTGCTCTACGACTTGATCGAGCATGCCCGCTTCGCGCCCAGTGGCGGCAATCGTCAGGCGGGGCGCATTATCGTGGTCCGGGACCAGGCCACCAAGCACGCGCTGGCCGACCTGACCATTCCACCGGCACGGCAATACACCGCCCAGGTGATGGCCGGCGAAACGCCGTTTAATGTCATCACGCCCACGGCTCTGAGCCCCGAGCAGATTGCCGCCACCGAACCGGTACCGGCACTCACCGAGCACATTCGCCGCTCACCGGTGCTGTTGGTGGTGTGCGCGGACCTGGGTGCCCTGGCGGCCATGGACAAGGACCTGGACCGTATTGGCATGGCGATCGGCGCCAGTATCTACCCGTTGGTATGGAACATTCTGCTGGGTGCGCGGGCCCGCGGCTACGGCGGAACCTTCACTACCCTCAGCCTGGTGGTGGAAGACCAGGTCAAGGCGCTGCTGGAAATCCCCGAGCAGTGGGCGGTGGCTACCCTGGTGCCGCTGGGCAAACCGGTCAAGCAGTTGACGAAGCTGAAGCGCAAGTCGGTGGAGGAGTTTGTGGTGCGCGAGCGCTTTGATGGCGAAGTTTTTACGCCCGCCAGGTAAGGGTGCCGTCCAGTAAGGTCAATAAGGGCTCTGACCCCTTATTGAAAAAAAAGCCGCATCGGGATCGATGCGGCTTTCTGGCGGCGTCAGCTGCGGGTTGGCTGTCAGTCTAGAAGCTGTAGCGCAGGCGTGCGCCGTAGACTTCACCCTCGTCGATCATGGAAGCGTGTGAGCCCACCAGCACCGGCACGTCGAAGCTGTAGACCAGGGCTTCCTCGTCGGTGATGTTGCGGCCGTAGACCATCAGCTCCCAGTTGTCCTGCGCACTGCGCAGGCCGAAGCGCAGGTTCACCTTGGTGTAGTCCGGTGCGCGATCCAGTGGGTCCAGGTCGCCCTGGGTCTCGAACTCATCGGAGTAGTTGACTTCACCGCTGGCGAAGAACTGCATGCCATTGCCGAACACATGGTTGTAGTCGAAGGTGGCAGAGGCCGTGTACTCCGGTGCGAAGGTGGTCACCTCACCCGAGAGGTCGTTGATGCTGGAGCCGGGGGCACCGGTGCCGCACAGCGTGTCGACATCCAGCTGCTGGGCGGTACAGGGAGCCGTGTCGTACTCCTTGTACTCCGCGTCCAGGTAGGCACCGTTCAGGCCGATGCGCAGGCTCTCGGTGGCCTGCCAGGCCATATCAAACTCCAGGCCGGAGATCTCCGCCTGGGCGGCATTGGTGACCGCGAAGGACACGCCCTGGAAGATGGAGGTCTGCAGGTCGTCGTACTCGGTGTAGAAGGCCGCCCAGTTCAGAGTCATGGAACCGCCAAACAGGGTGTGTTTGCCGCCGATCTCATAGGCCACCACGCTCTCATCGTCGAACTCGAACTCGTTGTTCGGCTGGGTGATGTCGTAGCAGTCTTCCGGCAGCTGGCCAGGCAGACAGGGGTAGGTCTGGGGCGGCACACCACCGGGCTGGCCATCGTCAGCGGCGGTGAAGCCACCGGACTTGAAGCCCTCCGAGTAGGACACATACAGCATGCTGTCGTCAGTCACGTCCCACTGCAGGTTGGCCATGGGCAGCAGGTCGTCCGTGTCGCGGTCTTCCTCATAGTCATACAGGTAGGTATTGAAGCTGCCGGCCTGGATTGAATACAGGAAGAAGTTGTCTGAACGTGTCCCGACACCGGTCAGGTCGTCGGAGAGGAACTGGCTGCTCTCCACTTCCTTGGTCTCGTCGGCGTAGCGCACGCCCAGGGTCAGCCGCAGGTCGTCCCGCAGGTTGAAGGTGCCCTGGCCAAACAGGGCCCAGGAGTCGGTATCGAGTTTGAAGTAGTGATCACGGGCCATCTGGTTGGCGGTATAAAGGCCGCCGGTCAGGAAGTTGAACAGGCTGTTAACGCCCAGCACCTGCTCCACCAGACCACCCATATTGGTATCGATGGTCACGCGGCGGTCGAACTCCACCGTGTTTTCCTCGTAGTAACCGCCGACGATGTACTCGAAGAAGCCGCCGGTGGGTGAGGCCAGGCGGATCTCCTGGCTCCACTGGTCGAAGTCCTGGTCGTCGTCGCGGGAAATGAACTGCAGCGGCAGCCAGTCACAGTCACAGCCGTCGGTGTAGTTATAGGCCGAGTAACCGGTGATGGCCGTAAGGGTGTATTCGCCCATGTAATAGTTCAGGGTCAGTACGCCGTTGTCCGTGTCCTGGTCGCTGGATTCAGCAAACTGGCCTACCGCCACGCCTTCGGCGCCACCGGTGGGGCCAAGATTGTTGTCCTTGAAGATCTCGAACTCTTCATCCGCGGCGACACCCACTTCCGGGTAGAACAGGTCAGTCAGCAGGTAGGCGATCTGCGCGAATTCGTCGCGGTTCGGATACAGCTCATCACGCTCCGCCGCACTTGGGTAGTAGGTCACGCCTGAGGCGACGCCGGTACGATCCAGGTTGGACTGGCTCCACTTCAGGGTCACATCCAGGTTTTCATTGGGCGACCACACGCCGGTGAATCGGTAGTTCCACTCTTCGATTTGGGGCTCGTCGTCATTCAGGAAACCGTTGTCGACATAGCCGTCGGTTTCCCGGTAGCGACCCGCGAGGCGCACGGCGAGGGTGTCGCTGATGGCGCCGGACACCATGCCATCGTAGATGTAGCCCTCGTTGGTTTCCGCGGAAACGTCGATGCGTCCGTTAAATTCTTCATCCAGGTCCGGCGATGCGGTAAGGATGCTAACCGCGCCCGCTACGGTGTTGCGGCCAAACAGGGTGCCCTGGGGCCCGCGCAGCACCTCGACCCGCTCGATGTCCATAAACGGCGCCCGGTACTGGCGACCACGGCCCATATAGATACCGTCGATGTACATGCCCACCGACTGCTCAAAGGCCTGGTTGTTACTGGAGCCCATGCCGCGCATATAGATATTGGTGCTGACCGGGGCATCGGAGATGAACAGGTTGGGTACGAAATCCGCCAGAGCCGCCATATTGGGTATGCCGGCGTCCTGGATCTTGTCGCCCTGGACGGCGGATACCGAGATCGGCACGTCCTGCAGGCTCTCGGCCCGCTTCTGAGCGGTAACAATGACTTCTTCCAGCAAAGCCTGGGCGCCCGCCAGTGGGGCAGCCGTGGCGAATGCCAGCGCAGTAACAACAGGGAGCTTCCTGAAATAAACAGACATGCGGAGTCCTCTTTTTGCGTTTTATAGTTATTTGCGCTCTCGAGGAGAGAGCTACCTTCTCTTGCTCATCATTATTATTTGCACAACCAGGTTGTGCGTGGAGCGAGAGCCACCACCGCGTCATATTATGAATTTTATGACGTGATGGCCCCATGGTAGACAAGGCGAGCGCCGATGCCCAGCGTAAATTTTTACATACGCCGGGTCATCAAACGGATGCGTCAGTGCGGCATGTATTCGCCGCCGTTCACGTCGAGCTGCGCGCCGGTCATGGCGCAGGCGTAGTCTGAGGCCAGGAAGATGGCGACCTTTGCGCAGTCACCATCGTCCGGGATGCTGCCCAGCGGTATGTGCTTTTCAACGTCCGCGCGGGCGCCGGCCGCACCGTCCGGGTGCGCCTCGCCCAGCATATTGATATAGAACTCCACCGGCGGCCCCCACATCCAACCCATGAAGGCGGAGTTGACGCGGATGCCGTACTGGCCAAGCTCAGTAGCCAGGTGGGAGGTGGCGCTGGCCAGCGCCGCCTTGGAGGCCGCGTAACCGCCCTGGGTGGCCAGCGGTTTGCGGGTCACCATGGTATTGATCATCACGATGGCGCCAGCGCCCTGCGCTTTCATGGTGGGCACTGTTGCGAGTGTCAGTTGCATGGTGCCGAACAGGTTCACATCCAGTGCGTCACGCCAGCCGTCCAGGTTGGCGCTCTCGATGGGTTCAAAGCTGCCGGGATTGTAGGCGGAGTTGATCAGGGCATCGATGCGGCCAAACTCTGCAAGGGTGGCGTCCACCAGCGCCTGGCACTGTTCGGGCTTGCTGATATCGGTGGGCACCTTCAGCACCGGGTTGTCCAGCCCGGCAGCGCGAATCTCCTGTTCAGAGCCTTCCAGTTTCTCGGGGGTACGCGCGGCGATCACCAGCCTGGCGCCCTGGCGAGCGGCTTCCATGGCCAGCTCGCTGCCCAGCCCCGGGCCGATCCCTGAAACGATAACTACCTTGTCTGCGAGCAGCATATGAATCTTCCTGTGCCGAGGGATTTATTGTTAGTCTGCGGTGCGTTGTTGTGCTCAAGGATAAGAAAACAATGGATGCGCTCCTAGACTGGTTGCCGAGGGTGGGTGCCCTGCTGCAGTTATTGCTTGGCCTGGTGGGTTTCTTTAAACCGCGGGCATTCACCGATCAGTTGCAGATCAGCCTCAACGCCCCGATGGCGGTATCGGAAGTGCGCACCGTGTTTGGTGGACTCAACCTGGGGGTGGCGTTGGCCGCCCTGTTGTTCAATGAACCGTTGGTCTACATGGCCCTGGGTCTGGCCTGGTTCTTCGGGCTGCTGGCGCGCTTCTACTCCATGGCTGTTGACAAGACCAGCCTACGCGACAGTCTGCCCGGCATTGTCATCGACGCCGGACTGTCTTTTCTGTACCTGTCCGGCTTGTTGCTGGCTTAATCGACAGCCGCAAGCTGCCCGGCTCTGCCGCTGGTTTGCTAGCTGCCCGGGTACAGCCCGCCAGCCACTACCAGGGGTTGATCCAGGTTCCACAGCACGTTGAGGTTGCGGTGGGTGAACAGCGCCTGGCGCTCACGCATCACGATACGGTCCTCGTAGCGAATGCCCACTTCCCACTTCCACTCCTGGCCTTCGTGCTCGTAGATGTGGGCGGCGACGCAGTAGGCTTCACCCTGGTAACTGCCCTCGGACCACTCGCCAAACACGTTGCCCACCAGGTGCATGGTGACCCGGAAGTTGTGGAGCAGCTCCAACTGCTCCGAGAATGCTGCCAGGCCGTCGCACTGGAACAGGGGTGAGGACACCTGCACGTCCTCGGTCATGATTTCTGCCAGGCGAGCGAAGCTGCGGTCGTCGATAAAGCGCGCATAGTTCACCGCCAGTTGGCGTGGGGCATCCAGGTCCAAGATGGTGTCCTCCCTCTGCTATCCTGCTGGAATGTAGCAGAGCAGGGGAGCGTGCACCATGCAAACACTGAGTGACGACGACATTGAGCAGGGCCTCGCCGCACTGCCCGACTGGCAGCGCGAAGGCGATGGCATCGAGCGGCGATTCAGTTTCGACGACTTCGTCGCGGCCTTCGGCTTCATGGCGTCGGTGGCCCTATTGGCGGAGCGCGCCAACCACCACCCGGAATGGTCGAATATCTACAACCGGGTGCATATCCGCCTCACCACCCACGACGCGGCGGGCATTACCCGGCGCGACCTGGACCTGGCCGGTGAAATCGACGGGCTTTTGCGCTAACGTGATTGGCTAGTGACGTCCCCGAACAGCCAGGTGTAGACAGGCGGTGAAGCTGCTCCTCGAATCAACCGATCGAATCATGCTGCTGGAAAAAGCGGCATTGCTTCGCGCCCGTGGCATTCCGGTGCACCTGGAAGAGGTCGCGCATGTCGGCGCCATTCCCTGCCATCTTTATGTGGTATTCGATCGGCAGTTTAGCGACGCCTGTTCGCTGCTCGAGGATGAAACCCACCCGGTGGCCCAGCCGGTGTTCGACGAGGAGTGGGAAGGCATCGCCGCCGAGGTGCGGGAGTTCAAGCTGTCCCTGGGCAATAGCCTGCTGGAAAACCTGTTCATCGCCGTGGTGGTGATTATGGGTGTGGGCTACGTCGCCTCGCGAGTATTTGACTAGCCGCAGCCGTTTGCGACGGCGCCAGCTGCGCACAATTCACGCGCTACCGATCACTCCCGGGCGAGATTTTCAGGTCCGATTCCCTTACAATGCGCGCGCCTGAAAATTCCCTCCTGGAGTGAGTATGTATAGCAACCGCAATTTCAATCGCTGGCGCCGCCACCCGTGGCACGGCCTGCGCGCCCGTCGCGATGACGCCCCCGAAGACGTGGTCCAGGTCTTCGTGGAAATGACTCCCGCCGACACCGTCAAGTATGAGCTGGACAAGAACTCCGGTTTCATGATGGTGGACCGGCCGCAGCGCACCACCTCCAGCCCGCCGGCACTGTACGGCTTCATCCCGCGCACCTACTGCGACCTGGAAGTGGCCAAGCGCTGCCCCGACGTCGACGTGGCCGACCAGGACCCGCTGGATATTTGCGTGTACTCCGAACGCCACATCACCCGCGGCGACATTCTGCTGAACGCGCGCGTGGTCGGTGGCATCCAGATGATTGATGGCGGTGAAGCCGACGACAAGATTATCGCGGTGTTGGAGAACGACAACATCTGGGGTGACGTCCGCGACATCGGCGACCTGCCGCCGATCAAGATCGAACGCCTGCAGCACTACTTCATGACCTACAAGATGGAGCCCGGCAAGGAGCTCGATATCAAAGTGGACTTTGTCTACGACCGTGCCGAGGCCCTCAAGGTGATCGCCGCGGCCGAGACAGACTACTGGGCCAACTTCGAGGAACTGCACGCCGAAGCGCGCAAGTAAGTACCTGGCGCCGGCCATTGGCCGGCGTGCTTCCCCTGCCGCCGTTCTGGCGGCCGCGTTGTATTCCCCCGGGGCCTGCCGTATGTTGGCAGCCATGACGCCCCAGCTCACAGCCAGGCCGTGAAGGCCATCCGTATCGCCAACGGCGAGCCCGGACTGGTGGATGCCCCGGCCCCCAGCGGCGAGGGCGTGCTGGTCAACATCGTCGCCTCCTCGATCTGCGGCTCGGACCTGCACATGCTCGATCTCGGGCTATTGGACCAGCGCATCCCCGGTCACGAGTTTGCCGGCTTTACCCCGGATGGCACCGCGGTCGCCGTTGAGCCAACCCTGGGCTGTGGCAGCTGCGTCGCCTGTGGCGAGGGATACAACAGCCACTGTGTAAACGGCTTTCAACTGCTGGGGCTGGTAGCAGACGGCGGCATGGCCGAGCAGGTCAGGGTGCCTGCAGCCAACCTGGTGCCCTTGCCCACAGGGCTCGACGTGCGCCTGGCGTCGCTGGTGGAGCCGCTGGCAGTGGCCCTGCATGGCATCGACCGCGCGCGGGTGCGCGACGGGGAGCGGATTCTGGTGATTGGCGGCGGCCCGGTGGGCCTTGCCGTCGTTGCCGGGCTCGCCGGTCGCGGCCTGGCCTGCGATATCTCGGTTCGCTATGAGCACCAGCGCAGTGCCGCTGTCGCACTGGGTGCCACCCCCGAAGTCGCAGACGGTTACGATGTGGTGATCGACGCCGTCGGTACCGAGGGCAGTCTCAAGGAGGCGGTACAGCGCCTGCGGCCTATGGGCCGTATCGGTCTGGTGGGTAGTTTCTGGGAGCCGACGGCACTGGACGCGCTGTTCTGCCTGAAGGAGATCGAGCTGCTGCCCTCCAATACCTATGTTTGCAAGAGTCCGCACCGCAACTTCGAGGAGGCAGGCCAGTTGCTGCATGCGCGACCGTCAATTGCCGACGCCCTGGTCACGCATCGCTTCCCGCTGGAAGCCGTGTCCGAGGCTTTCTCCGCCGCGCGCGACCGGTCCGCCGGCGCCATCAAGGTGGTTTTCGACGTGGCCTGAGCCGCGCCGCCAAATAATCTGCACGGGAGACATGAGATGCTAGTAGTGATCGCCGAAGTTCGAGTGGGTGAGGGTGCCGTTGAGGCGCTGCGCGAGGCCATAGCGGCCATGGAAACCGAAAGCCGCAAGGAGCCCGGCTGCCAGCGCTATGCATTCTCCACCGATATCAGCGACCCGACGCTGGTGCGCATCACCGAGCTGTGGGACAGCGCCGACGACCTGCAGAAACACTTCACCATGCCACACATGGCGGTATTCGGCGCTGCCATGGGCAGCGCCGAGATCCTTTCCATGGACGTACAGGCCTATGAACTGGGCGCGCCGGTGCCCATGCCGGGCGGCTAGCCTGCGGCCACCAGCTGGGCGGCGCCGCTGATACGCGGCAGGTCCAGCACGGTGACCACGCCGGGCGTCGCCTCGCACACGGCGGGAATGGCATTCACAACCCAACTGGCAGCGCTTGCATTGCCGCCACCGGCGGCGCCGGGTTCACAGGCATCCTCGGCGTGCAGGCTGACGGTGAGCGTCGGGGTGCCGCTGATGATCACCTGGTGACAGCCACGCCCCTCCGGTGGATAGGGCCAGTCCGCGGCGCAATCATCGTCGATGCGGGTGACGTGTTCGATCACGTAGCGGGTGATGTCCTCATTGATGCCCCTCGCTTCAAAACGAAAGGCGCCCTGGGTACCGGCCTCAAACAGGCCCATGCCGGGCACCTCAACATCCTTTTCCAGTGGCCGTCGTTCTACCACGATCTCGACCTGCTCCACCGGCTTGCCCAGCGCGTCCCCGACCACTCGCAGCATCGGAGCCCACACCATCTCGATGGCAAAGTCGTGGAGCATGATGGGGAGTTGCTCCATGCTGCCGCCAAAGCCGATCACCTCGCGCACTACCTGCGGCTGGTCGTACAGCGCGTAGTTGAAGATCTCGCGGGCGCGAATCTCGCGGATATCCGCTACCGCAGCGCTCAGCACAGCGGGCAACATATCCATGGCCCAGCCGGGGTCGATGCCGGAGACAAACAGGGAGCTGCCGCCTTCCCTGCAGGCGGCTTCCACCGGGGCCAGCACTTCGGCCGCCGTGGAGCCCGGGTGCAGGAAGGCGTAAAAGCCAGTGGCGACCACATTGATGCCGGCGCTCAGGCAGGCGAGCAGCTCGCGCTGGGCTTCTTCGGGGCGAATATCTGCCGTCGCGGCGTAAACCAGGGCGTCGGGTTTGTCCGCCAGCACAGCCTGCCAGTCATCAGTGGCGCTGATACCGATCGGCTTGATGCCCGCCAGGGCGCCGGCGTCGCGACCGACCTTATCCGGGTTGGAGACAATTACCGCGGCCAACTCCAGTTGCCGGTTCGCCAGCACAGCGCGTATGGCCGGCCGTCCCACGTTGCCGGTACCCCAAACTGCGACTCTCAACCCCATCCCGGTGCTCCTGCCCTGTCTGTGGCCGCAGTGTAACCGCTTCAGCCGGCTTTGGCAGTGTCGGCGCCGGGCCGCAGGCCGCAGCTCTCGAGCAGCGCAGCCAGGCTGCGAGCATGCTCGCGTGGGGCCTCTACCGCACTGGCCAGCAGCGGGTCCCGGACCTGCCGCCAACGACGATAGGCGTCGGGCATCACGTCGGTCAGACTAGTCTCCAGCGCCAGTACCGGCGGCATCAACTCACTGCGCCGCCTGGCCACCTGTACCGACCAGGGCTGGACTTCGCCGATAAAGAACTTGCGGACCACGGTGTCGACTATCCGTCCCTCTGCGCTGGGTGTATTGCCAAAGCAGATAGGCGCCGGCTGCAGCCGTGCCTCGAGCGCGGGCGCCGCCGCGGCGAAGCCCGCGCGCTGTCGGTCCAGCGCCGCCAGCAGGGCGCCGCCATCGCCGCGCCTGACCTCGCCCAGCAGCGCCTCGAGTTCTTCCTTGCCGGCGCGGTAGTCGCCGGCCAACCAGGCGGACGCCAGCACCGACAGGCGGGCGAGCGCCACCGGTACCTCACCACCGGTGGCGGCCGGGTAGTCACCGAGGCGAGTTGGGCGGTTCCAGAAGTCGCGGAATTCGGGGCCGCCCAGAGTGGCATTCCAGATTCGCGCGGGTAGCTGGCGCTGCTTGCTGGCGATGGCCGCCTGCAGGGTGGCTATCAGTTCGGCGTCGGCGTCCGCTGCCAGTGAGTCGACGCAGGCCGGCGCCAGCGCCAGGAACTCGAGCTCCAGCAGCAAGCGCTGGGAGTCGGCGGCCAGTTTGCCAAGGCTGCTGTTGGATTTACCGATGGTGATGCTGAGTTCGCAGCCGCGCAGTGCCAGCAGGTCGAGCAGGTCAATCGAGCCCGACGCCAGTACCAGCTGTAAATCCCGCGCCCGCGGCAGTGACGCCAGGCGTTCGGGCAGCGGCTCGATATCGCGATCCAGGCTGCGCTCGAGTCGTTGGAGATAGTTGTCCAGGGGCAGTTCAGCGCCAAAGCCGCAGCTCGCCAACCCGACCGCCAGCAGGGCTGTTGGCAGCAGTGCCTGCAGCCATCGCAATATACCTGTACGTCTCCTGTTCACCAGTCTCCCGTCGCAATCCGTGGTTTCAGCGTCTCCGTAACTAGCGCATACGGGCTATTCTCCCTCGCAGTTCAGGCAGGGGGGCGGCCCCTGGCGTTACGGAGCTTGCCATGCATACCAGGACAGTCATGTACGCGCTCGGCTACAGCGGCCTGCTGCCATTTTATGCGGCAGCGCTGTGGGTGTGCTGGCCAGGCAGCCCCGGCCAGGCCACGGCGGCTGCGGTGTTTGTGGTGTATGGCACGGTCATACTCGCTTTCCTGGGCGGCACCCTGTGGGGCTATGCGGTCACTGTGCGCCCGCCGCGGAAGTACCAGCGCCTGGTGATCAGCAATCTGGTGGCGCTGTTTGCCGCGGCGGCGGGGCTGTTGGGCTCGGCACTGGCGGCCGGCCTGCTGCTGGCCTTTGGCCAGCTACTGTTGCTGCTCTACGAACGTGGCCAGGGTGACCCGCGGGGCTGGTACCTGCGGTTCCGCACGCGGCTGGTGCTTGGTGTGCTGCCTGCCCACGGTCTGCTGGCACTGGGTTTGAGTCGATGAGCCGGCGTAAAGTATTCCCTTACCCGCGGCGAACTTGCATTGGGCCCGCCGGTCGAACTCTCATGCCGTGTCGTCATCTGTTGTTGTGGTTGCTGTTGCTGGGTTTTGCGTCGCCTCTGATGGCGGAGCGCAGCTACTACGAGCGCGGCGAGCAGCGCCTTGAGATCGATCTCAGTGCGCAGCTGCCCGCGTCGCGGCGCGACGATGTATTGGGCTGGATTCACGAGACCGCCGACACCCTGGCTACGGTGCATGGGCGCTGGCCCCGCGATCACTGGCGGGTTCGGGTGATTCCCTACAATACCCGCGGCAGCGACCCGGTGCCCTGGGCGCAGGTGAATCGGGGTGAGCCGGATACCGTTAGCTTCTACATCGACCCGCGCGCCAGCCGCGAGCAACTCAGGGGCAACTGGACCGCCTATCACGAGTTTGCCCACCTGCTGATTCCCTACCGGGGCTGGGGCGACATGTGGTTCAGTGAGGGCCTGGCCAGTTATTACCAGAACCTGTTGCAGGCCCGTCACGGTGTGTTCGACGAACGCGAGATGTGGCAGCGGTTGCACGACGGGTTCATTCGCGGCCGCACCAATCGGCGTCCGGACCTGAGCCTGGCCGAACTGAGTCCCGCCATGCGTGAAAACCGCAGCTATATGCGTGTGTACTGGAGCGGCGCCTGGTATTTCTTTCGCGCGGACACCGAACTGCGGCGCCGCAGCAACGGCCGCCAGAGTCTGGACACCGCGTTGGCGGGCCTCAACGCCTGTTGTGCTGACAGTGCCATGTCGGCGCGGGAAATTGCCGTGGAATTGGATCGTGTCACCGGTGAACTGCTGTTTGTGCCCCTGTTCGACCAGGTGGCAGCGAGTCGGGCCTTACCGCCTTTCGAGGAGCAGTTTGCCGAGTTGGGGATCGAGCTGAGCGACGGCACAGTCAAGCTGCGCAACACCCACCCGCTGGCGGGTATGCGAGGAGCGATCGCCCGCCAGGCTGACCTGGGCGGGCGATAACCGGGAGGGCGCCCTGCGGAGAGCCCTCCACCGCGCTACACCGTGTTAGCTGGAGTGGTTCTCCCGCTTCCAGGTGGCGCCTTTTTCCGAGTCTTCCGTGTAGCGGTAGCGCACTTTGGTGCCGGGCTCGGCATCCTGCAGTTCGGCGGCGTTAGGGGCCTTGAACTGGAACTTTTCCCGACGGTTCATGCGGCAGGAGGCGCCTTTCTCGGCAGGCTTGGCCGAGTGGAACGCCACATAGACCTTGTCACTGCTGCCTTTCTGACGCTTTACAGTCCCTTCCACAACGCAGTCGCGGACGGTTTCTGCAGAGCTGGCCAGGGGCAGGGCGAGCAAAGGTGTGCTAAGAATGGCCGCAAGGACCAGGCTGGTCTTTTTCATGATGATCTCCCAATTCGTTATCACAACGAGTACAGGGGTTACCGCTGTTCGGCGCGGTCCCGTCGCCTGCGAATTATGGTCTAGGTGGCGGCGTGCTCCAGGTCCAACAGCTATTTATTGGATGCATCGCGCATCATTTCTTGTTGCTGCTTTGATGCTGCTTCAGGTGACTGCAAGCAGGCCATCAGACGCTGTCATATAACATGACAGGCAGATGACTATATTATTGCAGACTGCCGCCGTGCAGGACTTGAGGCGGAATATAACCCCACAAACTCTCGGGTCGCAAGTTTTTTCATGTTTTTGTAATAATAATTTCACAAACGCGTGATTTTTGTCTCAAAACGAGCGGCCGCGATGCTAAAAAGCGACTATTTTCAAGGTCTTAGCTTGTAGCTCAGCGGGGCCAGTCAATTGGCAAAATGTGTCACATTGGCGCTCGATTTTAAGTAAATTTGAGCAAATCTTGCCGGTTATTTGTACATATGTACAATTACAGCTTTGCCGAGGAGGGTGGCATGCAGCTCACCGAAGAACAGCAGGCGCTGCTGGACGGGGCCGAAGGGCCGGAAATGGCCCAGTGCATGGATACGCTGGTGCGCTACGGCAGCGCCTTCAAGGCGCCGCGCCTGGTGCCGATCAAGAGTGCGCACCTGACGGGGAGTTTCCGGATTTCCTCCTTCAAGGCCTATTACGAAATTGTCGAACGCCTGGTGGCGGCGGGCATACGGGTCAAGGTCAAGACCACCCTCAACCCCCGGCCCGGCTACGATTTCAGTCTGCAGAATCGGCTGGTGCTGAAGGGTCAGCGCCGCCACGAGGACAACCTCGAAGCGCTGGGTG
Source organism: Halieaceae bacterium (assembly GCA_028282105.1). Lineage (GTDB taxonomy): Bacteria > Pseudomonadota > Gammaproteobacteria > Pseudomonadales > Halieaceae > JANQIO01. The sequence continues at coordinate 30,733 of JANQIO010000143.1, read as the reverse complement.
TCACGCCCAACTACTCCTGTGTCAGTTACCTGGACGTCAATCGGCCGGAGTTTGGCGATATTCTCGGCTGGGCGGAATCCTCGGCGGTGATCTACGCCAACTCGGTGATCGGCGCCCGCAGCAATCGCAACTCCATCATGGTGGATATCTGCCAGGCAGTGACCGGCCTGACCCCGGAATTTGGCCTGTTGCTGGATGAAAACCGTGCCGGCCAGATACGGGTTAAGCTCGACGCAGACGTCATGGACGCCCAGGCCCTGGGGTTCCTGCTGGGCCGGCACTGTGTGGACCGTTCGCCGGTGCTGGATCACTACCCGTTCAGCGTTGCAGAGCTCAAGAACATGGGCGCAGCCATGGCCGCCAGCGGCGGTGTCAGCCTGTTCCATGTCATCGGGCTGACGCCCGAGGCACCCACCGAGGAGGCGGCGTTCCTGGGCCGTGAACCCGAGAAAACCATCACCCTGACCCAGGATGACCTGACCGGGGTGCGCGCCAGTGGTCAGGTGCAGTCGGACTCGAAGATTGTCGCCTTTGGCTGCCCGCAGATGACCCTCGAGGAAGCCGAGCAAATCGGCCGGCATTTCGTGGGCAAGCGGGTCAAACGGCGGGTGCTCTTCCACCTGATGCCCAGCGCCCTGCGCGAGTTTGAGCAGACACCGCTGTTTGCAGAGGTCCTCAAGGCCGGGGTCGAAGTGCATGAGCACTGCCCGCTGGCGGCGATGTCCGTGCGCATCGGTCTAGGCAAACAGCAGGTGCTGACCAATTCCGGCAAGCTTTACTACTACCTGGAAGGCACTGAGTACGGCGACCTCGACGACGTGCTCAAGGTCTGCGGCGTTCTTTAGGAGACTGCGATGAGTGTTGCCAATAGCGAAATCACCAGCCTCAAGGGGCGCCCCATCATCGCCGGTGAAGCCAGCGGGCCGGCCCTGGTCACGCGTCAGGCGGTCAACTTCACTGCCGCCATGTGCAAGCCGGCCAACCTGCTGCCGGGTCGCAAGGCGCAAATGTGGGACGTGCACCACGAACTGTACAAGGTTTACCTGGATGGTGTGGTGCTGGTGTTCCCGGCCTGTATCGGCTCCACGCACACCGGCCTGGTGCTACTGGACCTGGTCGCAGAGGGCAAGGGGCCGGCGGCGCTGCTGGTGCAGGATGCGGACTCCCTGCTGGTGTCCGGCGTGGCACTGGCGGAAACCTGGTACGAGCGCTCCATACCCATCGTCGAAGTGCCCGGTGACGATCTCTTTGAGCACATAGAGACCGGCCAGCCGCTGCAGGTGCAGCGCGACGGTACGATCCTGCTGCGTTAGTCCAGGGCGTCCTGGTCCTCCTGCGGGGCGAGCAGCGTCATGCGTGCCCCGTTGCCGGGAGCAGCTATGGGCAGCAGTTCGCCCGCCAGCCAGGCCTCGAATTGGTCGCTGTAGTGCGGGCTGAGGAAATGCCCGGACTGGCCGCCGGGGATCACCGCCCTGAACGCCGGCGTCGCCGCCATCTCGCCCACCGTGCGCACGGTAGCCCCATGTACCACCTTGAAGGGCTTGCGATAGCTGTAGTTGGCGCGTCCCACCGCGGCGGGACTGCCGCCCCAGGGCCGCGGTGCCACGGCCAGCAGCGGCGCCAGTTCCTTTACCGCCTTGCTGAGTTCGTGCTCCAACCCCACTTGTTGGCGGGCGTCCAGTCGCCAGGCCGGCATCGGCCCCAGTGAGGTTTGCAGGCGCTGAACGGTGATGGCGAGACTGGTAGCCAGCACGGTGGCCCGGGGCGCCGGCCACCAGGTGGCGTGCCGGTCCGTGAGCAACAGGGTGTCCAGGGCGAAGTTGACCAGGTAGTTTTCAGCCAGCAGGCGGCGGTAGAGCTCATCGCCCAGCACCGGGTGAAACAGGGCCTCGGCAAGCTCCAGGTACCAGGCCTGGAACAGCAGGGCCGCGCCGCTATCGGCGCTGGCGATCGGGCTCTGCAGCCAGTCTGAGAGCAGCCTGCGAGCATCAGCCAGGTCTTCCCGGTCTTCCAGCGCCGCCAGCATCGTCGGCAGCACCCGGGCGGCTTGCCCGTCATACCAGTCCATCTGCAGGGCCTGCATATCGGCGACTGAAAACAGGCGCTCGGCCCCCAGTATCGACTGCAGCCGGGCAATGCGGTAGGGCGCGGCATTGTCCGCTGAGACCAGCGGGAAGCTGCCCGGCGCACTGACCCGGGCATTGGCTGCAGCGATATAGCCCTCAGCCGGATTGAGGCTGCGGGGCATCGCCTCGGCGGGCACCAGGCCAGGCCAGCGATGCTCCGGCAGGCCGGCCAGGGGCAGCAGGCCTTCACCTCGCGCCCGTTGCGGCAGCAGGCCGGCGGTGCGAAAGCCGATGTTGCCGTCGCGGTCGGCGTAGGTGGCGTTCAGCACCGGGCCGGCGTGCAGATCCAGGGCGGCGTTGAAGCTGTCCCAGTCCGTTGCCAGATTGAATGCCAGCAAACCGTCCAGGCCCAGTTCACCGATGTCCTGCACTGTCCAGCGCAGCGCCAGCGGTGGGTCCTGGTGGATCAGCGGGCCGTTGCGCGTGTGGGTGATTTCGAAGCTGTGTTCCGGGGCGCCCTGTACTGGCAGCGTGATGCTGCTTATTCTCGCGGCGTAGGCGGTGTCACCGTCCATGAAAACGCCGGGGCGGCCGGCGACCGCGGTTTCCAGGTAGAGATCCTGGCTGTCACCGATGTTGGTGAAGCCCCAGGCGATGGACTCGTTGAAACCGTTGATGACCCCGGGCAGCCCCGGGGCGGACCAGCCGCTGAGGCGGCGGCTGCCGGCATAGAACAGGTGCACCTCGTAGAACAGGGTGGGCAGGCCGAGGCTGTCGTGGGAGTCGAAGGCGAACAGGGCGTGGCCGCTGGCGCTTTTCTCCGGCGCCACCACCCAGCCGTTGCTGCCAAATGCCAGCCGCGGCATCAGCGGCTGCCGCAGCGGATCGATCGCATCCATGGCGGCCAGCGCAGCCCGCCAGTCTCCTGGCGCGACGGACGCGGCCTGCTGCGCCTCGATACCCGGCTCCCCGGGCAGCACCAGGGGGTAGCCCGGCAGTTCACTGAGATCCTCCTGGAACAGGGCCGCCCGCTCTGGGCCGGCCGCGGCGTGCAGCGCCAGCCGCAGCAGTTCCTTGCCGGCATTGTTGGAGGATTGGAAGGCCATCAGGGCGCCCACCGCAAACACGTCGTCGCGTGTCCAGGCACCGGGGCTGTGCCGCAGCAGCAGGAATTCCGGCGGCGGCGCCGCGAGGTCGGCGATGGCGGCATTGACGCCCTTGAGGTACGCGTCCACCAGAGTCACCAGTGTCGGGCTGGCATTGTCCTGCAGCCGCCGGGCGAGCTGCGGCACACCAAAACGCCAGAGCTGCTCATCGGTAGCGATCAGCTCGCTGCCCAACAGTTCTGCCATGCGCCCCTTGCCGGCCCGGCGATACAGCTCCATTTGCCACAGCCTGTGACTGGCGTGCAACCAGCCCTCGGCCGCGATGGCGTCCGCCAGCGTGTCTGTGGTGACGTAGGGTCGCTGCCAGGCGTCGTAGGCGATATTGACCGGCGCGCTGAGCCCGGGCAGTAATGCGTGTCCGGTCGGTCTGGGCAGGGATGCCTTGAGGGCCCACCAACCCACTCCCGCGCCGCCGAGGGCCACAAGCAGCAGGGTCAGCAGGCCGTTTCGGAGCAGGCGCAGCATCAGTTCTGCAACACCGGCCAGCGCTCGCCGAGGACGCCGTTGTGGGCCACGCACAGATCACCGAATTGCAGCAGTACCGCCTCGGACTGGCTGGGGCGGAAGAATGCCCAGTCATCCACAGCGATATCGCTGGCGGCGGGAATCGTCATCAGCTGCTGATTGGAGCTGAGACCATACAACCGGTGGGTCTGCATGCCCCGGGGCCAGTCGGGAGTGGCCATCCAGCGGCCGCCGTAGAGAAACACACTGTCACGCGAGCGCCCCGGCAGGCGCGATGCCAGCCGGGTCCAGGTGGACAGGAACGGCACTGATACGCCCTGCTGGCGCTTGAGCACCGGCGTGGCGATCCAGCAGGCGGGCTGGTAGTCCGCCAGCTGCGGTAGATCGAAATCTGTGGGTTTCAGGAGTACCGAGCCCAGGCTGACATCGTTCAGCGGGCTGTCCTGCTGGTGGAGCACGTGGGTGGGACTGCCGGCGCCATTCAGGGTCAGGCCGTCTGCGCGGCCGGCGCAGCGCTCGACAAATGCCCGGTAGCGCTGGTTGGCGGCAGTCAGTGCCCGGGCCGGCCCACCGGGTGCCTTGGCGGCGTGGGCGTCGTAACCCATCAAGCCGCTGAAGCGCAAGTGCGAGGCCCGGTCGATCTGGCCCAGTAGCGTGTCGAGCTGCGCTGGCTGGTCCAGGCCGCCGCGCCGCAGCCCGACGTTGATCTCGATGGCGATGCGCAGTGAGATATCCAGCGCTGCCGCTATTTCCAGGTACTGGGCCAGGCGCTGCTCGCTGTCCACCAGCCACTGGACCTGGTCGATACGCGCGGGCCGGTCGCGAAACCGGCTCAACACGCTGCGCACGGCGGCCGCGGGCAGGGGCTTGCCCAGCAGTATGTCCACATCGCTGTAGCGCTCCAGGAGCTGCGCAAGAAAGGGCGCGTGGAAACTCATCAGGCGCCGGGTATCCAAGGCCGCCATACAGGCATCCAGCAGCGGCAGGCTGGGGAGAGATTTCACTACCAGGCGCAGGGTTTGGGGCAGCTGTCGCGACTTGAGCCTGTCGAGGTTGGCCTGCAGGCGGTCACCGTCAATCACCAGGCAGGGCTGCGCCAAATCCGCCGCATCCAGGGCCCGGGACAGGGATGCGTAGGGCTCCACCTCAGGCGCGCTTCAGGCCCAGGGCCCAACCGATCTGGCGCCGTAGCAGGCGCACGATGTGCTCCCGGTCGATATCCCTCGGGTCCATCAGGATCGCCTCGTATTCCAGCCGGGTCATGGTGTCCAGCAGCAGGGCGGCATCGATCTCCGGGTCCTTGCGGTTGACCAGGCCGCAGAGCCTGATCAGGGGGTTGAGCAGGCTCTGGCGGTGCTCCGCGGCCATTTCGCGCAGGTTGGGGGCCTGTTGCACGCTGGACAGGAATACCTGCTCCACCGCCAGCCCTTCCGGGGTTTCCTTTACGCCTTGCAGCAGGATGTCGGTGGCCATCTCGGCGAGGTCAACGCAGATGGCCTCACGCACCGCGGACTTGCGCAGCTCGGCGGGGGAGTAGCGGTCCATGTAGTCAAACAGGTCCACCCAGATTTTTTCATTGTTGGGCTTGCTGCGGGTGCAGAACAACTCGAAGGCCTGCTCGATAAGCGCGTTGATGTCCTTGAAGTAGTAGGTGGTCAGCGATAGCTGCACGCCGGCCTCGGCGGCCACGGCGCGGTGGGTGACACCGCGCAGTCCATCGCGGGCGAGCACGCGCAGGGCGCCGTCGAGAATCACTTCCCGGGTCTGCTCGCCCTTGCTGCGCCGCTGGCGGCTCTTTTTGGCCTGCGCTGTCATACTGTTTCCCGGCCCCGTGCGCGGGGCTTTGATTTCCGATTGTGCTTGCAATAATTGTACAAATGTACAATATTGCGAAGATAGCCTTTTCTTCCTGACGGAGCAAGCATGAAGTTTCCTGCCTCGGGCAAGCAGCCCGCCGACATTCTCTCTAACCTGGATTCCCTCAAGGGCAATGATGTGCCCTGGCAGGAGGGAAGGGTGTTTGCCTACATCTACGATGCCGGTGAGGAGGCCAAGCAGCTGCTCAAGGATGCCTTCAACCTCTACATGACCGAGAACGGCCTGGACCCGACCTCCTTCCCAAGCTGCATGCAGTTGGAAAAAGACGTGATCGGCATGGCGGTCGACCTGGTCAACGGTGGCGAGGACGCCACCGGCACCTTCACCTCCGGCGGTACCGAGAGCATCCTGCTGTCTCTCAAGACGACCCGCGACTACTACCGCGATATTAAGCCCGAGATCACCGAACCCGAAATCCTGATGCCGACCACGGCTCACCCGGCCTTTCACAAGGCCTGCCAGTACTTCGACCTGAAGGCGGTGCTGGTGGATGTGGACGACAACTTCTGCGCCATCCCCGAGCAGATGGAAGCGGCGATTACCCCCAACACCATCCTGATGGTGGGCTCCGCGCCGTCCTATGCCCACGGCGCCATCGACCCGATAGCCGAACTCGGCCAGATTGCCCTGCGTCACGAGCTGCGCCTGCACGTTGACTGCTGCGTGGGCGGTATGTACCTGCCTTTTGCCAAGGAACTGGGCTATGACATCCCCGACTTCGATATGTCGGTGCCCGGGGTTACCCAGCTGTCCATGGATTTCCACAAGTGGGGCTACGCCGCCAAGGGCGCCAGTTGCATCCTCTACAAGGACCGCGCCATACGCCGCTACCAGATCTTCTCTTACGCCAACTGGACCGGTTATGCGGTCATCAACCCGGGGGTAACCTCCACCAAGAGCGGCGGCCCGGTGGCGGCCTGCTGGGCGATTCTCAACTACCTGGGCAGGGACGGATACCTGCGCCTGGTGGATGAAAGCCAGAAAGCCTCCCGCAAGATTGTCGACACCGTCACTGCCATCGAGGGCATGGAGGTGATGGGCGAGGCCAAGATCAACATGCTGGCGCTGCGGGCTGTGGATTTCGATATTTTCCCGCTGGCGGATGAGATGAAAAAGCGCGGCTGGTACATCCAACCCCAGTTCGGCTTTGCCAATTCCAGCGAGAATATGCATCTGTCGGTGGGCTACCACAATGCCCACGCGGTGGATGAGTTCTGCGCCGACCTGGCGGAGGTGGCGAAATCCGTGCGCGATGCCCAGGTGGGGCAGCAGCGCTACGAGCTGCCCCAGGAGCTGCACGACTTCATCGTCAACTCCGGCCCCGAGGTGATGGACCAGTTGGGCGATATTCTCGGCGATGGCAGCGAGCTGCCGGAGAGCATGGTGGAGATCAATAACATCCTCAACCAGCTGCCGGCGGACAGCCGCGAAATGCTGCTGGGTGAGTACGTCAACCGGCTCTACAACCCAGATCAGATGCAGCCGGAGCACGAGCCCGCCGCCTAGCGGCGGGGGATCACCATGATGAGATTCCTCGGGCAGCGCCGCTGGCAGTTGGCGTTGGTGCTGATGGTCACCTTCTTCGTGGGCTTCCTCGATCGCATCAACATCACCTTCGCGCTGCCGCTGATGGCTGCTGAGTACCACTGGAACGAGGCGGACACCCAGCGCTACGGTTCCCTGCTGATGGGTCTGTTCTACGGGGCCTACGGCCTCGCCAATATCCTGCTGTCACCGATAGCCGCGCGCTTCGGTCCGCGCCGCAGCCTGATGGCCATTGTCTGCCTGTGGTCGGTATTTACCGCCATGGGCGCCTGGGTGAGCCAGTGGATGATGCTGCTGCTGGCCAGCCGTGTGCTGCTGGGACTCAGTGAAGGTGTGCACGTGCCGATGATGACCACCGCCACCAAGACCTGGTTCCCGCTGGAGGAGCGGGCCCGCGCCAACAGCATTATTGTGGCGGGCATCTTCCTGGCGGTGCTGCTGGCGCCGATGCTGCTGGTGCCGCTGATGGGACAGTTCGGCTGGCGCGCGGGCTTCCTGGTGCTGGCGGCGGCCGGCGCCCTGGTGAGCCTGCCCCTGGTCTACCGCTTTGTACACGACTCCCCGGAACGGCATCCCAGCGTGTCTGCCCAGGAGGTCCGCCTGGTCGCCGACGGCCGAGAACGCGAAGCGCAGCAGGAGGTGAGCGGCCAGCTGTTGCGCAGCCTGTTTACCACGCCGCGTTTCCTGCTGTTGTTCGTGATCGGTGTCTGTAACAACCTGATGTCCCTCGGTCTCACCAGCTGGCTGCCCACCTATTTCACCAACAGGCGCGGTATTCCCTATGACGAGATTACCTTCCTGGTAGCGGCGCCCTATGCCTTCTCTCTGGTGGGTGTGGCGCTGTGGTCCACGCTGGGGGACCGCTACAACATACGCGCGCTGCTGGCGGGCGTCGGTTTCGGCGCCGCCGGTGTGGCGATCTATATCGCCCTCAATACCGAGAGCCTGCCGCTGGTGATCGTCTGCATGACCGCCGCGGTGTTTCTGTTCTCCGCTTTCACCGCCAGCGAGTTTGCCCTGGTGCAGCGCATCCTGCCCATGGACCAGTTCGCCCCCGCCATGGGTTTCTACAACGGCATGTCTGCCCTGATCGGCGGCGGCCTGGGGCCGGCGCTGATGTCACCGCTGATTGGCGACGGCGAAGGCACCTGGATTATCAGCGCCATCGCGCTGCTCACCTCGGGTCTGCTGTTGGTCTACTACCGCATGGTGCGCTACTGAAGCCGGTGACCACAGTCCGTCACTAGCACGCTGCCCAGCACGCTGGGCCTCGGGTATACTGCGACGCCGATGTACTTCTCCCGCCGTCAACGACGTTTGCTGTCAATGCTTGCCGCTGCCGCCATGGCGCTGCAGGTGGCGGTTCCCCGTGGCTTCATGCCTGCCGCAGTCAGCGGCGGCTGGTACCTGCAGCTCTGCCCCGACGGCCTGTCGGCGGAGGTCATGCAGGTATTGCTGGGCGATCAGCACCAGCATCACCATCATCACGGCGGCCATCACGACGGCCATCAGGGCAGCAGCGCTGATACTGGTAAACCCTGTGAACTGGCAGGCCTCTATGCCGACGCGCTGGCGATGTTCGCAGTCAATGCGGCCGGCCCCGAGCCCGCGCCGACTCCGGCGCTGTTCGCGGCTTCACATCAACCGCGTGCCAGCCGTTTCACCTCCTACCTGTCGCGCGCGCCACCGGCCAACACCCACTCCTGAATTCTCTGTGATGTGGCACTCGGCGATCGGCCGGGTGTTCTGGTGCGCGCCTGTGGGCGCGAGCAATAGGAGTAGAGTTATGAAATCGTTTGTTTACCGGGTCTGCGCAGTAGCGCCCGGTGTAGTCGCGTATGCGAAACCTTTAGCAGTGGGACCGCTGGTCCTGGCCGCGCTGATGGCCGGCAGCGCCCTGGCGGAGTCCGGCAATACATCGGCAAGCTGGAAGATCCGCGAGGAAGTCATCGTGGTGGGCACCCGTGAACAGGGGTATAGCGCCAGCGAAGCAGAGGTCATCAAGGGGGGTGTTCCCCTGATCGAATGGCCGCAGTCGGTACAGGTCCTCAATCGCACGCTGTTGGAAGAGCAGAACCTGCAGTCCTTGACCGCTGCCCTGAGGAATATCTCCGGCGTTGTCCCCAGCCACGAGCAGGAGAGCATCCTGGTCAACCCTTTCGTGCGCGGGCAGGAGGCCGAAGTGCTGCTGGACGGGCTGGTGTCCTACGGCGATACGGCGGTGATCGATCCAGCCAGCATGATTGCCTTCGAGCGGGTTGAAGTCGCCAAGGGGCCCACCTCGACCCAGTACGGCGGCGGCGTGGGTGCGCCTACCGGCGGCCTGATCAACCTGGTGACCAAGACCCCGAAGGCCGATCCCTCCTACTACTTCGGTCTGCGCGGCGGCAGTTTTGACACGCGGGCAGCGGAGATGGACGTCAACCAACCGCTTTCCGATAGCGTCGCGGTTCGCCTCGCGGCCGAGTGGTTTGAATCCGACGATATGGTTGAGGAAGTGGACGTGGAGCGAGTGACGCTCAACCCCTCCCTGTTTGCGGTGTTGGGGGAGGAAACTGATCTCACCCTGCGCGGTTTCTACAGCAATGTCGAGCAACTGGAATACGCCGGTATTCCGGCCGAGGTCGTCGGCCTGCCGGGTGTGGATATCACCCAGTTCAGCGGTGCCGCCAATGCCCCGGATACCGAGATCGAGAATCTCTCCATTCACGCCACGCTGCGGCACGCGTTCTCCGACCGGCTGACTGGCCTGGTTCAGGCCCGCTACTTTGAGAACAGCTTTGACGAATACGCCTCGTTCCCATTCCTCAGTGTGTTTCCTCTGGATGGCACCGAGGCACCGATTATCCGCGGCCAGCTACCGGTCGATACCGAGGAGTACACCGTTGATGCCCAGCTCGAATACCAGCTCGGTGGCGCCGGCCAGGTAGAGCACAGCCTGCTGCTGGGGCTGACCTGGGATGCCACCGACTACGCGGCTGGCAGCGGTTTCGACTTTAACCCGATCGGTATCCTCGACTACGCCGCCGCCAGCAATGACCTGGATTTCGGAGCTATTCCACCTGTCGATGCCGTCACCGAGAACGAGTACCGCACGCTGGCTGTTTACCTGCAGGACTACATCAGCATCGGTGAGCATTGGCGCATCCTGCTCAGTGGACGGCTGACCGAGTACGGGCTGGAAGAGCTGGAGGGCGGTACCGGGGCCGATGAGACCTATACTGAGTTCGACCCCAGGCTGGGCATCACCTATCGGCTGAATGAAGCGGTGTCACTGTTCGCCGGGTACGCGACGGGTTCACGTATGGTGCCGTTTTTTACCGGCGTCAACAGCCGCGCCCCCGAGCCGGAGGAATCGGAGTCCTGGGAGGCCGGAGTAAAGTTCGCCACCAAGCGCTGGACGGGAACCGTGGCGGCTTTTCGGCTTGACCGCGACAATATCCCGCAGACTGACCTGACCGATCCCAATTTTGGCTCTGTGCAGAACGGTGAGCAACGCAGCGAGGGCGTCGAATTTGACCTGGTCTGGGAGCCCAATGAGAACCTTTCACTGCTGGCCAACGCGGCCTATGTCGAAAGCGAGAACCGCACCGATATCGTATCCTTCGGCACGGTTTTCGCAGAGGGTAACCAACTGGCGCGTATCCCCGAGACCAGTGGCCGTCTGGCGGCGCGCTATCGGTTCCTCGGTGGAGGCCTCGACGGGCTCGGCCTTGGCCTGGGCATGACCTACGCCGACGAAGCGCCGCTGACCGATGCCAATGTGTTCTACAGCGACGATTACCTGGTCTTCGACCTGCAGGCGGATTACTCCCTGGGCCCCTGGGTGTTTCGCCTGAATGTGGTGAACCTGTTCGATGAGGACTACGTTACGCCCTATCAGTACCTGCTGCAGGAAGTTGTCAGGCCGGGGCAGGAACGCTCGGCCTTCTTTACCGTGGGAGTGAACCTGTGATGCTGGCCAGAACCCTGTTATTGCTGACTTGCCTGCTGGCGGCGCCGATGGCGCTGGCAACGGAATTGCTACGCAGTTATCCCGCCCAGGGCGAGGTGTTGGAGGCGCCGCTCAAGAGCCTGCATCTCTGGTTTTCCGAAGCGCCTGACACCGCGGCCCAGGTCCAGGTCTTACCCGTGGGCAAAGGCGCGCCGCCCAGGGTGGAGGGCCTGCACTCGATGGGAGATGACGACCTGATGGCCTGGGTGCGTGGCGAGATGCCCGATGGCCGCTACCGCCTGGTCTGGTCGATGGGCGGCCAGTCGGGGGAAGTGGATTTCTCGGTCAGGCGCCCGCCAGACTATGTGGAAGATCGCTGGGAGCCCCCCCTCGATATCGGCATTGTGCTGTATGACGGCGCGGAACCGCTCGATGTGTTCGGGCCACTGGAAATGTGGATGAACGCGGGGCCTGACAATATCCGCGTACACCTGATCGCGGAGCGGGCCGGCCCCGTGGTGCTGACCACCACCAGCTACCCCAGGGCACTGGCGCCGCGTATCGAAGCACCCTATAGCTTCGATACCGCCCCCGAGCTGGATGTGCTGATGGTCCCCGGCGGTGTTGGTACCCTGGTGGAAGTCGACAACCCGCGCATGCTCGCCTTCCTGCGCAAAGCGGCGGCTGAGGTGACGGTGGCCACATCGGTGTGCACGGGCTCGGCACTGTATGCCCGCGCCGGTTTGCTGGAAGGCGTGCGGGCGACCGGCAACAAGGTGTTCTTTGACTACCTGGTCGCCCAGGGCCCGGCAGACTGGCAGCCACAAGCGCGCTGGGTGGAATCGGGACGCTTCTTCACGTCCTCAGGTGTATCCGCTGGCATCGATATGAGCCTGGCGGTGGTCGAACGCTTCTTTGGTATCGACGCGGCCCGGATGATTGCTGTTTCCACTGAGTATGAGTGGAACGAGAACCCAAACCACGACCCGTTCACGGTGTATCTCAACAGCGCGGTGCCCTACGTCGACACGCTTCGCGAGCGGTTCGAGGCCCAATAGAGGCGACCTCCGGTAACGCCGATCTCCCATTGGCGTTACCGGCTCTTTGCGTTCTCCACGCGGCGGATTGCTTCGGCTACCCACCATTCGTTTGATCTGAGCCGGGTTCCGGTTGTCGGCCTCGGCCTATACTCGAGCCTGTCCCAGTCCGCGGAGCCTGTCCATGGAAGCCCATGACACGCAGCTGCTGCTAATACAGATTGCCGTGGTATTGCTGGCCTCCCGGGTGTTCGCAGAGGCGGCGCAGAAGCTTGGCGCTCCGCCCCTGATCGGCGAGCTGGCGGCCGGCATCGTGCTCGGGCCGAGCCTGCTGGGCTGGGTATCGCCCAACGAGGTGCTCAAGTTCCTCGCCGAGATTGGCATTATCCTGCTGCTGTTCGAAGTGGGTCTCGATACCGATATGGAGCGGCTCAAGCAGGCCGGGCCGCGCGCAGGTGTCGTCGCCATCGCCGGGTTTGTGCTGCCGTTTTTCCTGGGCACCACGGCCTCCCTGTATATCTTCGATCTGCCGATCATGGTGTCCCTGTTCATCGGCGGCACCCTCACGGCCACCAGCATCGGCATCACCATTCGGGTGCTGTCGGACCTTGGGCGTCACAAGGAGTATGAGGGGCAGATCGTCCTGGGGGCGGCGGTGATCGATGACCTGCTGGGCGTGTTCCTGCTGGCTGTGCTGTTCGAGTTCTCGGTCAGTGGCAGCGTCAGCCTGGTCAATACCGGCAACATCGTGCTGTTTGTCGGCCTGTTCTTCGTGATCGCGCCGGTGCTGGCCAAGGCGCTGTCGCCGCTGATACAGCGCTATCACGATGCCAGCCGACTGCCGGGCATCATTCCGATCGTGCTGGTGTCCATGGTGCTGCTGTTTGCGGCGCTGGCCCAGAATCTCGGTGCGCCGCACCTGCTGGGCGGCTTCGTGGCGGGCATTGCCCTGTCGCGGCGTTTCTTCCTGCCCTTCGGCGCCGCACTCAAGGTGGACGCGGAGTTCTCCCGCAAGATCCAGGTGGAAATGCAGCCCATCATTCACCTGTTCACACCTATCTTCTTTGTGATGGTGGGTCTGTCTATGGACCTGCGCGCCATCGACTGGACCAGCCCGTTTATCTGGGTGTTCTCCGTGCTGATGACGGTGCTGGCGATCATCGGCAAGCTGGCCGGGCCCTGGCTGATCAGGGAATCGGTGCCCATGCGTATCGCCATCGGCATGGCCATGGTGCCGCGCGGCGAGGTGGGCTTGATCTTCGCGGAACTGGGCCGGGTGACCGGCGTCTTTGACCCCGCGGTCTACGCCGGTGTGGTGTTGGTGATCGTCTACACCACCCTGGCGTCACCCTTCTGGATCAAGCACTACTATTCGCGTTTCGGGGGCCGCCTGCCGATGCGCGGCCCGCCGGGCCTTGTGTCGCCCGATTAGCGGCCCTTGAACACCGGTTCGCGCTTCTCGATACGGGCCATCAGTCCTTCGGCAAAGTCCTCGGACTTCATCAGCTCGTTCAGGGCCTCGTTCTCCAGGTCCAGGGCGCGGGTCAGGTCGTCCACTTTCTGGGCGTGCACAATGCGCTTCATAGCGCGGATGGAGGCTCCCGCACCGCGCGGCGGAATCAGCTTGAGGGTTTGTTCGCGGGCGTGATCCAGCAACGCGTCGTGGGGTAACACCGCGTTGGCCAGTCCCAGTTCCAGCAGGGTGTCCGCTGTCAGTTTTTCCGGGTAAAAGAACAGCTCCTTGGCTTTCTGCAGGCCCAGCAGTCGCGGCAGCATGTGGGTGGAACCCAGCTCGGCGGCAATACCGAGGCTGGCAAACGGCAGCCTCGCCCAGGCGTGCTCAGATACGTAGACCTGGTCGGCCACCGCCAGCGGCAGAGTGATACCGCCGCCAATCGCCAGCCCGTTGACGGCCGCGATCACCGGTTTGTCGCAGCCGAAGAACTCCAGCACCGTGCCCTTCATGGCGATATCCGTCATGTCGATCTGCTCGAGAATCTCCGGCGCCAGGCCGTCGTAGACATCCGGCACGAAATAGCCGCCGCTGGAAAATGCCTGGCGCTCGGGCCCCAGGTCCGGGTCCGGTGCGCCGGTGATGATCATGGCGTGCGCGTTGTCGTCTCGCTTGAGGTGCTTCGCTGCCCACTTCAGCTCCAGCGCCGTCAGGCCGCTGATGGCGTTCTTGCGCCTGGGTGTGTTCAGCATGACAGTCACGATGCCGTCGCTGTCCAGTTCATAGCTGATATCGGAAAAATCGGTTGTCTGCACAGGCAACTCCAGGCTGGTATCGGGGAGCCGCTATTCTGGAGAGGCCGCAGCCGCTTGGCAACGGCCGTGGCTGGGGGGAGGGGTGCCGTGCGAGCCCGGGCGGCCCCGGTGTATCAGGCCTGGCTGACGCGCTCGACCTGTTGGTCGACGTCCGCCAGGTGACCGGTTTTGAGCCACACCCGGGCGCCTTCGCTGCCGGCTTTGGCCTGGACGCGGCCGCCGCTTGGGACCCGCAGCCAGCTAAACTGCACAAGCCGGTCGTCCCGCTCAGTGAGAGAGCCGTCCAACACCAGCAGCTCAGCGCCGCCGGGGACCTCCAGGTTCAGCTCCGCACCGGCTTCCCAGTCCTGTATGGACACAGATTCCAGCGGGTCCGTATACAGCGGGGTGACTGACACACCCGGCAGGTCGCGGTGCGGCACCGCCTGCATATGGTCGGTGCGCAGGCGCACGTGGGTGCGGTCTTCCGGGTCAAACTGCCAGAGTTTCACAAAGATGACGCAGCCGGGCTCGGAACCGGGGGTGTGGCTGGACTGTGGCGGATTGCGGATGTAGGAGCCCACGGGGAAGTCGCCATGCTCGTCCTGGAACACGCCCTCCAGTACCACAAACTCCTCGCCGCCGGTGTGCACGTGGGGCGAAAAGTGGCTGCCAGGGGCATAGCGCACGATGCTGGTGGCGCGGGCCACCTCGCCGCCGACCCGGTCCAGCGGCCGACGCGCCACGCCGGCCATGGGGGACGCGAGCCACTCGAGTTCGGCGCTGTGCACGACTACCCGCTGGTCGAATTCGGCATTGATCTTCATCCCAGACTCCTTTACTGGCAACCTCATTGTAATGGCCCATGAGTTTGCTCGGGAAGCGGCGTGCGATGTTGATAGCCACCGGTCGCATCGCGGGCGCGCTTGATCGCATTGCCCTATGCTTGTCAGTGCTCACACGCGTACCGTGCAGCTAATAACAAGGAGAAGCCTCATGAAAACCCTGCTCGGCTTGCTTGCCTTAGTGGCGCTACCGGCGTTCGCCGGCAGCGTCGAAGATGCCATGAATAAACCCGGCCGATTGCCGGCGGATATCGAGCGGGATGCTCGCAGTCGACCCGACGCCGTGATTCCCCTGCTGGCGCTGAAGGAAGGTGACCGGGTGGCAGACGTGTTTGGCGGCAGTGGTTACTACAGCGAGTTGCTGGCCAGTGTGGTCGGACCAGGGGGGGAGGTGATCCTGCAGAACAATGATGCCTACGAGCAGTTCGTGGGCAAGGCCCTGCGCGATCGCTTCGACGGTCGCAATGCCGGCAATATCACCCTACTCAGCAGTGAGGCTGACGATCTCAAGCTGGGCGCAGGGCTGGATGCGGCGCTTATCGTGATGTCCTACCACGACCTGTTCTACGACGACGCCGACAATGGCTGGCCGCAGATTGACGATGTCGATTTCATTGGCCAGATCCGCTCTGCCCTCAAGCCCGGCGGTCGCTTCCTGGTCGTCGACCACGCCGCCCCGGCGGGCACCGCTACCGCAGCCTGCAAGAGCCTGCACCGCATTGACGAGGCTTACGCCATCAAGCGCCTGAGCAGCCAGGGCTTCCGCCTGGTGGGATTCAGTGAGGCCCTGCGCAACCCGGCGGACACACATTCCAAGCTGGTGTTTGATCCGTCGATACGCGGGTCAACCGACCGCTTCGTGCTGGTGTTCGAAAAAAGCTGAAGACCGCGCGCCGCTAGGCGCGCATTTCCTCGAAGGCCTCGTTGAGGCGCGCTTCCTCACCGAGTTTTTTCAGCGCGGACTTTTCGAGCTGGCGCACCCATTCGCGGCTCACATGGAGCTGATCGGCGAGCTGGGCGAAGGTCCGCTGCGGGCGTCCATCCAGGCCCCAGCGGCCGGTAATCACCGCCTGCTCGCGCTCCTCCAGCTTGTCGATGTGCTGCCAGAGTAGCCTGGCGACGCTGCTGCGCTCGGTATCTTCCACCGCGCGCTCGGATTCTGGGTCAGGAATGCTGGCAGCGTGGCGCAGATCGTTGTCCTCCGCCTCCGGGTGATCGATCGACACGGTGATGTTGCTGAGGCGCCGCAGGCGGTTGACCTTGTCGGTATCAAAGCCGGTTTCCCGGGCCAGCACCTCAATGCCGGGATCGTGGCCGGTTTGCTCCACGTAGGCCATGCGCGCCCGGTGTAGCTGATTGATTTCCTGCACCACGTGGGCCGGGTAGGTGATCAGGCTGCCCTTGTTCTCGGTGGCGCGCTGCAGGTGCTGGTTGATCCACGGGTAGGCGTAGGTGGTAAAACGGAAGCCCCGGCCCACGTCGAATTTCTCGGCGGCACGAATCAGGCCAATAATGCCGTCCTGCACCAGGTCGCGCTGGGGAATGTTGCGGCCGGGGTGATCCCAGGCCAATTTGTGCACCAGCCGCAGGTTGTGCATCACCAGTTGGTCCCGCGCCTTGACGTATTGATCCAGCGCGCGGCGCAGGCTGCGGTCAGGCTGCACCGAGCCCGCCGGCAGGTAGCGGCGTGACCAGGCCGGCTGCCAGATGCACATGGCATCTGCCATCAGGTCCGGTATGCGCATACCCTGGCGGCGCAAATGGATAATCGCAAGGCCGGTTACCAGGGTGGTGGGCCAGGTCATCTCGGCAATGGCGGCCAGCAAAGTGCTGGTGTTGGTGCGGGAGCCGGCGAGCTGCTTGCGGAACTTCTTCAGGGCGCTGGCGCCCGCGCTGTCTGGCAGCAGGTCGACAATATCCTTGCGCAGGGTGAAGTAAAGCGAGCGGGGTTCGAATTGATCGACCTCCGGGGGTGCTTCCAGGCAGGCGGTGGCCAGTTCGGCGATCAGCTCACGTCCGCGCTCGTCCCCCAGCAGCAGCCGGGCGCAGCGCCGTGTGGCGGCCCACTTGCGCATATCTATCTGGCGCTCTTGCTCCGCGGTCAGCAGCGGATAGTGGCTGCTGGCCTCCAGGTAGAAGTCGGTATCCGTGGTGGTGTCATTGATCATCGAGGAGCTCATTCAGGCTTGTCCTGTACAACTTGGTGTTCAATGTACGCGGCAAATTCCCCGTGGAGCGGGCTTGCACAGAAATTGTTTAGTTATTTGCCCTGACAAATGCTAAACAGTGCTCCAATCCGGCCGTAGTTCCGTAACAATAAATGAACATTCGCTATTGGAGGGGTGAACATGCCCGCTGTTGCACTGGAATCACGTCCGCTCTACGGAATTGGCACGGTGGCTCGCCTGACCCGCGTGCGTCCGGAAACTCTACGCATTTGGGAGCGGCGCTACGGCCTGGGTGCTTCCCAGAAAGCAGAAAACGGCCGTCGCCTGTACACGCAAACCGACCTGGAGCATCTGCAGATTGTGGTCAAACTGGTCGAGCAGGGCTTCCGCATCGGTGAGATCGCCTCCATGGAGCGCAAGACCCTGGAAGCGATGATGGAGCAGGGTGGTAATGGCAATCACAGCGCCAAGAGTGAAGCCAAGCCCCGTGTACTGTTTGTGGGCACGGTGTTGTGTGGTTGGCTTGACCAGCATCCGGGCTGCCTGACCAGTCTCGACTCCCGCCTCTATCGCGGCACCATCGAGAGTGTGGAAACCGAATTGACCGGAGACCTCGATGCAGTCGATTTGCTGGTGGCGGATTGCAGCGCTCTCAATGTCGAGCAGATGCAGGCTTTCCAGGCCCTGCGCGAGCGCGTCAGCGCCCGCTCGGCGCTGGTGTTTTACCAGTTCAGCAGCCAGCGTTTGCTGTCTCAGCTGAACGACGAGGGTGTCAGCACCGCCAAGCTGCCTCTGGACACGGAGACCTTTGCGGCGCATATGAAGAAGCTGCAGGGTACCCTGGAGGTGGAGCGCGGGGTCAGCGATGCCGGTGAGCTGGCCCAGCCGCGCGCCCGCATGTTCCTGGAGGAGGAACTGCTCAAGTTCCGCAAGGTCAAGTCGCCGCTGGCCTGCGGCTGCACCCAACATCTGTCTGAACTGATCCAGTCCCTCAATGCCTTTGAGCAGTATTCCAGCCAGTGTGCGGTGGATAGCTGGTCTGATGCTGCCACTCACACCTGTGTCTACGCCTATACCAATCAGGCCCGTTGGCTGATGGAGAAAGCCCTGCAGGCGGTGCTGGAGGAACACGGTGAGCAGTAAACCGCAGCCGCTGCCCTGCCGCGGCTGCACCGCAGACTGCCCCAACCGGGCGAGCTGCGGTGGCACGCCGTGGCGCC
Source organism: Halieaceae bacterium (assembly GCA_028282105.1). Classification (GTDB taxonomy): domain Bacteria; phylum Pseudomonadota; class Gammaproteobacteria; order Pseudomonadales; family Halieaceae; genus JANQIO01. The sequence goes on along the minus strand of JANQIO010000143.1, from coordinate 12,162 downwards.
CGGCCGCCAACCCACCCATAAGAAAAGTCGCCTTCACTAAGCCCTGTTAGCACGAAAGCGGTGCATCGGAGCGCCTCCCTGCACCGTCTACCCCACCCGTAGTGCGCCTTCATTAACAGGAAATCTCCTGTTCACGACCATGTAAGAGCATTTCGCTACAGTTCGAAGAAGTTCTGCGGATTGGCAGGCAATTTGCAGCATCTCCCCTGATCCAGCCCCGAACAGGGCAGTATTTGGCCGCGATCTGCGGCGGGAGGTCGACGTGGCGGTAGATCCATTGGTGCTAAAACACTGGGTCAGCCTGGAAGCACAGCACTCAGAGGGCCCGGTGGTGGCCTTTTTCGATATGGACCGCACGGTGTTGCTGGGTTACACCGCCATCGCGCTGGCCCTGGAATGGGTGCGACAGCGCAATGCCGGCGCGGGGCAGGCCGGAGGCCGCAAACTGGCTCGGGAGATGCTCTCCAGCGCAGACCGTCGCATTGGCGGGCGCCAGTATACCGCCGCCTACCGTCGCTTCATTCGCGGCCTGGCGGGTATCGAGGAGTCGTTTCTCAGGGAGCTGGGCGAAAACGCTTTCGAGCGCAGTGTGCAAGCCAGTCTCTATCGCGAGGCGCGGCAGATCGTGCGCCGTCACAAGGAGCTGGGTCACAAGGTGGTGCTGGTCACCGCCGCCACCGAATACCAGGCGGCTCCGGTTGCCCGCGCCCTTGAGGCCGATGCGGTGTTTTCCACCCGCCTGAAGATCAACGGCGGCCGGGTCACCGGTGACGTGGACGGCAACCTGTGCCACGGCGAGGGAAAAGTGATCGCCGCGCGGCGCTACCTGCGCAAACTGGGAGCCTCGGCCGACGAGGCCTGGTTCTACTCTGACAGCCGTGATGATCTGCCGCTGTTGAAAAGAGTCGGGCGCCCGGTTGCCACCAATCCCTCACCGGCGCTGCGAGCCGAGGCCATTGAGCGCGGCTGGACCGTGCTGGACTTTTCCAGCCGCGGCAAACCCAACCTGGAGAGTGTGCTGCGCACCGCGCTGACGGCGAATACCCTGGTGACCACCGCAGCGGCGGGCGCCGCCTCCTGGCTGCTATCGCGCTCGCCGAATAAGGCCGCCAATCGCATGACCAGCTGGCTGGGGGATGTGGGCGTGGCGGTGGCCGGCCTCGAGTTCGAGATTGCCGGCCTTGAGCACCTCGACAGTGTGCGCCCGGCGATCTTCACCTTTAACCACCAGAGTTATCTGGATTCAGTGGTCATGGCTCACCTGGTGCGTCATGACTTCGTGGGCTTCTGCAAGCAGGAGGTGGCCAGCAACCGCCTGTTGGGGCCGCTGTTGCGGGCGCACGGCACCATATTTGTTGATCGTGACCGCGCCGACCAGAGCCTGTGTTTTACCCAGGCCAGGGAAGCCCTGCGCAATGGCAAAAGCCTGGTGATTGCACCGGAGGGGACCCGCAGCGCTACCGGGGAGTTGCTGGAGTTCAAGCAGGGCGCCTTTTTTATGGCGCGCAAGCTGGGCGTGCCGATCGTGCCGGTGGTGCTGCACAACGTTTCCGATGCATTGCCCAAGGGCAGGCTGCTGGTGCGACCGGCGACCATCCAGGTGACCGTGCTGCCGCCGCTGTGGCCGGAAGATATAGGCGCTTTGAAGACGGCGGGAGTGCGGCTGCGTGAGCAGTATCGCCAGGTGATGCGCGCGCCGTTTACCGGCAGTGCCATGCGCAAATTACCGCCCCCGCCCACCCTGGAAATGCAGGCGGGCGCCGCCTGAGAGGCTAGCCGGCGTCGGCCATGCGCTCGCGGTAATCCCAGCTGAACATGCGGGTGATATCCACACGCACCAGCAATTCGTCCTCGGCCCGTGACAGCAGCCAGCGCGCCAGGCTTGAGTCCATGCCGCCCAGGTAGCTTTGCAGGTTATCGCGCAACACGGCCTCGCCGCCCTCCTCGTGCAGACTGACAAGACCCTGGCCGCGCACGCCGTGGTAGGGCGGCTCGTTGGGAGACACCTCGAATCCCACCTTGTGATTGTTGCGCAGCAGAGTGGTGAGCTTGGCATCGCGATGGGTGACACACAGGAAGCTGCCCTGGTGATACTGGTACCACAGCGACACCACACGCGGGAAACCGTCGCGGCCGACGCAGGCCAGGCGCAGCGGGAAGCGGGTTGCCTGCAGATAGGCCGCGGCGGCGTCGCGATCCCAGGGGCCTTTGACGTCGAAGTTCGCGCCCGAACGGCTATCAGTAGTCATGGTTCAGGCCTCCGGCAGCAGCGCTTTGGCTGTCTCGGTGTTGGGGTGGCGAACAATGGTCAGCACAATGCGCCCCACGCCAAAGCCGAACTTGGTCAGCCGCGACTCGTTGATCAGTACATTCGGCGCTACCAGGTACATGCGATCGTCCACCCGCAGGTCGATGCTGCCGTCACGGTAGGGAATCCGCAGCACATAGTCCAGGAACACGGCGTTGCCGGCGAAGCTGAGGCTGCCATCCCCGACCACGTCGCCGGCCCGGCCGATATAACCGCCGGCGCCATCGGGCGTCAGCGTCCAGACCCGGCGCTGTGTTTCGCCGTCATCGAAGACGAAGTCCTCTTCGAGGGTGCCGACGCCGTCTTTCCAGTAGGCGAGAATGTCGGCGTTGAAGCTGCGCGTCACCTTGCCGCCGCGGTCCATGACAACGCCGTGGGCCGTGAGCCGGCCATCGAAAAATTCGCTGGGGATGAATCGGGGACTGGCATCGCGATAGTGCTCTACGCTGACACCGCTGCAGGCGGTGAGGAGCATGAGCAGGGCGGCAGCCAACAGCTTGCTGGTAGTCACGGCTATCCTTACACATTGAATCTCGGAGCTATATACGCCGCGGCGAGTCATGCTGATCAACTCTCGTCTCACGCAACACATGCACCATGGGCTGGCGCGGCACCCGGAGGCGCCCGTTTTTGGTGCGAAATTGGCGAGTGTGAACAGGGGCGCGCGGGCTCCAGCGTTTTGGCACAAAACTTGTTACCTTAATCACTGATATCGGTAGGGAAGACGCACCGGCATGTCGCTGCGTGAACAACTCAATGCCCTGACCGCCGCCGAGGCGTTGCCAGACAGATATCCGGCTATGGCAGAACGCTGGTTCCTGCCCCTGGCGGATTGGCTGCGGGCCCAGCAGGCCGCCCGGGGGGCGCCGTTGCTGGTCGGCGTTAATGGCGCGCAGGGTACTGGCAAGACCACGGCCTGCACCGCCCTCTGCCTGATGCTCGAAGCCAGCGGGCTGCGGTCGCTGACCCTGTCGCTGGACGATTTCTACCTGACTCGCAGCGCCCGCCAGCAGTTGGCAGACACGGTGCACCCGCTGCTGCTGACGCGCGGTGTGCCCGGTACCCACGAGGTGGCGCTGCTGGCGGAGACCCTGGACGCGGTCGTGGCGGGGCGGGATATCCGGGTGCCTGTGTTCGACAAGGCGATCGACGATCGCCTGCCCGAGTCCGATTGGCCTGGCGTGGGGCCGGCCGACCTGGTCTTCCTGGAAGGTTGGTGTGTTGGCGCCGGCCCTGAGCCGGAGCTGGCCCTGCACACGCCGATCAACGATCTGGAAGCCAGCGAGGATGCTGACGGTAGCTGGCGCCGCTATGTGAATGCACAGCTCGCAGGTTCCTATGCGGCCCTCTATGCCAGGCTGCACAAACTGGTCATGTTGAGGGCGCCGTCCATGGAGCGTGTGCTGGAGTGGCGCCAGTTGCAGGAAGACAAACTGGCACGCCGGCGCAGCGGCGCTGGCGTGATGAACGCGGAGCAGGTGCGGCGCTTTATCGAGCACTATGAGCGAGTCACTCGCCAGTGCCTGGATGAACTGCCGGCCCGCGCAGATTACCTGCTCGACGTGGCGGAAGATCACAGTATCTGTGGAGCGCGGGTGTCGTGAGTGTGCCGCTGGTGGTGACCGACCTCGACGGTACCCTGCTGGACCACGACAGTTACAGTTTTGCGCCGGCGGCGCAGGCGCTGGCCACCATCCGCGCGCGCAATATCCCGCTGGTACTGTGTTCCAGCAAAACCCGGGCAGAGATGCTGCCGCTGCAGGCGGAGCTGGGGATCAGCGGCCCGTTCATCTGTGAGAACGGCGCGGGAATCTGCACCGTGACGGCGGCGGGCGCCGAGCTTGAGGCGCTGGCAGCGCCGAGATCGGAAGTGCTTGCGCTGTTGCATACACTGCGGGAGCAGGAAGGTTTCCGTTTCACCGGCTTCGCCGACATGTCGGTCGAGGAACTGGCGGAGACCACCGGACTGTCCCTGGCTGCCGCAGCGCTGGCGGCACAGCGCGAGTTCAGCGAACCGCTGCGCTGGGAAGATAGCGAGCAGGAGCTGCCGCGGTTTCGAAGCCTGCTGCAGCAGCATGGCCTGACCGCCCAGCAGGGCGGCCGCTTCCTGTCGGTGGCCGGGCCCACCGACAAGGGGGCGGCGTTGAACCGGCTGCGCCTGCGCTATGTCAATCATGGGCCGGTTATCGCCCTCGGTGACAGCCCCAACGACCTGTCGATGCTGGCGGCGGCGGATATTGGGGTTATCATCAAATCGGCGCGGTCTGACAGCCTGCAGCCCGAGGGCCCCGGGCGCATTCTCCGGACGCAGCAGCGCGGCCCCTCCGGTTGGCAGGAAGCGATGTCAGGACTGCTCGATGAATTCAGCGATAGCGCGGAGCGCTAGGGAGACCTGATGGGCGATTTTCACCAGAATGGACTGGTCACCACCCTGCACAACCTGACCCGCAGGCCGGTGGAGGACCTGGAGCGCGAGCTGATGCAATTCCGCGCATCGCGCCCGATGTCCCTGGTATTGCCCTGCCTGCACTCGGAGCTTTCGGGCCCGGCCCTGGCCAACATCGTCGATGAGCTGTGTAAGGTGCCCTACCTGGACGAGATCGTCATCGGCCTGGATCGCGCCAACAAGGACGACTACCTGGAAGCGCTGGAGTATTTCTCACGCCTGCCCCAACACCACCGGGTACTGTGGAACGACGGCCCGCGCCTTATGGCCATCGATGCCCGGCTTAAGGAAAAGGGTCTGGCGCCGACCGAGATGGGTAAGGGTCGAAATGTCTGGTACATGCTGGGCTACGTGCTCTCGACCGGCCGTTCCGAGAGTGTCGCCCTGCACGACTGCGACATCGTGACCTATGAGCGCGAGTTGCTGGCGCGGTTGATCTATCCCGTTGCCAACCCCAGCTTCAGCTATTCCTTCTGCAAGGGGTATTACGCGCGCGTGGCCACCGACACCATGGGCGGCCGGGTCAGCCGGCTGTTTGTCACACCACTGCTGCGCTCGCTGACCAAGGTCTGCGGCTACAGCGAGTTCCTCAACTATATGGACAGCTTCCGCTATCCGCTGGCCGGCGAGTTCTCCCTGCGCTCCTATGTGATCAACGACCTGCTGATTCCCAGCGACTGGGGCCTGGAGGTGGGCGTGCTGTCGGAAATGAACCGCAACTACGCCACCAACCGTATTTGTCAGGTGGATATAGCCGAAGTCTACGACCACAAGCACCAGGAGCTATCCAGGGAAGACCCGACCCGCGGGCTGTCAAAAATGAGTACCGATATTGCCAAGGCGATGTTCCGCAAACTCGCCACCAAGGGTGAAGTGTTTTCCACCGAAAAGTTTCGCACCATCAAGGCCACCTATTACCGGGTTGCCCTGGACTTTATCGACACCTACGAGAACGATGCGGCCATCAACGGGCTTGGCTACCAGCGTCATCGCGAGGAAGAGGCGGTCGAGCTGTTTGCCCAGAATATTATGAAGGCCGGGGACTATTTCCTGGCGAATCCCATGCAGAAGCCCTTCATCCCGGGGTGGAACCGTGTCACCAGCGCATTCCCGGATGTGCTGGAGCAGTTCCGAAACGCGGTTGAGGAAGACTACCGTGAATACGCCGCCCCCCGCTGAAACCCTGGCGGGCCTACAGTACCGGCTACAGAAGCATCTGGAGATTATCTATGGCGCGGGTGATCACCGTGAGCTCGCCAACGAACTGATGCAAACCCTGGGGCTGGATGAGCGCTGTCAGGCGCCCCGGCCGCATCTCAACCACTGGGACGAATCAGACAATATCCTGATAACTTACGGCGACACCATTGTTGACGGTGGTGAGACGCCGCTCAAGACGCTGCACCGTTTCCTGCGCGAGTACCTGGGCAATACCATCGCCGGAGTCCACATCCTGCCTTTCTTCCCGTTCAGCTCCGACGACGGTTTCGCGGTCATGGACTACCTGGTCGTCAACCCGGCGGTGGGGGAGTGGCAAGACATCAGTGCCATTGCCAGCGACTTCCGTTTGATGTCCGACCTGGTGCTGAATCACGCCTCATCCCGCAGCCGCTGGTTCGACAATTTCAAAAAGCGCGAGGATCCCGGCAAGGACTACTTTGTGGAGGGCGATCCGGAGGCGGATTACAGCGCCGTGGTGCGCCCCCGCAATTCACCGCTGCTGACCGAGGTGGAAACCGCTGACGGCATTCGCCATGTCTGGTGTACCTTCAGCGCCGACCAGGTTGACCTGAATTTTGCCAACCCCAGGGTGTTGGTGGAGTTTGCCGGCATCATCCGCCACTACCTGGACCACGGCGTGGAACTGTTCAGGATGGATGCGGTGGCCTTCCTGTGGAAAGAGGCCGGCACCTCCAGTGTGCACCTGCCGCAGACCCATGAGGTGATCAAGCTGTACCGCACCCTCATCGAGCACCACACCGAGCGCGCGGTAGTGGTCACCGAAACCAATGTGCCCAATCGCGAGAACCTCACCTACTTCGGCAACGCCAACGAAGCGCACCTGATCTACAACTTCTCATTGCCACCGCTGCTGGTCTATACCCTGGTAGAGGGGGACTGCCGACACCTGAAAACCTGGATGATGAGCATGCCGCCGGCCCAGTCGGGCACGGCCTACCTCAACTTTATTGCCTCCCACGATGGTATTGGCCTGCGACCGCTGGATGGGCTGCTGGAGCAGGAAGACATCAATCGGCTACTGGACTGTATGCGCGACTGCGGTGGGCGGGTGACCATGCGCCGCGCCCGCGAGGGCTATGACAAGCCCTATGAAATCAACGTGGCGCTCTATGACGCCCTGCAGGGCACCATCGACGGCGGCCGCGACCACTACCAGGAAGATCGCTTCGTCTGTGCCCACGCGATCATGATGGCCCTCGAAGGCATTCCCGCCTTCTATATTCACAGCCTGCTGGGTACCGAGAACGACTACAGCCGGGTGGAGAACACCGGTCGCGCGCGCACCATCAACCGCCATATCTGGGACGATGAGGAATTGCGTGCAGCGTTGGCAGACAGTGAGCGTCACCACGGCCGTATTTTTGAGCGCATCACCCGCCTGATCGGCCTGCGCAGCGCCCAGCCGGCTTTCCACCCCAACGCGACCCAGTTCACCATGCACCTGGGCACCAAGATTTTTGCCTTCTGGCGTCAGAGCATGGACCGCCGCCAGAGTATCTTCTGCGTCTACAACGTCACCGATGTCGTGCAGGCGGTGAGCCTGGCGGAAATCAATCTGGTGGGGACGGAACAGTGGAAGGACCTGGTCAGTGGCACCGCCTACCACGACCTGCAGGGCATAATAGAGATCGCTCCCTACCAGGCCCTGTGGTTGACCAACCGGTTCTGACTCGTCGTTGCCAGGGCTGCCTCAGGCAGCGACGAACAGCACGTCTGAACGCTCTTCCCGGCTACTGATGCCGCGCAGCAGTTTGAGCTGGCCGGCTTCATCTTCCAGCAGCGCGGTGCAGTTTTCCACCCAGTCTCCGTCGTTGCAGTAGAGGATGTCCTCGTACTGCTGGATCACCGGGTGATGCAGGTGGCCGCAGATAATGCCGTCGTAGCCGCGCTCACGCACCATGTTCACCGCTGCCGCCTGGTAGGCTTGGATAGCGGCCTCGGCCTGGGAGACATTGTTCTTGACCCAGCCCGACAGCGACCAGTAGGGCAGGCCCAGGCGGTCGCGAATCTTGTTCACCCAGCGGTTCACCATCATCATGGTGTCGTAGGCCCAGTCGCCAACCAGGCGGTTGATGCGGCTGAAGCGCACGGCGTGATCCAGCTCGTCGCCGTGGGTTACCAGCAGGCGCCGCCCGTCGGGAGTCACGTGCACGTGGCGACGCTTGATCACCACATGGCCGAACTCGCTGCCGCAGAACTCGCGGAAATTGGCGTCGTGATTGCCGGGGATGTAGATGATTTCCACGCCGGCCTTGGATTTGTTGAGCAGCTTACGCAGCACCAGGTTGTGGGATTCCGGCCAGAACACGCGCTTGGACATCGCCCACATATCGACAATGTCGCCCACCAGGTAGAGCCGCTCGCAGCGCACCCGGTCCAGCAGCTGGATCAGGTGTTCCGCTTTGCAGTTCGCGCTACCGAGGTGTACGTCCGAAATCCACAGGGTCTTGCAGTGTATTTCCCCTTCAAAGCTCAGGGCTTCCATGGTCTTCTCCCTCTAAGGTCACATCCGTTCCCAGGTACCGCTTTCTTTTGCGCGGTTTCAGTTGTTGCAGGTCGACAACCAACAAGCCGTCGACACAGTCTCCGAAATCGGGGTCGATATTGAAGGCGGCGAAACGCACGCCCTCGGGTTCGGCCACTTCCGAATAGTGTTTGAACAGAATAGGGACCGGCATACCGTGCTCGGCCAGGTGCTCTCTCAGCGCCTTGAAGTCGGCCTCACGGTCAGTGCCGGAAAACGCTTCGATGAGCTTGTGCTGGTACTCCGGTTGTACCAGGTAGGGCTTGCGGCCCGTGACGCCCAGCTCATCGGAACCGTAGTGGCAGGAGTAGTAGTAGACGATGCGGGCGATGGCAGCGTCACTGTAGTAGCGGCTGATCGACACCGGCCCGTACAGGTAGCGGTAGTTCGGGTAGCGGCGCAGGAAGGCGCCGATGCCGCACCACAGGTAGTCCAGGCTCTGGCGATTCTGGTAGCGCGGTTGTACGAAGCTGCGGCCCAGCTCAAGGCCGCGTTCCAGCACCGGGCGCATGCCCTCGCCAAACTCAAACAGGGTGTGGGTGTAGAGTGCATCCACACCCTTGCTTGCGATGAGGTCGCGGGAATCACCGATGCGGTAGGCACCGGCGATTTCCATCTGCTCCGGGTCCCACAGCACCAGCTGGAAGTAGTCGCGGTCGAAGCGGTCGATGTCGCGGGGCAGGCCCGAGCCTTCGCCCACCGAGCGGAAGGTCAGCTCGCGCAGGCGGCCGATCTCGCGCATCAGGCAGTCCGAGGTCTGCTGCTTGTACAGGTAAATCTGCTTGCCGTCAGGGGTGTCTCCCAGCCGCTCGCACTGCTCCAGCTCCCGTTTCAGCAGCAGGCGATTCTCCGGGGCGGCGACGGTTTCCGTGGTCAGGAATATGCCACGGCGGCCGCGGGCCAGCCGGTAGACGTGCTTGCGGAACAGGGCAGCCAGGTGTTTGGCGCCACCATCTACCCGCGAATAGACATCGTAGGGTATGGGGTTACCGACCCGGGCGTCCACGGTATTGTGGCTCTGCTTGAACATCTCCCGCACCAGCCACACGGTGGACAGCGGCTTGGCGAGGAAAGAGATGCTGTAGAAGAACAGGCTGTTCCGGCCCGCCACGAAGATCGGCAGGATTGGCGCCTGGGAAGACCTGGCGATCTTCACGAAGCCAGACTGCCACTTGCCGTCCTTGATGCCGGTGGGTCCAAAGCGGGAGACCTCGCCTGCCGGGAAGATGATCAGTGCACCGTCGTCTTTAAGGTGCTGCTTGATATTGGCCAGGTTGGTCTTGGGTGTGTTGCCGCCCATGTTGTTCACCGGCAGCATCACCGGCTTTAGCGGATCCAGCACCGCCAGCAGGTCGTTGGCCACCACCTTCACGTCGGTGCGGACCTCGCGTACCAGGTTCAGCAGCGCCAGGCCGTCCAGCGAACCGATGGGGTGGTTGGCAATGATCACCACCGGGCCGGTGGCGGGGATGCGCGCACGCTCGTCCTCTCGCAGCCGCAGCGTGAAGTCGAAGTAGCGCAATGCCGCCTCAACGAAATCAAAGCCTTCCAGGTGTGGGTAGTCGCGCCCGAACTGCTGGAAGCGCGATTCGTAGAACAGGAAGCTGAGAAAGCGGGAGAGGGTACTGGCGGTCTTCGTATGCTGGTTTACAAAGTCGGGGTAACGCTGTTCGAGGATATGCTCGACGTTCAGCATGCAAGTGGCCTCATCAACTCTCCCTGCTGCGCGGGTGCAATTACTGCTGCGGGACAATATTCGACATGTCGTCCTGCTGGTGCCAGACGCTCCCGATGTCGGGACCGCCAGCGCTCTCGCTGGTCAACACGTCGATCTTGCCGCCGCGGCGGAGGAACTCTGCTACTTGAGAATCTATTTCGGCCCGCATGCGTTCTTTTTCGTGTTCGCTGGCCGGGGACTTCAGCTTAGCCATGGTGCCTGCACCCCACTGACACTCCTAATTGGCGAGCAGGATGCCGCCGGGCTGTTGCAGCAAAAATACGCAGTGGTGAATATTTTGTGACAGGCCGTCCGCGCAAATTTTTTGTTTATAGGGCTTGGCAAACGCCGCTGATCGCTCTAATCTAAATGATAATCATTATCATTTAAGAGGTGATCAATGCTCACGCCAGAATTCGACTTCAGCTTCATTTGCCCCCGCCATCGCCAGTGGATCGAGGGCAGCCCGGAGGTGGCGGGACCGTTCTGGCGCAGCGGATTCGAGCAGGCTCAGCGGTTGATGGCGGCGCAAGACTGGCTCAACGCCTGGCGCCATGCGGGTTGTGCCTATGAAACGGCCCAGCTGATGGTGCGCGACGCCAGCTGTTGTGATCGCGGGTGGCTGCGCCGCCACTCCGCCAGCGCGGCCCAGATGAGCATGGTCGCCAAAGTGTTGCAGTTGAACGGCCATAGCTCCACCACGGTGCACTAGTGGCAAAACGGCTGGTTCATGTGGCACTGCCGGCGTCTGTGGTAGAGGAGCTGTTACGCCGTCACGAACTGCATATCGAGCAGTTGCAGTGCCTGGATGAGCACTCTCAGCGCATGCTGCACACCAGCCTCAAGCACGTCCTGTTACTCAACCGGCGGCAGAAGCCTGCGTAGCGATGGCCTCGCGCGCGTGGGTGCCGCCGGTTGTTTTTTTAACTCGCCTCTCTACACTGGCTGAAACCACGCCCGAGAGGCCCACATGGATTTGCCCAGGGACGGTTGCCCTTGACGGCCGTCGCCCTCCACCAACTCGGCATGGATTTCGCCGGCACGCCGGTACTCTCCGACATCACTGTCAGTTTCCCTGAAGACTCTGTCACCGCCATTATCGGCCGCAGCGGCAGCGGCAAGTCGACCCTGCTGCGCTCCATCAACGGACTGGTAAGACCGTCGGCGGGCTACGTCGAAGTGATGGGCGAGCCTATCGACTATTCGCTGTTGCCCGCGCTGCGGCGCGGCATCGGCTATGCGGTGCAGGGCACGGGTTTATTCCCCCATCTGTCGGTGGCATCGAACATCACCCTGTCGGCCCGGCTGGCTGGCTGGGATAAAGCGCGTATCGACAGCCGCCTGGCCCGGCTCCTGGAGCTGGTGCACCTGGACCGTGAGCTGCTGGCGCGCTACCCCCACGAACTCAGTGGTGGCCAGCAGCAGCGCGCTGGCCTGGCGCGGGCAATGGTGCTGGAGCCTGCCCTGTTGCTGCTGGATGAACCCTTCGGCGCCCTGGACCCGCTGACGCGGCTCGATGTGCACGCGCAATTCCGTGAACTCCAGCACCAGGAACCGCGCTGCATCCTGTTGGTGACCCACGATATGCGCGAGGCCATGAAGCTTGCCGACCACATCCTGGTGCTGGAGCAGGGCCGGCTGCTAGAGCAGGCGGAGGTGGGCGAGTTGAAAGCGCGCCACCCGCATCAGGAGCCGGAACAGATCCTGCTCGAACTGCTGGGAGAGCAGTCCTGATGCGACGTCGGCTGTCACCGTGGCTGCTCCTGGCCGGTGCCTTGTTGCCGTCAGTTACGGCCGCCGAACCGATCACCGTGGCGTCAAAGACTTTCACCGAGAGCCACGTGCTGGCGGAGATCGCCGCGCAGCACCTGGAACTGGGCGGTTTCGAGGTGTCGCGCAAACAGGGCCTGGGCGGCACCATGGTG
>JANQIO010000139.1 GCA_028282105.1 Halieaceae bacterium | reverse complement strand
ATAACAACGAAGAAAGGGCTACAAGTCGAGGATGAGTGGTATGAGTGAGCGGGTAACTGGCACCGTAAAGTGGTTTAACAATGCCAAGGGGTTCGGGTTCATCACCCGGGATGAGAACAGCAACGAAGATGTCTTTGTACACTTCCGTTCCATCCAGGGCGATGGCTACCGCACCCTGAACGAAGGACAGGAAGTCGAGTTTACGATTGTTGAGGGCCCGAAGGGGCTGCAGGCGGAAGACGTAGCAAAAGTCTAACGCTGCGCGGGGCGAAGACTGCTCGCAGTACTCACCCCGCCCTCCTTCCTCCGTCGGGCGCTATTGGCGTCCGGCGGGTGTTTACCGCTGCAGTGTTCACTGCAGCAGGGGTCCCCCTTCCCCAAAATTTCTTCCTTGCACGCTGGCCATTCCGGTCCGGCGCCATTGATCTCACACTCTCGCGCCAGCCGTCATTGACCCTGGCACGCAGCGTGTCTGCGAATTCGGTATAGTGGCGCGCTGAAGCTGAGCAGATCGCCCCATGAGCCTGAAGTCCCAATTGCTGATTGCCATTGCCGCCGCATTGGCCGCCACCGCCCTGATAGTCGCTGTCGAACTGATGCAGCAGCCCCTGCTGCTGGCTGTCGTTGTTGTTGCAGCCTGTTGCGCGGCGCCGCTGCTGGCAGCCAGGCCGGGGGGCGCGCAGCCGCCTGAGGCCGTCACCGGCTCCGGCCGCGAGGAAGGTGAGATAAAGTGGTTTAACGTCAGCAAGGGCTTTGGCTTTATCCGCCGGCAGAACGGTGAAGAAATCTTCGTGCATTTCCGCTCCATCCGCGGGCCTAACCGCGACCGGCGTCAGCTACGTGATGGGCAGCGGGTCTCTTTTGTCGTGGTGGATAGTGACAAAGGCCCGCAAGCCGAAGACGTCGAAGCCCTGGGCTGACACCTCCGAACTGCGAACCGGGCGCTAGCGGTGCGTTAGTAGTGCGGCGGTTTTTCGTCCGCAGGCGGCGACGCCGGCAACTGCTCGCGCAGGCTGACATACTGCGCTTTCACCGCCGCCCACTCGCGCTGAATTGCCGCCAGGTCGCGCTGCTGTGCCGCCAATGCCTCGCTGAGATCAGCCATCGCCTGCTCCTGGAATGCCACCTGGGTTTGCAGCTCGACGACTTGTTGCTGCAGTTGGTTTTCCTGACCCATCGCCTGCCGCCTCCTGTTGTATCTGGTCTGTGCCGGCTGCTCTGGTTTGAAGCAGCGCGGCGGCGCTATTATACCGACCCCGCCAACACCACAGGAAAGCCGCCATGGCGAGGTCGAAAGGCCGCGACAGCCGACCGGTCTACTCCACGGAACTCGGTCGCCTCTGCCCCCAGTGCCAGCGGGCGCTGGCGCAATGCGTCTGCGGCAAGGCGAGACCGGCCAGCACCGGCGACGGCGTGGTGCGCATACGACGGGAAACCAAGGGCCGCGGCGGCAAAGCCGTCACCGTGATCGATGGCCTGCCGCTGCCGCCGGATCAACTGAAAGCGCTGGCCAGGGAGCTGAAGAAGCGCTGCGGCGTCGGTGGCAGCAGCCGCGACGGCAGCATAGAAATCCAGGGCGACGCCCGCGACACGCTGAAACAGGAACTGGAAAAACGCGGCTACCAGGTGAAACTGGCGGGCGGTTAGACCGCCAGCACGCCGACTATCTTTGTGTAGTCACGCCCCGAAAGCTGTGTTTAAATAAAAACCATAATAAAAACAATCGGCTAACGGCCGTACCGGCAGGCCTGAACACCCTGCCAGACCATTGCCACGTACGAGTAGCGGGGTTCATAGCTGCGGCAAACCTGCGGCAACCCTGTAAAAAGTACGGTGCGAACGAAACATGATGGACTGTGGACGCGGGGCAACCCGAATCCACCCTGAATGGATCCGTGCCTGCATTGCCAGTATCCCCTTTACTCGGCGATCGCGGCGCACGCTGTGAGGTGGCTACATGGCAGTTGTACTGGTACTTGTATGTACGTAACGGTGGAACACCTGAAGGACCAGGTAATCCAGCCCACCCTGCAATACCTGGGGGTGTGGAATCCCGACACCGAAGCATTCCTGCTCTCCGCAGCAACCAACGCACCCGACCTGGGGTTGTTCTCGGCTCGCAACGACGGCCTCGGCATTTTTCACATCACGCCGAAGCAGCACCGTGATATCTGGGACAAGCACCTGGCATTCAATCCGGACCTGGCTTCCAGGGTTCGCGGACTGGCCAGCCAGCGCGCTTTTCTCAGTGATCCGGACAAGGAGCTGCAGACCAACCTGAGTTACTGCACGGCGATTGCGTTTTTGCTCTACGAGCGCTCGAGCCCGGTGGCAAACCCGGTTCTGGAAGAGGCCTCCGCCAGCGCCTGAGCGCCAGCGGGCTTTACCAGTCCAGGTCTTCCGGCAGGTACCGGAGGTCTTCGGGTCGATCGATATCCGGCACGGGGTCCAGCACCACTGCGCGACGGCCCACCTTCTGCAGGGCGTCCAGGCTCCGGGCCAAAACCCTGTCAGTGCCCCAGGGCATATCAGCGAACAGCTCCGGACAGCGTGTCGCCAGACCCAGCATTACATAGCCGCCATCCAGCGCCGGCACGAACACGGCATCGGCGCGCTCCAGGCCCTCCGCCACCGCGGCAACATGGCTCGCATCCAGCCCCGGGGCATCGCTGCCCACCAGTAGCACCCGGTCTGCCGTCGCCAAACCGACTTCGACGATGTGAGCCATGCGCGCACCGAGATCATCACCGTGCTGGGCCTGCAGACTCCGGGCGCCGCTGGCAAGACAGTGCGCAAACAGGGGTGCCGACATGTCACCCTGCACCCAGAGCTGCAGATGCCCGGCTGGAGACAGCCGCCGACAGATATACAGGACCATGGCCGCATGCAGCTCAGCGGCCCTGGCAGGCGGCAGCGCTGGCAACAGGCGTGTCTTTACCTCGCCCGCTACCGGCGCTCGCGCCAACTGTGCAATCAGCAGCTCAGGCACGGTAACGTCGCGCCAGTTCCGCAGGTGGGGTACCCAGCCAATAGCGCAAGCGCAACTCCCACATCAGCAACACCGTGCGTAGCACACCGCGCCCCTCCCAGCGCCGGCTCGAAGTGACCACGGCCGGCGCCATCACCCGCGGCGCGGCGACGTGTCGCAGGCGCTTGCTGAGCTCGACATCTTCCATCAGCGGTATGTCGGCAAAGCCGCCGAGCTGCTCAAAAAGCTCGCGCCGCACGAACAGGGCCTGGTCACCGGTGGCTACCCGGGTCAGCCGCGAGCGCCAGCACATGAAGCGTTCGATGATGCGGAAGCGCCAGTCGCTGCCGGTCAGCCGCACCGAGAAGAAACCCCAGGCCGGGGCTTGCTCCAGGGCTTCGAGGAGCGCAGCGGGCGTTATGGTAAGGCGGGTATCGCTGTGCAGGAACAGAAGGTAGTCGCCAACGGCTGCCCTGGCGCCGGCATTTTGCTGGCTGGCCCGACCGCGCGCAGCGCTCAGCACCCGGTCAACCCGGGAAGCGGCAAGCTCGCGGCTGCCATCCTCACTACCGCCATCCACCATGATCAGCTCGGCACTGCCGCGCCACGGCTGCAGGGCATCGAGGCGCGCCGCCAGCTGCGGTGCCTCATTCAGTACGGGCATCACCAGGCTGAGCGTTGGCCTGTTCAACTCTCCAGGGCGCCGCCGCAGCTACTGCCCTGGCCGGCAGTGCAGCCGTAGCAGTGCTCGCCGGTGGTAATGCGGGTATTCGCCAGTGCCGGGTCAGCCAGCAGGTCTCGAATATGGCGGCGGCGATCGCTGGCTACCAGGGGAATCTCCAGCATCTGGTTGAAATCGCAGTCGTACAGGTTGCCCTGCCAGTCAACGCTCACGAGGCTGCGGCACATAACCGTGTCGAGATTGGCTGCACTGAAACTGTCGCGCAGCAGGTGCATATAATCGTAGTACTGGTCCTGGGATAGCAGCACCGCACCAAAGCGACTGATCGGCATGTTGGTGATGGTGAACAGTTGGTTAAACACAATGCCGTAGCGGTCTGCCAGCTCGCGCTTGTAGTCGGCCTGCAGGCCCTCCTGGGGTGGTGGCAACACCGGCCCCACCGGGTTATACACCAGGTTTAGCTCCAGTCTGTCGCCATACCCCAGCTCATTAAGAAAACGGATAGCGCGGATGCTGTCGTCGTATACGCCCTTGCCACGCTGTTGCTCGACATTCTCCTCGAGGTAGCAGGGCAAGGAGGCCGTGATCACCACCCCCTCTTCCGCCAGGAACTGGCCCAGGTCTTCCTGGCCGGGCTCAAACAGGATGGTCAGGTTGCAGCGATCGATCACTTCGATTCCGCGTTGCCGGGCGGCCCGGACCAGGCGGCGGAAGTGGGGATTGAGCTCCGGCGCGCCGCCGGTGAGGTCCAGGGTAGCCGGCGCCAGGCAATCCAGCAGCGCGATGAGCTGGTCTATCGTCTCGGCGCTCATTTCCTCTGTCCGGCTGGGCCCTGCGTTGACGTGGCAGTGCACACAGCTCAGGTTGCAGCGATAGCCCAGGTTCACCTGCAGGGTGCTGATCTGTTGGCGATGGATCGCCGGGAAGTCGGATTCGAGGAGCAGTGGTCGTGTATCGAGCATAGGTCTATGATAGCGAGGCTTCTGTCGAACGACGACACAAAACAAAGGGCCGCCGGTGGATGCAAGGAATGTAATTGACAGCGAAAGTGCCGCTTCGTTCGTTCGCGAGGCCGCTATCGAGAATATCAAGCTCGCGGTGACTGATCTCGACGGTGTCATGCGCGGCAAGTATGTCAGCCGTAAGAAATTCCTCTCCGCCCTGGAAAAAGGCTTTGGCTTCTGTGATGTCATCTTCGGATGGGACTCCGCCGACGAGCTCTACGCCGAGGATTCCTACACTGGCTGGGCGCGCGCCTTTCCCGACGCCTGGGCCCATATCGATCCCGCCAGCTGTCGCCCCCTGCCCCTGGAAGACCACCAGAGCGCCCTGTTTATCGCCGACTTTGACGGCGACGAGGCGGCCGCGGTGTGCCCTCGCGCGCTGCTCAAGCGGGTACTGGCCCGCGGCCAGGCCCTGGGATTCTCCGCCACGGCGGCTGCGGAATTCGAGTTCTTCCTGTTCGACGAAACACCGGACAGCCTGCAGGACAAGGGTTATCGTCAGCCGCAACCGATGACGCCGGGCAACTTTGGCTACTCGGTACTGCGCAATTCCACCCACGCAGATTTCTATCACCAGCTGCTGGCCATGACTGCCGGCATGGGCATGACCCTGGAAGGGCTACACACCGAGACCGGGCCCGGCGTGCTGGAGGCGGCCCTGGAGCATTCGCCGGCCCTGCGCGCCGCCGACAACGCCACCCTGTTCAAGACTTTCACCAAGGTACTCGCCCAGCAGCAGGGGCTGATGGCCACCTTTATGGCACGCTGGTCTGGTGACTACCCCGGCCAGTCGGGCCACCTGCACCTGTCTCTGCAGGACGGCGAAGGTCAGCCGGTGTTCCACGACCCCGGCAAAGCGCACAGTATCTCCAACACCATGCGCTGGTTTATTGGGGGCCAGCAGAAGCTGCTGCCGGAACTGCTCTGCCTGGTAGCGGGCACCTGCAATAGCTACACCCGCCTGGTGCCCGGGTTCTGGGCGCCCACCGCCGCTACCTGGGGTATCGACAACCGCACCTGTGCGCTACGGGCGATTCCCGGTGCGCCGCAGGCGCAGCGAGTCGAATACCGGATTGCCGCGGCCGACATCAACCCCTACCTGGCACTGGCCGCCGCGTTTGGCTCCGGCTTCTGGGGCATCGAACATCAGATAGAGCCCGGCGAGCCCTTTAGCGGCGACGCCTACAGCGGCCGCTTCCCGCGGGCACTGCAACTGCCTGCCACGCTCAGCGAGGCCGCTGGCCGGTTGCTCAAATCCAGCGCCGCGCGCGAGCTGTTCGGTGACGCCTTCGTAGACCACTACGCCTATACCAGGGAATGGGAGGACGCCGAACAACGCAAGGCCGTCACTGACTGGCAGCTCAAGCGCTACTTCGAAATCATCTAGATGAGCCTGCCCAGCGCCAACTGGCACTACCCCACCCGCATGTGGTTTGGAAACGGCCGCCTCGAGGACCTGCCAGGGGCCTGCCGATCACTGGGTTTGTCGCGGCCGCTGCTGGTGACCGACCGCGGACTGGCGGAGCTTGATTTCGTGGCACGGGCACGCGAATTGCTGGCAGATGCCGGCCTGACCGCGGCCTTTCACAGTGACGTCGACGGCAACCCCGCCGGTCGCCACGTTGACAGCGGGGTGAAGGCCTTCCTGGGCGGCGACTGCGACGGCGTGATCGGCCTGGGCGGCGGTTCCGCCCTCGACGCGGCCAAGTCCATCGCCCTGGTGGCGCAACAGGCCCACCCGCTCTGGGACTTTGAAGATATCGGCGACAACTGGAAACGTGCCGATGCCGATGCCATCGCGCCGGTCATCGCGATCCCCACCACGGCGGGCACCGGCTCGGAAGTGGGCCGCGCGGCGGTCATCCTCGACGAGGAGGCCCGCACCAAGAAGATCATCTTCCACCCGGCCATGCTGCCGGCACTGGTGATCTCGGACCCTACCCTCAGCATAGGGCTACCACCCACCATCACCGCCTGGACCGGTGTGGACGCCTTTGTGCATGCCCTGGAGGCCTGGTGCGCGCCGGGTTACCACCCTATGGCTGAGGGCATTGCCATCGAAGCCATGCGCATGGTGCGGCAGTGGCTGCCGCGCGCCGTCACAGACGGTAGCGACCTGGAGGCTCGCGGCCATATGCTGGTGGCGGCTTCCATGGGCGCCGCAGCCTTCCAGAAAGGTCTGGGCTCGATCCACTCGGTGTCCCACGTTATCGGCGCTCGCCACAATGTACATCACGGCCTGGCCAACGCGGTGATCCTGCCCTTTGGCGTGGCACGCAATGCACGTTACCTGGAGGAGCGGATGCCCGCCCTGTGCCAGGCCCTGGGCATTGCCGGCGCCACGACCGCCGATCTGGTAGAGGATCTGTTGGCCCTGCGTGCGACTCTGAATATCCCCCACGCCCTGTCGGCCCTGGAACTGAATACACAGAACGCCACCGATATTGGTAAGGCCGCCTTTGCAGACCCCTCAACCCCCAGCAATGCCGGCCCCATTACTGCAGAAGAGTTGGAAGCCCTGTTTCGTGACGCAGTGCACGGTGAGCTCCACTTCACATGACTAGAATCATCATCACCTGATAAGGACATCTGATGAGACGACTGCTGATACTGCTGTTCCTGTTGCTGGCCATCGCTGCAGTACCTGCCTACTTCAAGCGCGCGGACATCTCCCGCAGTGTCATGGAGCGCGGCGCGCTCAGCGCCATGCTGGCCACGCCCCTGCAGGACCTGGGGCCGGGCCTGCACGTTGCGTTATGCGGCGCTGGCGGCCCGCTGCCGGATCGCCTGCGCTCGGGCCCCTGCGTCGCCGTGATAGCCGGCGAGCGCATATTTATCTTCGACGCCGGCACCAATGGCGCCAGAAACCTGGGCCTGCTGCGCTATCCACTGGGCAACATCGAGGCCGTGTTCCTTACCCACTTCCACTCGGATCATATTGACGGCCTGGGGGAGATCGCGACCCTGCGCTGGGTGCAGGGCAATCACAGCTTCCCGCTGCCGGTGTACGCGCCACCCGGAGTCAGCGACATTGTCGGCGGCTTCAACAAGGCCTATGAGCGGGATGCGGTGTATCGCAACACTCATCACGGCGACGATGTTGCGCCGCTGTCCGGCGCCGGCATGGTGCCGCGGGCATTCCCGACCCCGCTGGACGGTGACGCGGCCCGGGTTTATGCCAAGGATGGAGTTAGCGTAGAAGCGTTCCGGGTGGATCACTCGCCGGTGGCACCGGCGGTGGGCTATCGCATCAGCTACGCGGGTCGCAAGGTCGTGATCTCTGGGGATACTGCCAAGTCCTACAATCTGGAGCAGATGGCAGCCAGCGCCGACCTGCTGGTCCACGAAGCCCTGTCGCCCGAACTGGTGGGCGTGGTCAACCGGGCGGCGACCATTACCAACAACCAGAGCATCGCCAAGATCACATCGGACATCCTTGACTACCACGCCAGTCCGCTGGAGGCCGCTGAAACGGCTCGCGACGCCGGTGTCAAACACCTGCTGTTCTATCACATCGTGCCGGCGTTGCCCCTTCCGGGGCTCGATGCCGCCTGGCTGGACGGGGTAGACGTGATATTCCCGAGCTACACCCTGGGCCAGGACGGCACCATTATCTCGCTGCCGGCGAACAGCGGAGAAGTGATTGTGGTCAGCAAAGGCCTGGCCAGGCTCCCGTTCTAGGCGGCGCTAGAGCGATACCATCAGACCGCGGCTTGGCGCCACCCGGTTATCGACCAGGTCGCGCCAGGCGGATGCCGCAGCCGCGACGTCGTCAATCTGCTCGATAGTCACCGTGTCGCTGACCGCCTGCACCAATTCTGCGGTGGCCTCACCGGCACGTCGCAACACCTCGCCCCTGCCCCACTCCGCATCGCGCTTCTCGATCTGCGAAGGCGCAAAGAACATTTCCGGGGCCGGACCCGGCAGTGAGGAGACATCGCCGCCGAAAGACTGCCAGTGGGTCGCACCGACGGCGGTACTGACCTTCAACTGCTCGCCAAAAGCCTTGTGCACGGCGGCCGTCAGCGCAGCATTGCCAGACATATCCACGTAGGCCGCCGGCACGGACGTATCGAGCTGGTCTTCATTGCCATAGCAGATAACGCTGTCATAGCAGCCCAGGGATTCCACAAACTCCAGGTTGCCCGCCGAGGTTAAACCCACCAGGCGCACATTGAGCGAGGCGTCGCCGTGCAACAGCTTGGCCATGCCGTACGCGGTCTTGGAGGAGGCGCTGCCCACCAGCACCTGGCCGGCGCCGAACAAGGCGTTATCCAGCAGGAAGTCGTACAGCAGGTATGAGGTGGCAAACAGCGGGAAGAAGATGCAGCGCTGCGCTTCCATCTGCTGCAGGAACTGGTGGTCTGCCGCAGTGCGGCGATAGGCATTGTAGGTGCCCGGCAGCGCCTGCCGGTGAGGCGTGCTTTCCATCAGCGTATCGGACTCCGCGCTGTCGAAGCTGAGCACCACCTCGCTGGCCATGGGGTAGAAGCCATACAGCCGCTCACCAACGGCGATGCCGGGATGGGCGGATTCCACCACCTCACCGATCCCCCACACCGGCACAACGCCCCAGCCGTCCTCACGGGGGTAGAAGTTCCAGTAGCCGATCATATCGCCGGCCACGGCATAGGTGACGTTGTTGGCGGTTAGCGCAAACTTGTCGATAGCCAGGCGTACCTGACCCTGCGCCAGCGCCGGCTGCGGCAGCTCCAGTTCCCGGGTGTCGAGTATGTTCTCGCGCTTCACCTGGATTTCACGATAGTGGGTCATGCCTAAATTCCTCAACAAACAGTTCGGTTAGTGTCTTAGCTGTCCCGGGCAGCTTCCACCAGCTCCAACTGGCCGGGCTTGCGCTGGACCCGGCGCGGTAACGGAGCCTGGAATGTCTGCAGGGCGCCTATGCGTTCCAGCAAACTGTCCGCTGCCCCGCGGCCCTCGCCTTCCAGGCCCTGGTAGTGATCAAACGCACGCTGGAACAGCCACTGGGAGTAGCTGTGCACAATGCGCTCGCTCTCGGCACTGCCGGTGCGGAACGGCTGCATGCCGAGATAACGCGGGATGTTCTCGCCGGGCTTGGCCGCCATGAAGCTGGCGTTCTTTTCTATCACACCTCGCACATCCGGCAGAAAATCACGGCTCAGGGTTTCCAGCACCGGCAACAGCGTATCCGGAATGGCATCATCCGCCAGGAACTCGCCTGGCGCCTCCGCCGGCGTATTCATGCGACACACCCAGTCATACAAATGCGGCGCATTTGCTTCCATGAGTGCGCGGGGCACCGGGTCGCGGCCGAGGTGCGCATACAGCGGACCCATCAAACCAAAGTCGCCGATGCTGGGGCGGGTACCCAGCAGAAAGGGATGCTTGGCAAAATGCGCGTCGAGCTGCGCCATCAGCCTGTGCCATTCGCTTTCGATGGCGGGAATGGTGGCCTCGTTGACACCCAGCATGGGAATGCTGCCCCGGAACGGCGCCGAGGTTTTCTCGCCGATGGCGATCTGCTCTTCGCGGCTGGCTTCCGGTGCACTCAGGGCGCCGAACTCACCCATGATGAAGTCATACTGTTGATCGATATAGGACCAGCGATAATGCATGGCGGGCAGTATCAGCCACTCATCGCCATAGTGCTCCAGCATCAGCGCCACCAGCTTCTGGCGCGCGCCGCTGGGATAGACCGACGGCTCGGGATGCCGTGTTTCGACGAAGTCGATGATTTCGGTGGTGTCCTGCACCAGTTCACCGCCCGGCGCCGCCAGCACCGGGATAATCGGTGCGCCGGCAGCCGGTATGATGATGGTCTTGTATACCTCTCGCGTTGCCGTCCGCTCCTCGAAAGGCTGGCCCTTGAAACGCAGGTAGGCGCGGGCCTTACCGGTGTAATAGGACAGCTCGCCACCATAGAGAATATAGGGTTCGGCGGCTGCGGGTTCTGCGTGCGCCGCCGTTACTGCAGCGACCGCAGGCGCCTCATCTGCCACCGGCGCGCCATCCGCTTGCTTCGCCGTCTCATCCGTCGCCTCAGGGTCGCGACGCTCCAGTCGCGGGTCCAGCCAGGCCTGCAGGTCGGCAAACACCTGGGCCCGCTCGGGTTCGTTAAAAATCTCGTGGTAGAGGCCTGGGTAGAGCTTAAGCGTCTTGTCCTCCGAGCTGATCTGCTCATAGAGATACCTGGATCCCGCCGGTGACGTCAGGCTGTCCGCCTCGCCGTGCATCAGCAGCATGGGCAGGTGAATATCCGCTGCCTGCTCCTGTATCCACTGCATGGCGGCAAACAGCTGGGCCACTTTGCGGGCGGTCAGCTTGCCACCGTAGACCAGCGGATCGTCGAGGTACTGCCGCACTTCCAGGGGGTCGCGGCTCACGCCAGTGGCATCGAGCTGCAACACGCCGAGGCGCGGCGCCACCGCCGAGAAGAACTGGATCAACAAGCGCTGCCAGATGGGCGGCTCCAGGTCAGTCTTGATGGCCGGACCCGACAGTACACAGCCGACGAAGTCATCCTGATTCTGCAGCAGGTAGCAGCTGGCAATCAGGCCGCCCATGCTGTGGCCCAGCAACACCCGCGGGGTATCCGGGAACTCCTGTTTCAACAGCCGTACAAAGCGGTCCAGGGTTTCCACGTACTCGCCAAAGTTCCCCACGTAGCCGCGCTGGCCCTCGGAGCGGCCATGGCCAATATGGTCAAGCGCCGCGGTGGCATAGCCCGACTGTACGAAGTGCTCGGCGAAGCGCCGATAACGACCGCTGTGCTCCGCCGCCCCGTGCACCAACACAATCAGGGCCCGAGGCTTGTGCTCCGGCGACCACTGCTGGTAGTGAATCTCGGCCACGCCGGCGCCCTTGAAGGTGGCTTCCCTATGCTGCATCAACCCGGCTCCGACTCGGCGCCAGGGGTGACCCGCAGCAGGCCGCGAAAGGCCTGCCGCGCATTGGACTCTCCGGTAACCACCCGGTATACGTCGCTGGCGATGGGCATATCAATTGCGTGGGACTCGGCCAGGGCCATCACTGCCGGCGCGCTCTTCACACCCTCCGCCACCATCACCATCTCCTCGATAATCTCGTCAATATGCCGACCCTTGCCCAGTTCCACCCCAACGTGGCGATTGCGGCTCTGGGGGCTGGTACAGGTGGCGATCATATCGCCCATACCGGCCAAACCCGCGAAGGTCTCGGCGCGCCCGCCCATGGCCACCCC
>JANQIO010000071.1 GCA_028282105.1 Halieaceae bacterium | reverse complement strand
CGCTCGGCCTGATGCATATGTCCGGTGTCACCCTCAAGTCGACGTACTCACCCGCACGCAACTTCATGCCGACCGTGGTCGAGGCCCTGGAGCGTGGTGCGATTGACCCGCGCCGGATTGATGCGGGGATTGTCGCGCTCGACGACGTTCCTAACGCATTGATTGAGTCCAGGACAAAACCCATCGTTGTGTTCGAGGGCACTGGCTAACGGCCTCCGGCACTAAAATGGGGGCACCCGAGCGCCCTTCGCGGTCGGAAAGCAGTGATCAGCCAGCATGCCTAACAGGCCTCCACCTGGTCCAGGAAGTGGTCGATCCGCTCTGCGACATCCAGCGGGATTTCGTCCTGAATGAAGTGGCCGGCATGTAAATCCTGCTTGCGGACGTCTTCAAAGCAGTCTTCATAACCCTCATAGAATTCTGCTGTGAGAAACGGGTCCTTGTCTCCGTACAGGATAAAGCTGGGTACCGTTTGTTTCTCGCCGGCGAGACTCGCCCATCTGCCATAGTCGGCCGGCAGCGCCTGGTAGAACTTCGCCGCGTACTCGGCGGTGTTCTCGATGGTATACGCCCGAATGTACTCTTCGATCAGGGGCTCAGGCATGGCATTTCCCTCGGCGGTAAAGCTGAAGAAGTATCGAATCCACAGCGCTTCGTTACCCGGCAACATCGCCTCGGCAAAGCCCGGCGTCTGCTGAAACGCCATGTACCATCGCGGGTTCATGGGGTTCTTCATCTGTGCCTCGTAGCCGCGCAAACTGCCCTGGAGGTTGTTGATCAGGTTGATGTTGAGGATTGTCAGCGACTGTACCCGGGGGTCACCCAGCGCAAGTTCCTGTGCCACCACGCCGCCCCAGTCCTGGCCAACAACGTGATAGGGCCCGATTTCCAGCTCACTGAGCAAGGCCTTTATGTCGAGCGCCAGCTCATACTTCTCGAATGACTTTACGTCGCCTTTCCGCTGGCTGTCTCCAAGTCCACGCAGATCCGGGAAGATAAACGTTCGATCGGCGCGCATAGCGTCGACAATCGGCTCCCAACACGCCGAAGATGCCGGCCAGCCGTGCAGCAACACCAGCGGTGTCTTGTCGCCACCAGGCCTGTGGCGGACGTTCAGGGTGATCTCCCGGTCTTCAAGCGTGACGGGCTTCTGTGTGGTTTCCATTGCGTTACTCCATATTGATCTAATTATTAGACTAATAAGTTTGGAAGTGCGCGTCAATGTGGTGTTCGGGAGGGTTGCCGATAACCGGGTCCAGGCTGGGAGCCGGTGTCTCGCATAAATCAGCCGAGAGTAAGGAATAGCCCGTGGCGCTACCGGAGAGAGTCGGGAGAAGCGGGCTGTCGCCCGCCGGTGTGTTTGCCGGCTAAGAGGCAGTTCGTTGCTGAAATCCCCCATCAGCTTTGAACCATTTCACATTTCCAGCCGTTTGTGGCCGCCATCCCCCCAGTATGGGGGGGACCACTTTGCCCGCCCCGGGGCTACGGTACCTACGCCTAAATGAACAGGCACAACAGACCTACAAGAACTTGGGATCGGGTACGGAGGTGTGAGCGTGAAACTGGTCAAGGGAATTGCGATGCTGGTCGCCAGCGTATGCTTGAGCGGCTGTTTTTATGTACAACTGGGTGGCGCCATTGGCGGCGCCGTGGTGACGATCTCGCCCCTGGGCGACGAGGGCAACGTGCTGGCGATGGGGGATTCAACCACGCCGGAAGACTGGGTCGCAGCGGTGGGCCAGCCGGCCTGGGACGCGCTGGCTGATCGCGACCAGCTACTGCTGATCGGTACCGCTGATATCGATGTGGGCGCCGTGGACCCGGCCGAGCTGTATCTTGTCAGCGCTACCGGCGGCATGGACTACGATGCGAACCGCGACGGCCTTGTGGATGAGGTACCAACGCCGATGGTCGGTAGCTTGCGCGCGGTGATGACCGGCGAGGAACTACTGGCCGGCAATATCCGCATCACGGCGCTGACCGAGTTGGCTTACCAGGGGATACGCGGCAGCATCGGCTCGGCAGACAACGCTGCCATCATTGCCGAACTATCGCTTATAGCCGCCTCCCTGGTGCAGGACGTGAATGGCGACGGCGAGGTGGATATTGAAGATGTCGCTGTCTGGGGGTTCTGGCTCGGTGAAGACGTGATTGAAATCGAGGGCGATAGCTACGCCGATTTCCTGGGCGGCGTGCGAGCGGGGATCGACGATGAGGAAGCCCTCGCTTTCCTGGACAACTTGATCAACGGCGACCCGATTGCCGGCGAGGGCGACTGGGAACTGACCCTGAGTGGTCAGATTACCGGCACCATCACGGTGCCGGTGCCTGAGACGGTGATTGCCGTCACGGCAGACCAGGTGCCGCGCACCGGTGACACCGAGGTGATCCGTGAGTCCATCGATCAGCTGGTAGAGGAATCCGGCGGCGCACCCGTCACCAACGTGGTGGTGTCGATTACCACCGACACGCCGGACGAGGTGGTGCTGGAAGTATCCTTCAACACCAGCTTGCCGGGCCTGGGTGCCGTGACCTATGACCTGAGCTATCGCTACGTCAATACGGGTGGTGGTTCTGACGCCGGCAGCGGCGATGGCAGCGGCGATGGCAGCGGCGGAGATAGTGGCCTGCCCGGTGCGGTGTCTGGCCAGTCCTTCGACCTGATCTATTGCTGTGAAAACACGGGCTCACCCTATAGCAACGGTGATATGGCCACTTTCAGCTTCGCGGAGTCGGGGGCACTGCTCATTGATGGGGTCGAAATTGCCGACAGCTTTATCGTCAGGGGCAATGAATATGTCTGGACTGATACAGCGAACGGCTTTGATTATGCGCTCTTTGTCCTGGACGGCGTGTTCAAGGAAGTCAACGTGCTGGGCATTGGCGGCCCGCCCTTCTATGGCCAATGGGGCCTTGAGCCGTGAACCGAGGAGGTCCCCGGGGGCGCGAGTTTTCGGGGGCTGTATAACAAAGAGTACCGGGGCCTGCAGCACGCTGTAGGCCTCTTTTTTTGCGCGAGTGCCGGCCGGTACTATAGCGGACGCCTGACCTGGGAGGAGCAGTCGCTGTGATGTTGCCAGATGCCATAGAAGGCTATCGCCTGGATTACCGCATTGGCGGAAGCAGTAGCGATGTCTACAAGGGAGAATACGGCGACACCGCGGTAGCGGTGAAGGTGCTGCATGCCACCGTTGAAGGCGTTGCCAGGCGTCGCTTTGAGTACGAGAGCGTGTTTCTGCAACGACTGCGTCACAGCGGAATTGCCGAATTCATTGACGCCGGAGTGTCAGCCGAGGGCCGTCCCTACCTCACCACGCGCTATTTTGAAGGGGTGCCGATTACCGACTACGCCCGGGACCAGGCGCTGGATACCCGTGCCAGGGTCGGGCTGCTGCTGGAATGCTGCAAGATACTCCACTTCGCCCATCTGCGAGGGGTAGTGCACCGGGATATCAAACCCGCCAACCTGCTGGTGGACAGCAGCGGCGGGCTGAAAGTCCTGGACTTTGGCGTGGCCAGCGGCGACGTGCTGCCAGCAGCGGAGGCCGCCCTCACCGAACAGGGCCAGTTCCTGGGCACACTCCCTTACATGAGCCCCGAGCAGGTATCTACCAGCACCGATAATCTCACCAGCGCTACCGATACCTATAGCCTGGGCGCCGTTGGCTACGAGCTCCTCACCCATCAGCTACCGGTGGCGATAGCGGGCCTGCCCATACAGGCGGCGCTGGAAGCCATACAAAGCGACGCGGTAGCGTCGGTATCCAGCGTCAGCGACAGGGGTGACCGGCAACTGGACGCCATTCTCCACAAGATGCTCAGCAAAGACCCGGCGGCGCGATACAACTCCCTCGCCGAGGTGGCGGATGACCTGCAACGCTGGCTGGACGGCCGGCTGGTGCTGGCGCAGATGCCGACGCTGCGTGACGAACTCCTGCATTTGATACGCCGCAACCAGTTGCTGGCGGGCACTGTGGCGGTGGTGTTCAGCGTCACCCTGTTGGCTGCGGCGGTGTCTAGCTGGTTCGCCTGGCGCGAGGCCCAGGCCCGGCAGGTCGCTGAGGTCCAGCTCGAGCGCACCCGCGGCCTGTCCACCTTCCTGGTGGAGATGCTGCAGTCTTCCAATCCCGAACGGGGTGGCAGTGCGGCACTCACGGTGAAGGAGGTCATGCTCAAGGCAGCGGGCGATGTGGAAAACAAAATCAGCGACGACCCGCAGATCGAGGCCACCATTCGCTGCACCCTGGGTGTTTCCCTATTGGTGCTGGGTGACCAGGCGGCGTCAGAGATACAGGCCTTGCGTGGCAACGAGCTGGTGGCCGATGCGCCGGCTACGGATGCCTGGGAGGAGTGTCGCCTGGCGCTGGGCCAGGCACAGTTCTACCGCTTTGACCGGGATGCGGCGCGCACGACGCTGAAGGAGCTGCTGGCAAAGACGCGCAAGCCGCGTTTCAGCAATGAAGTGCTCACCAAGGCGGAGCTCAACATCGCCATTGCCGACAACTACGACGGCCAGCACCAGGCGGCCTATGAGCGTATGAAAGTACTGATGGAAACGCCTTACAGCGTGCTGCCCGAAGAAGATGAGTACAGGCTCTATGGTGTTCACGAGTACGGAGTGAGTCTGTTTGGCATCAACCGCTTCGAGGAAGCCGCAGACGTGCTGCAGCGCTCGATTGAATTGCGCACCGCAAAATTCAGTGCCTCTCATCCGCAAACCCTGTTCTCGCTGGCCTACCTGGGCTACGTGCGCCGTGAGCAGGGGCGCTTTGATGAGGCCGCCGAAATTTTCAGGCGGGTGGTGGCTGCGCGTACGGAGGCCTACGGTCCCACGCATCGACAGACCTTGCTCGCAAATCGCGACCTGCTGCAGGTGCTGGTGCTCAAGGGTGACCTGGAAGCGGCGGCGGGGCCCGCGGCGCTGTTGGAGCCTGGCATAGACAGCCTGACTTCCGTGCCGGAGCTGCGCATGACGATTACCCAGGAGCTGGCGAACTATGCCGCCCGCCAGCAGCGCTGGCAGCGGGCTGAGACCCTGTTCCGGGAGATCATCGATTACCTGGATACGGTGGAGGGTAAACCTATCGCCAAGCTCATCATGGCGCGGCTGGACTACGGCAATATGTTGATCGCCGCCCGGCGGCCGGCCGAGGCGCTGGCGCAATTTGAGGCCGGCCTGAAGGAGGTGGAAACCCATCTGGGGCCGCAGCATCTTTACTACCAGCGCCTGCAGCATGCGCAGCTTTCCGCCGGGGTAGAGTCCAGGGGCGGCTAGGAACAGTCCCTGGACATCAGGCCCATGCGGGACGCCACCATGGCCGCTTCGGCACGGTTGCTGATGCCCAGTTCCCGGTAGATGTCCTTGATGTAGTCGTGCACGGTGTGCGCGCTCAGCTCCAGCAGGTCGGCGACCTCCTGAGTCTTGTAGCCGCGGGAAATCAGCTGCAGTACTTCCACCTGGCGCGGCGTGAGCCGGATTTCCTGGGTTTCGGCCGGCTGGAACTGGCTGAGAATTTTCCGCGCTACCGCTGCCGATAAGGGCGGCGAGCCGTGCAGGGTGTCACGCAACATCTGCACAATGGTGTCCTGCTGGCCTTCCTTCAGCACGTAGCCCTGGGCCCCCGCACGCAGGGCAGAAAAGATGTGCTCCTCATCGCTGAAGGCGGTGGCCACGATGCGGGCGCAATGGGGGGCGCTAGTCGACAGCTCGCGAATCACGTCCAGCCCGCTGCCGTCCGGCAGGTTCAGGTCGATCAGTGCCAGCTCCGGCTGGCTGTGCAGCACCACGTCCATGGCGGCCTGTACACAGTCCGCCTCAAATACGCCGATGCCCGGAAAGCTGGTGCGTACCGCTTCCACCAGCCAGCGCCGCGCGTCCTCGTGGTCTTCCAGTACCAGGGCGGTTTGCGGGTCTTTGAGTGGGGCCATCTGCATGAAGTTAGCGCGGCAGCATCAGGTTGACGCGGCAGCCGGCGTCGGTTTCCTGGAATACCAGCTCGCCACCCAGTTGGCTGGCGCGGTTGCTCATGGATTCCAGCCCTCGGCCCGGCCGGGTTTCGGTACTGATGCCGGAGCCGTTGTCGCGCACCGATATCTCGATGGCCTGGTCACTGGAGGTGACCTCGAAAACAACTTCCGTGGCATTGGCGTGCTTAATCACGTTGCTGACGGCCTCGCGCAGAATGCGGCTGATACTAATGACATTCTGCACCTGCACCGGCGAGTCGGGCATATCGATGGGTACCTGCCACAACAGCCGAATACCGTTGGCGCTGAGGCGGGTTTCTATTTCAGTGCGCAGGTCGCCTAGTAGCTCCAGCAGGGTGAGGCGCTTGTCCAAGGTGCGGGCGATGTCCTCGCGCAGGGACTGCAGGGCGACTCGCGCCTGGTCCGCTACTTTTTCATCGGGGGCCTGGTACACCAGGCTGAGGAGTTGGGCGCCCAGGTCGTCGTGCAGGTTGCGGTAAATGCGCTCGCGCTCCTGGTGTACGGCTTCCTCGATGCGCCGCGATAGCTGCAGGGATTCACGGGCCTGGTCGCGCTGCTGCAGCAGTAGCGCGACAAATAGCAGGCAGGGTGTGGTAACGAGGCCGAGTGTGAGTACGATGTTCACCGGTAGCAGGGCACACAGGGCTGCGCCGGCGGTAATGCCCACCGCACCGGTAACAATCATGCCTGGTTTGAGCCGGGTGTTCAGCGTGCCTGCTCCTCTCGAAAGCTGCGCCGACATGCTACAACGGGCCCGGTTTCAGTACCCCCCCAATTTAGGGGGGTAGCCAGGTGGTTTGCGCGACCCTTGCCGCGAGGGCTAGTTGCTCGGCGGCAGCAGGTAGTTCCGGAAATCGACCATCAGCCTCGAACGCTCACCCGTGGACCAGTACCAGGGCACCTCGTCGCGAGTGATGTCGGCCACCTCGGCAGTGCTGGCCTGTTTGCGCGCGACCTGAGTGTGCACGACGATCTCGGCCTCTGTGTGGTAGCGGTCGGAAACGTGCAGCATGCCCACCTCCAGGCGAGTGGGATCGAAGGATGCCTGGTTGCTGCGCCAGGCGCCGTAGCGCTCAATCATCGTCTCAATGCTGTAGGGGATGCGCTCGTCGTAGGTCACCCGGGTATCACTGCACACGTAGGCGAACTCCTCCGAGACGCAGTCAGTGAGGCCGGGGTTCACCACCTTGTAGTAGGTTTTGGTGGATTCGCTGGCATCGACCAGGCCCATCATGTACAGCAGGATTTCGTCCCAGGCCATGGTTTCGTTGGTGATCGGCACCAGAATAATGTCACCGTTGTCGTCCAGGCCGAGTCGGGCATCGGGCAGTTCCCACCAGTTTTCACTGCTGCCATCATCCACCTTTACCGGAACCGGGAAGCCGCGAATCGGGTCCCACAACGGGCCCTGCAGGTTGCCGGTGAGCGTGTTGTCCGCATCGAGGTGGGCACCGTCGCCGGCATTCCACTCCTGCGCATCGGGTCCCGGGAATCCGCTGGTGTTCATGCCCAACAGACCGTGCCCCAACTCGTGAGAGAGGCCGCCGCCGGAGAAGGGCCAGCCGGAGTAGACCATGCCAACGTACTCCGGGTGTTCCTTGCCGTCGTCCATGGTGATGTTCCAATAGGAGTAGAGCGGGTATGGTGGCTCGTGGCCGGTGCCTTCGATAAAGTCATGCACCCGGGTGTAGCCCAGGCCGGCATAGGCCTGGCGCGGGGCGATGACGAAGAACTCGAAGATGTCGCCAAAGTGATGCCAGGCGTGCCAGCACGAGGTGCAGTCGCCAGGGTTGAAAATCTCCCAGTGGCGGCCGCGCCCCATAGCGTCTGTGTACTCTTCACCCAGGGAAACAAAGATCGCGGAATCGTTCATGCGCACCGCGTCTGACACGGCCGTTACCGACTCGCTGCCGCGCAGGGCGGGATTCACATAAAACAGGTCGCGCGCCTGGTCGTAGTCGTTGGGGTAGCCAAGCAAGCCCAGATCGACGGCCAGGCAGTCGCGGGTGAACACGCCGTCACCGGCGGTGACATCACCGTGGGTGCCGTCGTCATAGAGGTAGGGCTCCGAGCCGTCGTCTGCGGCGATAAACGGCTGGAAATCGCTCCACAGGTTCACCAGTGAGATCGCAGTGGCCTCCACGTCGCTGTGCCGCATCATGGTGAATACCTCGTCGGTAAACACGATGGCGGGCTCGAAAATGTTGCGTTCGAAATCGGTGGTGGCCATTTGCTCGGTGAAGGGAGCCACCGAGGGAGACTGGTTCTCCCCTGCGGTGCACTGATCGACAGATGAAGGTGACCAGGTCCTGGCGTAGGTGCGGTCCGAAGGCGCCGGCACGGGCGGTGCGGAGGAGCGTTCGCCGCTGAGTGTCTGGAATATGGGCTCAAGGTAGATGCTGACGTCGCCACCGAAGGCCGGGTGCGCGGGCAGTGACACAGCACAGGGCTCGGTGGTGCCGCCGCACAGGTAGCCGGGCTCCTTGCGCCACTGGACGAAGTTGTCATCACCGGCTGGCACTGGCGTGAAGGTCTCGACAAAGGCCTCGCTGCCATCCCAATCGATGGTGCACTCGCTTTCCGCGCAGTCGCGGTTGCCGCTCGCCGACGTGATCTCGCCGCCGGCGGGCAGCTGCAAAACGATCTTACAGGCGGGCAGCATGCAGATCGCCAGCAGCAAGGCATAAGGGTACTTGTGAAACTTCATCACTCTTTCGCCAATATCGGGAATTGGGCCGAGACTATCACCGGTCGCGACGGGAATCCAAGCAGACTGGCTATACTGCGACTCTGTTTACAGATGCCAGGTGAACAATGCATATACGCGAAGGAAGCCAGCGAGAACGCGAAAGTTTCTTCATGCTGGGCTTTGATGCCTGGGGCGGAGGCAAGACTGAACAGGCCTTCCTGGAGGCACTGCGACCGGTGCAGCGCTACGACGTCGGCACCTGGTATGTGTTGGAGGGCCACCAGCACCCCTGTATGGTGCTCGCCTTTCGGGATGCCGAGGTGCTGTCCGGGGCTGTACCGGATGCGTTCCAGGGCCTGAGCCCCCGCACTAGGGACTGGCGTTGGCGGCGGCGGTATTGACCATCATGAACTGCGACTCCACCTCCTCTACCGAGACGGTGTAGCTGGCAATGGAAGACATGGCCAGATAGTCGCCGCGGTGGTGAATGCCCAGCGGCACCTGCTCGCCGAAGTCGATGTCTGCCTCGGTCAACATCGCCGCCGACAGACCTTTGGAGGCTTCACCCTCGAAGCTGTCGATCATCGACTCGACCTTCTTCATCATGTCGTCGTACTGCGCGGCCATGATTTCCTGGCCGGCGGCAAACTCCTCGGGGCTGGTGAGCTGGCCCTCCATGGCCTGGGTGGATTGCAGCATCATGTACTGGCTCATGGTGGGCGGCAGATCCTGGTCCACGGAGATGGCCGCCGGGCCGTCACCATAGATTGCCAGCAGGCGGTTACCCGGGATCACGAAGCTCTGCCAGTAGGGGTCAAGCCTGGGGTTGCGCGATTTCAGCTCGAAGAAGCCAGAAGGCGGCGGCGTGTTAATAACCACGCCGCCCACCGAGATCTCCTGAGCGGTGCTCGGCGCAATCTCGGCCTGGGCCTGAGGTGCCAGCGCACAGAGCAACCAGCAGAAGAGCCTGACGGCGCGGCCGCTCACCTGACTAGAAGGCCTCGAGCACCAGGGTTTCACCAATCTGGTTGGCCTCGATGTCTGCCTCGCAGAAGGGGAAGCGCACCCACTCCTTGTTGGAGTAGAGCCGGGTCTGGTCGGCGAAGTGCGGCGAGGCCGGGTCGGTGGACTGGCTCGGCACCAGGATCACGTCGGCGATGGGGCACTCGCTCTCATCCCAGGTCACCACCTGGATGTAGCTATTGCCGCTGCTGGGGTTCCGGTAGCCGCCGTCGCTGAGGCGCGAGCTGATTGCGCCGTAGATGCCCAGAGTGCCCTGGCCGCCGTGAATGGGCACGTTTTCGTTGCCACGCTCCAGGAACTGCACTTCGCCCCAGGGGGCATCCAGCGCCACGTTGTTGGCCTGTAGTTGGCCGCGGGCTTCCAGCAGGGCGTTGATTACCAGGTCGCGATTGGCCGCGTCATCCACGTCGATACCGGCGGGGGTGTTGAGCGGGTCGGCCGGGTCGAAATCCACGGCCCAGAAACGATCGCTTTCGACGATGTTCTGGAAGCTATTGCCCAACTCGCGACGGATCACGGCCCAGAACTCCTTCCACACCTGGGCGCCGCGGCTGTCCAGGTCCACCTTCTGGTCCCAGGCGGCCAGCACGTCACAGGCGTCACCGATGGGGGCGGCGGTGCCTTCGCAAATGGTCAGTACATCGTCGAGGGTGATCTCGGCGCCGTACACCCGGTTCTCATACATGAAGGCTTTGAGGTTCTCGAGGGTGAACAGCGGGCTGTCGTCGAGGCCGTCGGTAGCCTGGCGGCGCTCCTCGACCATAATGTGGCCGATGCGGGTGCGCAGGAACTGCTGCAGGCCTTCATAGCCCACCGGGCCCATGGTGGTGGGGAAGCCGGTGAGCGGATTGTTGGCGTCGCTGAGCCAGTAGCTGTTGTTGCTGTTGCCCACGTAGTCGGTGGTGCGTAGCTGCGGCAGGGCGCTGGGTCCGAACAGCCCGGAGCCCTCCGGCGCCTCGGGGTCCACGCCCCACTCGCAGTCGGAGGTGGAGCCGTCCAGGGTAATCAGTACGTTGGTGGTGCCGTCGGCCAATAGCTGACCGATGGGCGCGGTCAGGCAGCTATCGATCTTGGCCTGGTCGACAAAGGGAATCACCGAGATGTCACCGTAGAAGGCCTCGCCATTGCGGTCGGCGACAATCTCGTGAAACACCGGGTTGCCGAGCGCGCTGATCGCATCCAGGTATTCATCCAGGTTGGCGGCGCTGGCCTTCTCCAGGTACTGGTCGCTGCCGCGCTGGTCGGTGGAGAGATTGGCGTCCTTGAAAGCCAGGATGGTGCCGGTGATCAGCGGCCAGCCGTCCAGCAGCGGGCTGACCTCGGCGAAATTCACGATGGGGCCGAACTGGCTTTCATAGAAGGTCTTGCTGACATCCACCAGGGTGCCATCGGCCTGCCTGGACTGGACTGTGATTTCGACCGGCACGATATCCCGCAACTCGCCGTCATAGAAATATTGCAGCGGGTTGTCCGGGTTCAGTTCCAGCTCATACAGGCTGTAGCGGTTGGCGATGGACACGGTGTGGGTCCAGGCCAGGTCCTTATTGAAGCCGATGCCGATGTAGGGGAAGCCGTGCAGCACCGCCCCCGCCACATCCACTTCACCGGGAATGGTCAGGTGCGCCTGGTACCAGGCGCCCTCGCCGAACCAGGGCTGGTGGGGGTTACCCAGCAGCAGGCCGGTACCGGTCTGGGTAATGTCGCGGCCCGCTGCCAGGGCGTTACTGCCGAGGTCCGGGTCGCGCAGGGTCTCGCCGATTTTGCGGAAGGCGCGGCGCAGTTGCTGTTCGCCTTCGCTGGTGAGAATGATATCGCCGCCATCACTGGGCCCTTCGGTGGCGAGAATGGCCTGCGAGAAGGTGCCGTTGCCGGAGCTGCCACGCAGGGCCTGACGCCGCTGCAGCAGCGCAATATCGGTGGAGGTAATGGGGAACACCCAGTCGGCGTCGCGGCAGCCGAGGTCGCCCTCGGGCAGGTTCTCCACCCCGGTCTCTTCCAGGTAGCGGTTGATGCCAGCCACGTAGCCCTCATTCAGGTCGCGCACGCGCTGGGGTTGTTGCGCGATGACCTCCTGCTCGAAGGTCTCCAGGTCGCCATTGAGGTAGGTGAACAGCAGGTCGTCATTGACGTTGCCCTCTTCTCCCAGCAACTCCGCCGAGCGGCCAATGGAGAAAATCACCTCGCGCATCACCACGCAGAAATTGTCCTGCGCGTAGGCATAGCCGATGCCGTACCCGAGGCTGCCCCAGTCATTGGCCCTGACGTGGGGGATGCCGAACTCCGTGCG
Organism: Halieaceae bacterium; assembly: GCA_028282105.1. Taxonomy (GTDB): domain Bacteria; phylum Pseudomonadota; class Gammaproteobacteria; order Pseudomonadales; family Halieaceae; genus JANQIO01. The sequence continues at coordinate 33,414 of JANQIO010000071.1, read as the reverse complement.
GCGAATCTCGGCACTCAGCGTGGGCCCTGGCTCCGGGGGTATCGGCGGCTCGGGGGTCTCCGGTACAAAGGTGTTGTCAGAGTCTGAACAGGCTGCGAGGCCCGCCAGCAGCAGGGCTGCCAGCCAGGGGAGGTGTTTGGGGAGCATGGTGTTGTGTCCTTACCGCGTTGTAATCGTTATAAGAAATTGCACCGCAGTGTACTGGCTTTGCGGGGGTGAGCGCAGTTATGGTGACAATGTCCTGCGTCAATGCGATGCCTGTCTACAACTATATACAATTCAGGCCACGTGGAGGAGTCTATGCCCGCAACCGATACCCGCACCGGGTACAGCAAAAAGAACTGGGACGTGGTGGCCCAGCGCCTCAATGGCAACCAACTGAGTAGCCACCCGATCCTGGCGACGCTGTACGCCGAACACCGCTACATGGGCACCCTGCTCAAACTGCTGGAAGCCCAGGTCGATTCGCTTTCACAGGATGAAGCGGTAGACCCGCAGGTGCTCTACGAGTCCCTGCACTATATGACCCATTTCCCGGATGCCTTTCACCACCCCCGTGAAGACCTGGTCTACGCCCGCGCCGGCGAGCTGGACTACGCCCTGGCCGACAGCGTGGATACCCTGCAGCGCGACCATGACTACCTGTCCAAGCTGGGCCCGAAAGCGCTCAAGGCGGTGGCCCACTGGGAGGAAACCGGTGAAGGCGTCGACAAGCTGCAGAAGACCGTGCGCGACTATATCGCCACCATGTACAAGCACATGGAGGTCGAAGAGGCGCTGGTGTTCCCGGAAATTGAGCGTGTGCTCAGCGATGAAGACTGGCGCGAACTGGAGCGGGATGACCTGATGTCGCCGGTGCCAGACCCGGTGTTTGGCCCCCGGGTGGAGCGCGAATACCGCAACCTGGCCCGCAAGGCGCGGCGCGCGCTGCGGCGCGGCGCTGAAGATGCGGCGCTGGTGGAATGGATTGGCCTGGAGGCCATGCTGGAAGGCTTCGAGGTGCTGATGATCGCCGGCGAAAGCGGTCGCGCCGTGGCCACGCAGCATCTCAACGCCGCTGGCGGTGAGGCGCTTGACCTTGTTCGGGAAGCCATGGGGGGCCGCGGCCTGCTGACCCTGCCGCTGCGCTGCACCCTGGTGGGCGGCAGCCATTACATCGGATTCCTCAAGGACCTGGGTGGTATTGCCCGGGAAACCTCATCGGATTTGGGTGAACTGCGCCGGGGCGTGCGGGAGCGCCTGGGCCTGGTGTTTGACCAGGATGTCGAGCGGGCCTAGCCGCGGCCGCCTATCAGGCGACCTCTTCTTCCCTGAACTGCAAGCTGGCCAGGCGCTGGTACAGCGGATTGCTGGCCAGCAGGCTGGAATGGGTGCCGCTGGCCACCAGCTTGCCCTGGTCCAGCACGGCGATGGTGTCGGCCTGCAGGATGGTGCTGAGCCGGTGGGCGATAATGACCGTGGTGCGGCCCTGCATCAGCTCTTCCAGGGCTTCCTGTACGTGACGCTCACTCTCGGCGTCCAGGGCGCTGGTGGCCTCGTCCAGCAGCAGGATATCCGGATCCGCCAGCACGGCGCGGGCGATGGCAATGCGCTGCTTCTGGCCGCCTGACAGACGCACCCCCTGTTCCCCCAGGTGAGATTCATACTGCTGCGGTAGCGACTGGATAAAGTCGTGGGCATGGGCGGCCCTGGCGGCCGCAACAATCTGCTCGTGGCTGGCATCCGGTTTGCCGTAGGCGATGTTGTAGGCCACATCGGCGGTAAACATGGCCGGCGCCTGGGGCACCACGGCGAGGTGCTTGCGCAGCGTCTCCGTGGTCATGTGCCGCAGGTCGACGCCGCCCAGGTAGATCGCGCCGGACTGCGGGTCGTAGAACCGCTGCAGCAGTTCAAACACCGTAGACTTGCCGGCACCCGAGGGCCCTACCAGGGCCAGGCTCTTACCCGGCTCCACCACCAGCGACACATCGTCCAGCGCTCGTTGCAGCGGCCGGCTGGGGTAGCTGAACTGCACCTGCTCCAGGCGCAGCTCGGCGCCCTTGGGTTGCTGCTCCTGCGAGGGCTCGGTGATGAGGCTGGTTTCCGAGAGCAACTGGATAAGGCGATCCGTGGCCCCGGCGGCGCGCATCAGTTCCCCCCAGACCTCGGAAATGGTGGCAAAGCCCATGCCTACCATAAACGCATAGAACATGAACGCGCCCAGTTCACCGCCGGTCATGGCGCCGCTGACCACGGCGTTGCCGCCGGACCAGATCAGCCCGGAGAGGCCGCCGAACACCATGAGGATGACCGCCGCGGTCAGCAGCGCCCGCTGGCGCACCCGGCGGCGGGCGATCAGGAAGGCGCGCTCGGATTCCGCAGCGAAGGCCGCCCGCTCGGCGTTTTCCCGGGTGTAGCTCTGCACGGTTTTGATGTGCTGGATAATCTCGCCGGCGTAGCTGCCGACGTGGGCAATCGAATCCTGGCTCGCGGAAGACAGTTTGCGCACCCGGCGGCCGTACAGCAGCAGCGGCAGCAGCACCACCGGCACCGCCGACAGCACAATCAGCGTCAGCTTGACGCTGGTCACCAACAGCATGATGACCGCGCCCACCGTGGTCAGGAAGGAGCGCAGCGTCATCGACAGGGAAGAGCCGATGATGGTCTGCAGCAAGGTAGTGTCGGTGGTGAGCCGCGACATGATTTCGCCGGAGCGGTTCTCGTCGAAGAAGCTGGGATGCAGCGCCACCACGTTGGCAAACACCGCCTCGCGAATATCGGCGCTGACCCGCTCCCCCAGCCAGGACACCAGGTAGAAGCGCGTGAAGGTGCCGATCGCCATCAGCACCGCCAGGCCCATGATCACATAGACCGCATCCCCGAGTTGCTCGGCCGAACCACTGGCCAGGCCCTGGTCGATAAGAATGCGCAGGCCCTGGCCAATCGACAGGGTGACGCCGGCGGTGAATACCAGGGCGACGCCGGCGGCTACCAGGGTGCCGGTGTAGGGGCGCATGAACCGGCCCAGTTGCAGCAGGCTGGAGAGCCGCGTGCGTGAGGGCTTTTGGGTGTCGGTTTGGTTGTGGGCAGTGGCGTCAGACATAGCCGGCAAAGCGTATCAGTTTTCCGGCTGTTCAGCGCGGCCGTTTGGCGCGTCGTGTCGCCGCGCTGAAGAGCGTCGGGAAAGAACCCCTATAATGGCGCCATGACCCCGACACCCCGCTCCAGCCACTGGGAGCGCGCCCGGCTTTATGTCGATGGCGACACCCTGTTCTCGCGCATGCTGGAGGCGATTGCCGCGGCTCGTGAGAGTATCGATTTCGAGTACTACATCTTCCTTTATGACGCCCTCGGCGAGCGCTTTGTCAGGGCCCTGGGTGAGGCCGCCGCGCGCGGTGTGAGGGTGCGGGTGATGGTGGACGGTGTGGGGTCGATGGAAGACCAGGAGCGCCTGGTGGAACAGCTTGTCGACCGAGGGGTGGACGTGCGGGTGTACCACCCGCTGCCCTGGTTCTTCACCAGCTACCGCTGGACCCGCCGCGGCGGCACCGCGCTACGGAAATTCCTGCGCCTGTTGTGGAACGTCAACCGCCGCAACCATCGCAAGCTGTGCACCATCGACCGCCGCACGGCCTGGGTGGGCAGCTTCAATATCACTGCCGTCCACCTGTCGCGCAGCGCGGGCGGCGAGGCCTGGCGTGATTACGCCCTGGAACTGGAGGGGCCGCGAGTGGAGACCCTGGCGGAGGGCTTTGACGACCTGTGGAAGGGTTACCGGAGTCGGCTGCGGCGTGGCTTCCTGGCGGGCTACCTCAGCAACCGCAGCCTCCGGGGGCGCCAGCTCAAGAACCGTTTCGTTACCCGCAGCCTGGTCAGCGCCCGGCGGCGGGTGTGGCTGGTGAGCGCCTATTTCCTGCCCACCGCCGGGATGCGGCGGGCGCTGCTGGCGGCCTGCCGCAACGGCGCCGAGGTGCGTCTGCTGCTGCCGGAGCGCTCCGATGTCGCGGTGTTTCCGGGCCTTAGCAGCCACTACTACCACGAGCTGCTGAAAGCCGGGGCGCGCATCTTCCTCTACCGCCCCAGCGTGCTGCACGCCAAGGCGCTGCTGCTGGATGAGCTGCTGATTATCGGCAGCAGTAACTGGAACTACCGCAGCAACCTGCACGACCTGGAACTGGACGTGGTGGTGCGGGATGCCGGTACACTGGCGCAGATGGCACAGGTGATCGAGACAGACTGCGCCGACAGCCGGGAGCTGATGCTGGGGGATACCCCGTCACCGGGCCTGCTGTCGTGGTTGCTGTATGGCGTGAGGTACTGGATGTGACCGACTTCGGCAGCGATCTGCGCATCTGCTCCTGGAATATCCACAAGGGCGTTGGGCCCGCCAACCGGCGCTTCAAGCTGGAGGACATGCGCGAAGCCATTCGCAGTGTGGACGCTGATATCTGCTTCCTGCAGGAGGTGGTGGGTCACCAGCTCGGCTACCACGGTGAGGCGCTGGAGGGCACCGAGAGTCAGTTCGAGTTCATGGCCGACAAGATCTGGAGCCACTACGCCTACGGCAAGAACGCCATTATCGAGGACGGCCATCACGGCAACGCCATCCTGAGTAAATTCCCCTTCGCCGAGTGGACCAATCACGACGTTACCCGCTGGAGCTTTTCCAGCCGCGGGCTGTTGTTCGGCCACCTGGAGAACGACCTGGTGTTGGTGTGCGCCCACCTCGGCCTGATCGCCGCCGAGCGGCGCTACCAGGTACAGCGCCTGCGAGAGTTGCTGGAGAGCGAGTGTGAGCCTGATGCACCGGTGATCGTGGCCGGGGACTTCAACGACTGGCATCTGAAGGTGGACCAGTACATGCGCGAGGAACTGGGCTTCCGGGAGGTGCACACGGAGCTGGCCGGGCAGCCGGCGCGTAGCTTCCCGGCCGCGCTGCCGGTACTGCGCATGGACCGGGTGTACTACCGGGGGCTGGAGCTGGAAGACGCGGGTCTGCTGAGGGGCGGGATCTGGGGCCGGCTGTCAGATCACGCCGCGCTTACGGCGCACTTTCGGCTTCGCTAGCCTCGTCGCCTTCTTCTTTGGGTGTGATCAGGCGGCCAAAGATGACGCCGACTTCAAACAGGAACCACATGGGTATGGCCAGCAGCGACTGGGAGATCACGTCCGGCGGGGTCAGCAGCATGCCCAGCACGAAACAGCCCACCACGATATAGGGGCGCTTCTTCGCCAGGTCGTCGGCGGTGGTCAGACCCACCCGAATCATGATGACCGCGGCGATGGGAATTTCGAAGGCCACACCGAAGGCAAAGAACAGCTTGAGCACGAAGTCCAGGTAGCTGCCGATGTCGGTCATGATGGTGACGTCGCCGGGCCCGACGGTGGTGAAGAAGCCGAAAATCAGTGGGAACACCACGAAGTAGGCAAAGGCGGCGCCGGCATAGAACAGGATCACGCTGGAGATCAGCAGCGGTATCGCCAGCATTTTTTCATTTTTGTACATGCCCGGTGCCACGAAGCTCCACACCTGGAACAGCACATAGGGAATGGCCACGTACAGCGACACCACCAGCGTCAGCTTGAAGGGTGTAAGGAAGGGTGAGGCCACCTGGGTGGCGATCATGCTGGAGCCTTCCGGCAGCAGGGCGCGCAGCGGTTCCGAGACGAACAGGTAGATTTCGTTGGAGAACGCAAACAGGCCGATAAACACCACCAGGATGGCCAGCACGCTCTTGAGCAGGCGGTCGCGCAGCTCGGAGAGGTGCGAAATCAGCGGCATGGCCGCGTCTTCAGGCGGGGTCTCGTTGCTCATGGCTGGGTAGCCGGTTTGTCGGCGTCGGGCTCGGTGTTGGTGGGCGGCTCAAGGACAGGGTCCGGGTCGCTGGCGCCGGCTTCGGTGTCCGCCGGTTGTTCAGCGTCTGCCGCGGCGGCTACCTGTTCCGTGGCGGGGTCGGTCTCGGCTGGTGGCTCTTTGTTGGCTGAAGGCTCTTCTTGGGCTGAAGGCTCTTTATCGGCTGAGGGCTCTTTACTGGCCGAAGGCTCTCTATGGGCTGAGGGCTCTGACGCCTGGTAAGGCTGGTCAATCGGGTAGCCGTCTTTGCCGAGCTTGACGCCGGTGCTGTTGCCCAGTTCCTTGCGCATGGTCTTTTCGACCTGCTTCAGCTCCTCCATGATGCCCTGGTTGTGCAGGTCCTGGCGAAACTCGTCGGCCTGCAGCTCGCGCTCTATTTCGGCGCGGATGCCGGCAAAGCTGCGACGGATCTTGTTGACGTAGGCCATGACGGTGCGGATAGCACCGGGCAAACGCTCGGGACCCAGCACCAGCAGGCCCACGATGCTGACAATGATCAGTTCCAGGAAACCGATATCAAACATGGCTTAGGCGACCGCGCGGGTGCTACTTGCTCTCGCCTTCCTTCAACTGCGCGGGGTCGGCCGCGGCATCATCGCCCGCCTTCTCATCGGCGTCATCCTGCCCGGCTTTTTCCTCCTCGGCGCTCACCGAGCTGCGAAAGCCCTTGATCGCCGCGCCCAGGTCGCTGCCCAGGCCGCGCAGGCGCTTCGTGCCGAACAGCATCATCACGATCAACAGGATGATCAAAAGCTGCCAAACGCTGATTCCACCAATACCCATGGTTCTTCCTCCTCGTTGCTGGCCCGTGCTATTCCGGGCCCTGCCGCGCTGCTTTCTCAGCGAGGCCTGATAGTCCAAAACGGTCCGACAGCGCGTCCAGTACGGCCTGGCTGTCGGTACCCAGGTGCGAGAGCATAACGAGACAGTGAAACCACAAATCCGCGGTTTCCTGCACGAGATGCTCGGTGGATGTCTCGTTGCCGCAATCCTTGGCAGCCAGGATGGTTTCCACGCACTCTTCGCCAACCTTCTCAAGAATCTTGTTGAGACCCTGGGCATGTAGCTGCGCAACATAGGACGCATCCGGGTCTGCCGATCGGCGCTGCGCGATTATCAGGTCCAATTGTTGCAATATTTCGTTCATGAAAGGCGGTTTACGGCGTCGCTTAAAATGCCGTCCTCAGTAGATTTCCGCGGGATCCTTCAGCACGGGCTCACAGACGGACCACTCGCCGTCCTCCAGCCGGTACATAAAACAGTGCTGGCGCCCGGTGTGGCAAGCAATGCCACCGATTTGCTCGACCTTCATCAGCACGGTGTCGCCGTCACAATCCAGTCGTATTTCCTTGAGGTTCTGCACGTGACCCGAGCTTTCACCCTTGCGCCACAGGGCGCCGCGGGACCGTGACCAGTACACGGCGCGGCCTTCCTGCAGAGTCAGGGCCAGGGCCTCGCGGTTCATCCACGCCATCATCAGGATAACCCCACTCTCGGCGTCCTGGGCGATAGCCGGCACCAGCCCCTGGTCGTTCCAGGCGACCTGGTCCAGCAGTGCCCCAACATTGGCAGTCTCGTTAGTCATCGCCGGCATTATCTCACAGGCCGCAAAGCGGGCTCCAAAAGGGCGTCAGGAAAAAAAGGGGTCAGAGCCCTTTTCTGGGTAAAAAGAGGTAAAAAGGGCTCGGTAAAAAGGGCTCTGACCCCTTTTTTTAGACGCGGGGGCGGGGCCACAGTAGCAACAGGCCCATGCCGACCAGGGCCCAGCTCAGGAACGGCCACTGGCTTAATTGACCCAGGCCTTCCGGCACTGCGGTGGCAGCGGCGCCGCCAAATAGCAGCAGGGCGACTACCCCTCTTTTACGGCGCCCGTCTTCCTGCTGGATTTGCCGCTGCAGGGCATCCAGGCGCTGGCGCTGGTAGCGGGCCTGGTTGTCCAGCTCGCGGGTCTGCTGCAGGCTCTCGAACACCGCCTCGGGCAATTGCGGCAGTTGCTCCAGCCATCCCGGTGCCTGCTTGCGGAGCCGGTCGAGCATGGCCTGGGGGGAGTAGCGCTCCTGGATCCAGCGCTCCAGGTAGGGTTGGGCAGTGGTCCACAGGTCCAGCTCCGGGTAGAGCTGGCGGCCCAGGCCCTCGATATTGAGTAGGGTCTTCTGCAACAGCACCAGCGACGGCTGCACTTCCATATTGAAGCGGCGGGCGGTCTGGAACAGGTAGATCAGCAACTGGCCGAAGGAGATTTCCGCCAACGGCTTTTCAAACACCGGCTCACACACCGCGCGCATGGCGGATTCGAAGTCCTGCACCCGGGTGCCCGGCGGCACCCAGCCGCACTCCACGTGCAGCTCGGCGCACTCGCGGTAGTCGCGGCGGAAGATGGCCAGCAGGTTGCGGGCCAGGTAGTACTGGTCGAAGTCCGACAGACTGCCGATGATGGCGCAGTCGACGGCGATATAGGTGGGGTCCTGCGGGTTGCTGATATCGACGAAGATATTGCCCGGGTGCATGTCGGCGTGGAAGAAGCTGTCGCGGAACACCTGGGTGAAGAAGATCTCCACGCCGCGATCGGCCAGCAGCTTGAGGTCGGTGCCGGCGGCTTCCAGGGCGGCGATGTCGGTGACCGGCACACCGTAGATGCGCTCCATCACATAGACATCGCGGCGGGTGTAATCCCAGTGCACTTCCGGCACATAGCACAGCGGGCTGCCCTCGAAATTGCGGCGCAGCTGGGAGGCATTGGCCGCTTCCCGCTGCAGGTCCAGTTCGTCGAGGATGGTGATTTCGTAGTCGCTGACCACCTCAACCGGGCGCAGGCGGCGACCGTCACTGGAGAAGCGCCGCAGCAGGCGCGCCAGCACAAACATCAGGGCGATGTCCTGGCGGATGATCGGCTCGATGCCCGGGCGAATCACTTTCACCACCACCGCCTCGCCGGAGTGCAGGGTGGCGGTGTGCACCTGGGCCACCGAAGCCGAGGCCAGCGGATTGGGGTCGAACTCGGCAAACAGCTCACTGATCGGCGCCTTCAGGCTGGTCTCGATGATGCCCTGGGCCTGCTCGGTGGAGAAGGGCGGCACCTTGTCCTGCAGTCTCGCCAGTTCGTCGGCAATATCCTCGGGTAACAGGTCGCGGCGGGTGGAGAGCATCTGCCCGAATTTGATGAACACCGGCCCCAGGTCTTCCAGCGCCAGGCGCAGGCGCTCGCCGCGACTGCGCTGGCTGGCGCTGAACAGGCGCCAGGGGCCCAGAGCCAGCAGTGCCCGATAGCGCCACGGCAGGCGCTCGGCGTCAATGAACTCGTCGAGCCGATAGCGGCTGACCACCGCGACGATTTTCAGGAGGCGGGTGACGCGGGACATATCAGCCGGCCTCCGCCCGCTTCCTGGCCAGTTTGCCGCTGAGCCGGGCAATGCGCGCCGCCAGGCGGTCGACGCGCTGGCCCAGCTTCTCGACATCGTCGTAGAAATCTTCCACTTCCACCCGGGGTGGGGCCAGCCGCGCTTCCTCGTGGATAAACTCTTCGAGCTGTCGCAGTACGCTGTCGCCGGCCTGGCGACCCCAGCTGGACAGGCCCCGCAAACCCTGGGCAAGCTGGTGCCCGGCTACATCGCCCAGGGCACTGACCAGCGGTGCTTCCCAGTCGAGTTCCAGGCGGGCGAGGATGCGCTGCAGTTCCATCAGCGGCGCGCTGTCGCCATCCAGTTCGATATTGCCATTGATCAAGGCCGCCGCCGGGTCGTCAGCGGTGGCGAGATCGGCAAAGTCACCAGCCGTGCCGCGAATCGCGGTGGTCACCTCGCCGTCGTGAAATCCCTTGAGCTGCACCCGTCCAGCCATCGGTAGCAGGTAGAAATCCGCCGTCGGCTGGGTGCACTGCAGGCGGAACACCTTGCCCTCCAGTTCACCGAGCTGCTGCGCGGTGAGCTTGTCCAGGGTCAGGGCGCGATTGATGGCGGCCTCGAGGGCGCCAACGCCGGCGGTGTGCAGGGCGGGGTCTACCATGGGGAGGGCCCGCTCAGGGCTTGAACCCCCGGTGCAGCGCGACGATGCCACCGGTCATGTTGTAGAACTCACAGCGGGTGAAGCCCGCTTCTTCCATCATGCCCCGCAGGGTTTCCTGGTCCGGGTGCATGCGGATGGATTCCGCCAGGTAGCGGTAGCTGTCGCTGTCACCGGCCACCAGCCGGCCCAGGGTCGGCAGCACGTTGAAGGAATAGGTATCGTAGGCGCGGCTCAGCAGCGGATTCCCCGGCTTGGAAAACTCCAGGATCAGCAGCCGGCCGCCGGGCTTCAATACCCGCAGCATGGATTCCAGCGCGCGCTCCTTCTGGGTGACGTTGCGCAGGCCGAACGCAATGCTGATCACATCGAAGTGCTCGTCGGGAAAAGGCAGCGCCTCGGCGTCGGCCTGCACATACTCGATGTTGGCGGCGTAGCCGCGGTTGAGCAGCTTGTCGCGCCCCACCCGCAGCATGGAGTCGTTGATATCCGCCAGCACCACTTCGCCGTCGCTGCCGACCAGGTCGGAAAACTTCATCGCCAGGTCGCCGGTGCCGCCGGCAATGTCCAGCACGCGCTGGCCGGGGCGCACGGCGCTGACCTCAATGGTGAAGCGCTTCCAGACCCGGTGGATGCCGCCGGACATAAGGTCGTTCATCAGGTCATAACGGCTGGCCACGGAATCGAACACACCGGCCACCAGGCCTGCCTTGTCCTGCTGGTCGACCTGTTGGTAGCCGAAATGGGTTTTCTCGGACTCGCTCATTGTTTCCGCTCGCACTGCTGAGCCCTCCATTGTACCGCGATGGTGTGCCTCGCTTCAGTGCTTTTATTGTCTCGTATTGGAGCTCATTCGAGGGTTCCCAGGAAGCCGCACGCGCGGCCCTAGTGGCAGGAAAATTTAGGCAGACCCAGTTCGCCCCCGTGCTACGGAGCAATGATCAGGGTTCGAAGTGCAGCACCTGGGCGTCGGGATCGCGGGAGGCGCCGGCGGCGTGGAGGCGGTCGAGGTAGGCTTGCCAGAGATGTTGCTGGTTTTCGGCGAGTTCGCGCAGGTAGTCCCAGCTGTAGATGCCGCTGTCGTGGCCGTCGTCGAAGATGAGCTGCACGGCGTAGTGGCCTACCGGCTTGATGTCGGTGATGGCCACGTGCTTCTTGCCCGCCTGCAGCACCTCCTGGCCCGGGCCGTGTCCCTTCACTTCGGCGGAGGGTGAGTGCACGCGCAGGAACTCGCAGGGCAGGCGGTAGCTGGCGTTCTCGTAGCCGAGCTCCAGCTCGCGGGATTTCTGGTGCAGGTGAATCTTGCTGGGGATCATGCTCACAGCTTAAAGGATGAAGCGGCTCAGGTCTTCGTCGTCGCTGAGGGCGGCGAGTTGCTCGTCCACATAGGCGGCGTCGATCAGCAAATTGCCTTGCTTGAGGCTGGCGTCGGTGGCGCCGAAGGAGGCCTCCTCCAGCAGTCGTTCCATCACCGTGTGCAGGCGACGGGCGCCGATGTTCTCGGTGCTTTCGTTGACCTTCCAGGCCAGCTCGGCGATGCGGCGGATGCCTTCTTCACTGAACTCGAGCGTCAGTCCTTCGGTGCCCAGCAGGGCCTGGTACTGCTCGGTTAGCGAGGCGTTGGGCTCGCGCAGGATGCGCTCGAAGTCTTCCGGGGTCAGGGCGTTCAGTTCCACGCGAATCGGCAGCCGGCCCTGCAGCTCCGGGATCAGGTCCGAGGGCTTGGCCAGGTGGAAGGCGCCGGAGGCGATGAACAGGATGTGGTCGGTCTTGATCATGCCGTGCTTGGTGGTCACGGTGCAGCCCTCGATCAGCGGCAGCAGGTCGCGCTGTACGCCTTCGCGGGAGACATCGGCGCCGGCGGTTTCACCGCGCTTGGCCACTTTGTCCAGCTCGTCGATAAAGACGATGCCGGTTTGCTCGGCGTTGTGTACCGCGCGCTGCTTGAGCTCCTCCTCGTTGACCAACTTGGCGGCCTCCTCGTCGCGCAGGCTGGCGAAGGCGGTCTTCACGGTGACCTTGCTGGTCTTCTTCCGCTGCCCGGAGAGGTTGGAGAACATGTTCTGCAGTTGGCTGGTCATTTCCTCCATGCCGGGCGGCGCCATAATCTCTACACCCATGGGCGAGGCCAGCTCGACTTCAATTTCGCGCTCGTCCAGCTCGCCCTCGCGCAGCTTCTTGCGCAGGATCTGGCGGGTGGAGGACTCGCTGGATTCTTCGCCGCGGGCCGGAGTCAGCAGCAGGTCGAGGATGCGCTCCTCGGCGGCTTCCTCGGCGCGGAAGCGTACCTTGTCCATCTCCTGCTCGCGCAGCATTTTGATGGATACATCCACCAGGTCGCGCACGATGGATTCCACGTCGCGGCCCACGTAGCCCACTTCGGTGAACTTGGTGGCTTCCACCTTGATGAAGGGCGCATTGGCAAGCCGCGCCAGGCGCCGCGCGATCTCGGTCTTGCCGACGCCGGTGGGGCCGATCATGAGGATGTTCTTGGGGGTGACCTCCGCCTGCATGGCGTCGTCCAGCTGCAGCCGGCGCCAGCGGTTGCGCAGGGCATTGGCCACGGCGCGCTTGGCTTCGTCCTGGCCGATGATGTGGCGGTCGAGCTCGTGAACGATCTCGCGAGGGGTCATGTTCGACATGGGGTCAGTGGCAGTCCAGCTCTTCGATAACGCGGTTGTGATTGGTGTAGATGCAGATGTCGGCGGCGATGCCCAGGCCCTTTTCGACGATGTCGCGGGCCGGCAGTTCGGTAGTGTCCAGCATGGCCCGGGCCGCGGCCTGGGCGAAGGGACCGCCGGAGCCGATGGCGATCAGGTTGTCCTCTGGCTCGATAACATCGCCGTTGCCGGTGATGATCAGCGAGGTCTCCTTGTCGGCCACCGCCAGCAGGGCTTCGAGACGGCGCAGGGCGCGCTCGGTGCGCCAGGCCTTGGCCAGCTCTACCGCCGCGCGGGTCAGGTGGCCCTGGTGTTTTTCCAACTGGGCCTCAAACAACTCGAACAGGGTGAAGGCGTCAGCGGTGCCGCCGGCGAAACCGGCCAGTACCCGGTCACGGTAAAGACGGCGCACTTTGCGGGCGTTGCCTTTCATAACGGTGTTGCCCATCGAGACCTGGCCATCACCGCCAATTACGACCTTGTCGCCGCGACGCACCGAGAGGATGGTGGTTCCCCGGTATTGTTCCATAGGTGTCTCCTGCTACCCGGTGGGATATGGGGGCACGGCGACCTTTATCAAGAGCCTGCTAACACAAGCTTAGGTGAAAACCGGGCCTGCTCAGCCGGCGGGTGTAGCGGGCCGCTTCAGCAGCAGGGTGTCGATGCCTTCCTGGGCGGTGCGATTGCGGGCGCTCTGCAGGGCGGAACGCGACTCGAAGGGGCCGATGTAGACGCGGAACCAGCGGCCGTTGTCGGTGTTGGCTTCTTCCACGCTGGCAGTCAGGCCCAGCAACAGCAGCTCGGCGCGGCGCCGGTCGGCATCCTCGGCCTGCTTGAAGCTGCCGGCCTGCAGCAGGAACTCGTCGCGCGGGGCGCTGGTGTTGGCCATTGCCTCAGGGTCGATTTCCACGTCGATGCTCTGCTCGGGCAACAGCTTGTAGAAATCGAACCGCATTTCCGGGCGCGGCGCCGGGGTTTCGTCTGCCTGGGCCACGGCCTCGGTGGCGGCGGTGTCCGGTTGCTGGGCGGCCAGCCATACCAGGCCGCAGAGAAACACGCCGCACAGCAGGCCGGCCAGGAACCAGGGCCAGGGCGCCGCCGCGGGCGGGGCGCTCTGGCGGCGGCTGGCGTTGGCGGCTTTTTTCTTGCCGCCGCCCTTGCCGGCTGCTGCCTTGTTGGCGAAGTCGCGAGTCACGGGTACTACATGCTCTCCGGTGCGCTCACGCCCAGCAGGGCGAGGCCGTTGGCAATGGTCTGCCGCACTGCCGCTGACAAGGCCAGGCGCGCGTCGCGCAGCTCGGCGTCGTCCAGCAGCACCTTGTGGGCGTTGTACCAGCTGTGGAATTCCCCTGCCAGTTCGCGCAGGTAGTTGGCCACGTTATGGGGCTCGGATTTATCCGCCGCCGCGGCGACCAGCTCCGGGTACTGGTCCAGGCGCTTGAGGAGGGCCTTTTCCTCTTCTTCCGTCAGCCGGTCAAGGCTGGCCAGCGCCGCGTCGGCATCCCAGCTCTCCCCGGCCTCCTCGAGCTTGCGGAACACGCTACAGACCCGGGCGTGAGCGTACTGGATGTAGTACACCGGGTTGTCGTTGGACTCGGCCAGGGCCAGGTCGATATCGAAGGTGAGCTGGGAGCCCGGCGCCCGCGCCGCGAGGAAATAGCGGGTGGCGTCGCGGCCCACTTCCTGGATCAGCTCGCGCAGGGTGTAGTAGGAGCCGGCGCGCTTGCTGATTTTCACCTCGCTGCCGCCGCGCATCACCGTCACCATCTGGTGCAACACGTACTCAGGCCAACCCTCGGGGATGCCGACGTCCAGCGCCTGCAGGCCGGCGCGCACCCGGGTCACGGTGGAGTGATGGTCGGCGCCCTGCACGTCGATCACCCGGTCGAAGCCGCGCCCCCACTTGTTGTGGTGGTAGGCAACGTCCGGCAGGAAATAGGTGTAGCCGCCGTCGCTCTTGCGCATGACGCGGTCCTTATCGTCGCCGTAGCCCGTGGTCTTGAGCCACAGGGCGCCGTCGTTCTCGTAAGTTTCGCCGCGCTCGACCAGCGCGCTCACGGTGTTTTCCACTTCGCCGGAGTCGTACAGGGACGACTCCAGGAAGAACACGTCGAAGGCAACATCAAAAGCCTTCAGGTCCAGGTCCTGCTCGTGGCGCAGGTAGGCGACGGCGAACTCGCGGATGGCGTCGATGTCCTCCGGGTCGCCGGCGGCATCCACGTGTTTGTCTTCGGCATCCACATGCGCGCCTGACAGATAGTCCCGGGCGACATCGACAATGTACTCGCCGCGGTAGCCATCCGTGGGCCATCCGTCGGACTCCGGGTCGAGGCCGCGGGCCCGGGCCTGCACCGAGCGGGCCAGGTTATTGATCTGTTCGCCGGCGTCGTTGTAGTAGAACTCGCGGCTGACCTCCCAGCCGGTGGCTTCCAGCAACCGCGCGGCGCTGTCACCGAGTGCAGCCTGGCGGCCGTGGCCGATGTGCAGTGGCCCGGTGGGGTTGGCCGAAACAAACTCCACCTGCACCTTGCGGCCCTGGCCGACGTCGCTGCGGCCGAAGCCCTCACCCTCGTCGAGTATGCGCTGGATGACAGCGGCGCTGCTGGCGTCGGTCAGGAAGAAGTTGATGAAGCCGGGGCCGGCAATTTCGGTTTTCTCGAGCTGCGGTGAGGCCGGCAGCGCGGCACAGATTTGCGCAGCCAGATCGCGGGGCGCGCAGCCGGCGCGCTTGGCCAGGGTCAGCGCGATGTTGCTGGCCAGGTCGCCGTGGGCGGGGTCGCGAGTGCGCTCCAGCTGGATGTTGGGCTCGATATCCGCCGGCAGATCGCCAGACGCCGCAAGGCTGTCCAGGGCCTGGCCAATGAGCTCGCTCAGGTGTTCCTTCATCTATCCGGGAGTGTGAGATTTCAGAGGGCGGCCATTATCCCTGACCGTGCTGGCTATTGCTACCGGAGCTCAGCTCTCCAGCGGATCGATATCCAGTGACCAGCGTAGACGCTTGCCCTGCGGAGCGGCTTCCGCCGCGCTCACCAGCTGCACCGCCAGGCGCTGCAGGGCGCTGCGATGGCGGGCCAGCCCCAGCAACTGCGCCCGGAAGCGCCCGCCACGGCGCTGCATGGGCGAGGGCAGTGGGCCGATCAGTTGCGCGCTGCCGGGTTCGGCCGCCTGGCGCAGCCGGGCCAGGAACTGCTCGGCACTGTCGAGCGAAGCGGCCTCGGCGCGCAACATCAGTAGCTGGCCGTAGGGGGGGAGCTGCAGCGCCTTGCGTTCTTCCAGCAAACGTTCTGCGTAGTCGTCGTAGCCCTGTTCCAGCAGGGTGCGCAACAGCGGATGGTCCGGGTAGTGGGTTTGCAGGATCACCCGCCCCGGGCGATTGGCGCGCCCGGCGCGCCCGGCCACCTGGGTGATCAGTTGGCCCATGCGCTCCGGGCCGCGAAAGTCAGCGCTGAACAGGGCGGCGTCGGTATCCAGCAGGCCCACCAGGGTGACGCCGGGAAAGTGATGCCCCTTGGTCAGCATCTGGGTGCCCAGCAGGATGCAGGGCTCGCCGCTGTTGACGGTATTCATCAGGCTTTCCATGGCGCCGCGCTTCTGCATGGAATCGCGGTCTACCCGGTGAATACGGTGATCCGGAAAGCGGCTGCGCAGCACCGCTTCGGCCTGCTCGGTGCCCACGCCGCGGGTGTTCAGCGCGGGGCTGTGGCAGCTCGGGCAGCGGTCGGGCAGGGGCATGCGCCACTCGCAGTGATGGCAGCGCAGCTCGCCGGCGGCCCGATGCAGGGTCAGGCGCGCGTCGCAGTGCTGGCAATTGGCGATGAAGCCGCAGTCGTGGCACTGCAGGGTGGGGGCAAAGCCGCGGCGGTTGAGGAACAGCAGCGCCTGGTTGCCGGCATCCAGCTCACCGGCCACGGCCTGCAGCAGGCCTTCGGACAAACCTCCCCGCAGGGGCAGCTTGCGGATATCGAGAATGTCCACGCCCGGTAGCTGGCTGTCGCCGATACGCTTTGTCAGGCGCAGGTGGCGATAGCGGCCGGCGCCGGCATTGTGGAGGGTTTCCAGGCTGGGGGTGGCGCTGCCAAGCACCACCGGTACGTTCTCGAGCTGGCCACGCTTTACTGCCAGATCGCGGGCCGAATAGCGAAAGCCGTCCTGCTGCTTGAAGGAAGCGTCGTGCTCCTCGTCGACCACGATCAGGCCCGGGCGGGCGAGGCTGGCGAACACCGCCGAGCGGGTGCCGATAACGATATGCGCGCGGCCACTGCGGGCGGCTTCCCAGGCCGCCTCGCGGGCGCCGTCGGCGAGGCCGGAGTGCAGGGCGGCAATCTCCGCGTCGAAACGCCGGGCGAGACGTTCCGCCAGTTGTGGGGTCAGGCCGATTTCCGGGACCAGCAACAGGGCCTGGCGACCGGCGGCCAGGGCGCGCTCCACCAGTTTCAGGTAGACCTCGGTCTTGCCGCTGCCGGTGACGCCGTGCAGCAGGAAGGTGGCAAACTTGTCGCTGTTGATGCCGTCCAGGGCTGCCGCCTGCTCGGGGCTGAGCGGGGGTCCGGCATGCCAGTGGGCTGCGCCCGGTTCCAGCGGGCGCCGGGTTTCCTCAATCAGGCCTTTCTGCAGCAGGCTGCGGCGGGTGGCCGCGCTGTGACCGGCGGCCACAAGTTGCTGCCATCGGGCGGCGCCCCTGTCCTGCAGGGCGGCCAGCAGCTCGGCCTGGCGCGGCGCCTTCTGCAGGGCGCCCTCGGGCAGGCCGCGCCCGCGCTCGCTGAGTTGCCAGACAGGCTCAGTGTCGGCGGCACTGGACTTGCCCCGTCGCAGACCGCGGGGAAATGCCGCTGCCAGCACTTCACCGGCCGGGTGCCGGTAGTACTCCGCCGCCCACTGGCACAGGGTCAGCATCGGGGTGCTGACGAGGGGGGCGGTATCGAGAATTTCCAGGGCGGGCCGCAGTTTGTCGGCCGGTACATCGGAGTCTTCAGCAACCTCTATCAATACGCCGCAGACCTGGCGAGCGCCAAAGGGCGCCAGCACCCGGCAACCCGGCTGCAGGGCGGTCACAGCGGCGGCGTCCAGCCCGGCCGGCGGCAGGTAGTCGAACAGGCGTCGCAGGGGTGTGGCGATGGCCAGGCGCAGAATCGGCATGGCGGCAGTGTAGCAGCATCCCATTCGGCCAGATGCCCCGTCATTACTGCCTTTACGCTCGCCATGATCGGTGCTTGCGTCCTGCGCGGGGTCTGGTAAGATGCCCGCCTATTTTTTGGCCGGTAGGTCCGGCTGACTCCAACAAATAGCGCGGTGCCCGGCGTGAGATCGGGTGGCGGCGCTGCAAGCTGAGGAGCTAACCATGCAAGCTGATATTCATCCGAAATACGGTGAGATTACCGCGACCTGCAGTTGCGGCAATGTCATCAAGACCCGTTCCACCCTCTGCGAAGACATCCACATCGATGTCTGCTCGCAGTGCCACCCGTTCTTTACCGGCAAGCAGAAAATTGTCGACAGCGGCGGCCGGGTTGATCGCTTCAAGAAGCGGTTTGGTAACCGCGGCGCCAAGCGCTAAAACCACCAGCAGCACACAGCGCCGTCTCCCTGGGGATTCGGCGCTTTTTTTTACTCAGACTTTTCTTTTACTGCTTCACAGCACAGCCCCGGTAGGTCGATATGTCCGAGGATATCAAGCAAGCCGCACTCGAATACCACGAGCTTCCCACACCCGGAAAGATTAGCGTGGAGCTGACCACCGCGGCGGAGACCCAACGGGACCTGGCGCTGGCCTATAGCCCCGGCGTCGCCGAGCCCTGCCGGGTGATTGCCGGCGACCCCCTTGAGGCCTACCGCTTCACGGGTAAGGGCAACCTCGTTGCGGTCATCAGCAACGGCACCGCGGTGCTCGGGTTGGGTGATATCGGCTCGCTGGCCAGCAAGCCGGTGATGGAAGGCAAAGCCCTGCTGTTCAAGCGCTTCGCCAACGTCAACGCTATCGATATCGAAGTGGATACCCGTGATGTCGGCGAATTCGTCGATACCGTCGCCCGCATTGCCGAGAGCTTTGGCGGCATCAACCTGGAAGATATCAAGGCGCCGGAGTGTTTCGAGATCGAGCGCCAGCTGGGCGAGCGCTGTGACATTCCGGTATTCCACGACGACCAGCATGGCACTGCCATCGTTACCGCCGCCGGGCTGCTCAATGCCCTGGATATACAGGGCAAAGACATCGCCAATGCGCGTATCGTCTGCCTGGGGGCCGGCGCCGCCGCGATCGCCTGCATGCGCCTGCTGGTCAGCATGGGCGCCGCCCGTGACAACATCTTTATGCTGGATCGCCGCGGCGTTATCAGCAAGGGTCGCGATGGCGTCAACGTCTACAAGGCCGAGTTTGCCAATGACACCGAACTGCGCAGCCTGGCCGATGCCTGCGACGGGGCCGACGTATTTATCGGGCTGTCCGGCGCCGACCTGCTGACCCCGGAAATGCTCCAGAGCATGGCGCCGCGCCCGGTGGTATTCGCCTGCTCCAACCCGGATCCGGAAATCAAGCCGGAGCTGGCTCAGGCCACCCGCGACGATGTGGTGTTGGCGACCGGCCGCTCGGACTACCCGAACCAGGTTAACAACGTGCTGGGCTTCCCCTTCATCTTCCGCGGCGCCCTCGATGTGCGCGCCAGCGCGATCACCGAGGAAATGAAGATTGCCGCGGTGCACGCGATCCGCGATCTGGCCAAGGAGTCGGTACCGGCGGATGTGCTGTCTGCCTTTGGCCTGGAGTCGCTGGAGTTTGGCCCGGACTACATCATTCCCAAGCCGATGGATTCGCGTCTCGCCAGCCGGGTGTCGGCGGCGGTGGCCCGGGCCGCGGTGGAATCCGGCGTGGCGCGCCTCCCCCTGCCTGAGCACTACGCCTGATTGAGCTGGCCGCCGGCCCTAGCGCTGGCTGAAGCTGTCGGTGGGAACGTTCTCTTCCCGGAAGTATTCGAAGATGGCATCCGGCTGCCCCGGACTCGCCAGCAGGCCGGTGGTCGGGTCGATGCGCACATTGACGATGCACTCCGGCACCGGTCTCGCCACGTCGGGGCTGTCCTTCAAGGCTTCCCGCATCAGGCGAATCCACATAGGCAGCGCGGCCTTGCCGCCAAACTCGATTTTGCCCAGCTCCGCGTTGGAGTCGAAGCCCAGCCAGGCGGTGGCCACCACGTCGGCGTTATAGCCTGAGAACCAGGCGTCGGTGGGGCCATTGGTGGTGCCGGTCTTGCCGGCAATGTCGCCGCGTTCCAGTACCCGCGCCCGGCGACCGGTGCCGCGGGTGATGACGTCCTGCATCATGCTGTTGATGATGAAGTTCACGCACTCATCCATGACCCGCTCCGCCTGTGGCAGCTCCGAAGCTTCGGCCTGGCGCAGGATCTCCTCCATGCTGAGCTCCACCTCCGGTTCCGGTGGGTCCAGCGGATCCTTCTCCTCACACTCGCGGCACACGGTCACCGGCGCCGCCCTGAAGACTTCCTCGCGGTCGAAGTTTTCCACCCGGTCCACCAGGTAGGGGTAGACCCGGTAACCGCCGTTGGCGAGGCTGGCGTAGGCCGTGGCCAGCTCCAGCGGGGTCACCGCATGGGTGCCCAGGGCCAGTGACAGGTCGCGGGCCATCTCGTCGGTCTTGAATCCGAAGCGGCCGGCGTAATCGATGGCCGTGGTGATGCCGACCTGGTCCAGCAGGCGAATAGACACCAGGTTGCGGGATTTGGTCAGCGCCCAGCGCAGCCGGGTTGGGCCGTAGAACTTGCCGCCGTCGTTCTCCGGTCGCCAGGTGTCTTCCAGAGCGGCATCTTCAAACACGACCGGGGCGTCGTTGATGATGCTGGCGGCAGTCCAGCCCTGCTCCAGGGCAGCGGAATAGATGAAGGGCTTGAAGCTGGAACCGGGCTGGCGCACCGCCTGGGTGGCGCGGTTGAACTTGCTCTTGGCGAAGCCCAGGCCGCCCACCACGCTCAGCAGGGCACCGTCGTCGGGATGCAGGGCCACCAGCGCCGCCTGGGCGTCGGGAACCTGGGTCAGATGCCAGGCGCCTTCCTGGCGGCGCACCCGCACCAGGTCGCCGATGGCGAACAGCTCGGCCGCGCTTTTCGGCGCCGGCCCACGGATGTTCTCAGTGCGGTAGGGTCGCGCCTGCGCCGGGCCATTGTCCCAGGGCAGGGTGTCCACACTGCCGTCTGCCAGCAGGATGGTGACGTTGTTGTCCTGCTCTGGGGCGTCCTCCTTAACTGGCTCTTCGAGGCCCTCCGCAGCAGTGGCTGCCGTGGCGTCCTGCTCAGCGGCTACCGTCGGCGCGGGTTCGGCCTCCGTCTCAGCGGCGCCGAAGCCGACAACGATGGCGGGCAGCCGGCCGGCGATAACCCGGGTTTGCTCGAGCTGCTCACGCCAGCGCGGGTAGGGGTCGGCCTCGGCTTCCAGCGGTGGCAGCGATTGCTCTGGCCCGCGGTAGCCATGGCGGCCGTCGTACTCTGCCAGGGCTTCGTCGACGGCGATATTGGCTTCCCGCTGGATGCTGCTGCTGATGGTGGTGTAGACGTGGTAGCCGTCGTTGTAAGCCGCCAGGCCGTACTTGTTGACCATCTCGCTACGGGCCATCTCGGCGGCATAGGGCGCATCAAATGCCAGCTTGGCGCCGTGGAAGCTGGCGGTGACCGGCGCCGCCACCGCCTGCTGGTAGTCCGCATCGCTGATATAGCCCAGCCGCTGCATGCGGCCGAGGATCCAGTCGCGACGCTCCTGGGAACGCTGCGGGTTGGAAATCGGGTTGTAGCGCGAGGGTGCCTTGGGCAGGCCCGCCAGCATGGCCAGCTGCGCCAGTTCCAGCTCGCCGATGTTCTTGCCGTAGTACACCTGGGCAGCGGCTTCGAAGCCGTAGGCCCGGTGCCCGAGGAACATCTGGTTGAAGTACAGCTCGAAGATCTCCTCCTTGCTCAATACCCGCTCGATTTCCAGGGATAAGAGGATCTCCTTGAACTTGCGGGTAAAGGTGCGCTCCAGGGTCAGGAAGTAGTTACGCGCGACCTGCATGGTCAGCGTGCTGCCACCTGAGCCCTTTTCCCCGGTCAGCACCAGCTCCGAGACCGCCCGGGCCAGGCCCATGAAGTCGATGCCGACATGGTCGAAGAAGCCGTCATCTTCGGCGGCGAGCAGCGACTGGATGAACTGCGGTGGGATGCGATCGTAGGGCAGTGGGTTGCGCTTCTTCTCGCCAAACTGGCCGATCAGGTCGCCCTCGCGGGTGTAGACCCGCATGGGCGTCTGCAGCCGCACGTCCTTGAGCACATCCACGGATGGCAGGCTGGGGCTGAGATGCAGATAGACGCCTGCAGCCACCATCACGGCGCCGCAGGCTCCGAGAGGAATGAGACGCAGGACAAACTTGAGGAGTTTCATTTAGACAGGAAAATCAAGCGCTTGCGAGACTGGGACATGTGTCACGGAAATTTCGAGGCTAGTGATTATATGCTTTTTTACCCTTTTTATATATTTGCGCCTATGTTATATCTGGTATTTAATGTATCGGTGCATAAAAACAACGTAAGTTACGGATACCAATAGGAAAAACGATAATCATGGTGTTAGGGCTTTTTGGGAAGAGAAAGTCGTCCCCGGTTCTGGGTCTCGACATCAGCTCGACAACCGTCAAGTTGCTGGAGCTGAGCCACACCGGCGAGCGCTACCGCGTGGAGAGCTATGCGGTCAGTTCCCTGCCTGCCGACGCCGTGATCGAGAAGAACGTCAACGACATCGATGGTGTTGCCAACGCCATTCGCAACGTGGTCAACCAGTCCAAGACCAAGGTCAAGCACGTGGCCGCAGCCGTGGCCGGTTCCTCGGTGATCACCAAGGTGATCGACATGCCGGCGGGTATCAGCGAAGACGAAATGGAAACCCAGCTCACGCTCGAGGCCGATCAGTATATTCCCTACCCCCTGGAAGAAGTAGCCATCGACTTCGAGATCCAGGGCCCGCTTGCCGATAATGAGACACGGGTCGAGGTTTTGTTGGCGGCCTGCCGGCGCGAGACCATCGATACCCGCGTCGAGGCGATCGAGACCGCCGAGCTCACCGCCAAGATCATGGACGTCGAAGCTTACGCCATGGAGCGCGCCTTCGGCCTGGTGCGCGACCAACTCGATATTGAAGAAGACAACACCGTGGCGGTGGTCGACATCGGCGCCCAGATGACCACCCTCAGCGTGCTGTCCAATGGCAACACTATCTATACCCGCGAACAGTTGTTTGGCGGCAAGCAGCTGACCGACGAGATCATGCGCCGCTACGGCCTGCCGGTGGAAGAGGCCGGCCTCGCCAAGAAGCAGGGCGGCCTGCCCGATGACTACGAGCCGGAAGTGCTGGAGCCCTTCAAGGATGCGGTGGTGCAGCAGGTAGCCCGCTCGCTGCAGTTTTTCTTCTCCTCCAGCCAGTACAACGACGTGGATTACATCGTTCTGGCCGGCGGTGTGTCGTCCATGGAGGGGCTGTCCGATATGGTGCAGGACAAACTGGGTACGCCGGCAACGGTGGCCAACCCCTTTGCCGACATGGCGATTTCAGCGAAGGTCAACGCGGTGGCACTGAGCAGTGATGCCCCGGCACTGATGATTGCCTGTGGGCTCGCAATGCGGAGTTTTGACTAATGGCTTCGATTAACCTGCTTCCCTGGCGCGACGAGCGACGCGCCGAACTCAAACAGGAATTCCTGGTAGTGCTGGGTGCTGTGGCCGGCGTCGGCGCGGTGATCGTGTTCCTGGTGGACCTGTTCTTCTCGGGCCAGATCCAGACCCAGAATGACCGCAACAACTACCTGACCCAGAACATTCGCGAGCTGGATGCGAAGGTGGCCGAGATTCGTGAGATGCAGCGCAAGCGCACCCAGCTGCTGGATCGCATGAAGGTGATCCAGGATCTGCAGGGTAACCGGCCGATTATCGTACGTATCATGGATCAGCTGGTGCGTACCGTGCCCGATGGCGTGTTCTACACCCAGCTAACCTCGTCCCAGCAGTCCATCACCATCAACGGCATTGCCGAATCCAACAACCGGGTGTCCAGCCTGATGCGCAGGCTCGATGCCTCCGACTGGTTTGCCAACCCCAACCTCGAGGGTGTGCGCGCGGAGCCCACCTACGGTGATCAGGCCACCACCTTCAATATGACCGTCCAGCTGCAACTGCCCTCGGCGGGCGACGAAGAGGGGGGCTGAGTCATGGCGATGGAAGACGTCCTCAAGTCGATACAGGAATTCGACATCAATGATCTCGATCTCGACAACATCGGCTCCTGGCCGATTGCGGTCAAGATCATCGTCTGGTGCCTGGCGCTGGTTGGCGTACTGGCGCTGGGCTACTTCTACCATATCCAGAACCTGCAAACGGCGCTGGCGACGGCTCAGGGCAAAGAGGTCCAGCTGAAGGAAGAGTTCGAGCGCAAGGCCTTCCAGGCCGCCAATCTGGAAGCCTACCGCGAGCAGATGCAGGAGATGCAGGAGTCCTTCGGCGCCCTGGTCAGCCAGCTGCCCAGCGACACCGAGGTGCCGGGCCTGCTGGAGGACATTACCAACAAGGGCATGATGAATGGCCTTGAGTTCAACAGTATCGAGCTGCAGTCAGAGGTGGCGCGCGAGTTCTATATCGAACTGCCCATCAAGATTGTTGCCCGCGGCTCCTACCACGACCTGGGGGCTTTCGTCAGCGGTATGGCCAGCCTGCCCCGTATTGTGACTCTGCACGATTTCGTGATTCGTCAGCAGAGCCCGGGCAATTCCATGCTGTCGCTGAACATCACGGCCAAGACCTACCGGTATCGGGATAACGAGTCATGAGCGGGAAGCGTAACTTCGGCAAGCTCTGCGCGCTGGCGCTGGTGATTGGCCTGGTGGGCTGCGCCAGTGACGAGTTTACCGACCTGGACGAATTCATGGACGAGAAGCGTTCACGCCCCGGGGGCGTGATACCGCCGATTCCGGCCTTCAAGGCCTACAAGGCGTTTGCCTACAGTGCCACCAGCCTGCGCAGCCCCTTTGATCGGCCGATCGAGATTCGCGAAATCTCGCAGCTACAGTCCGTGTCCACGGTGGAACCGGACGACACCCGGCCCAAGGAATTTCTCGAGCAGTTCACTTTCGATTCACTGGGCATGGTGGGGACCCTGTCTCGGGCCGGTATCGACTGGGTGCTGATCAGGGACCCGGAGGGTGGGGTGCACCGGGTCAGGGTGGGGAACTTCCTGGGCCGCAATCACGGCAAGATTGTTGAGATGACAGACACCTACGTGGCTGTTATCGAGATCGTTTCAGATGGCAGCGATGGCTGGGTAGAGCGTCCGCGCACTATCAAGCTGGCTGGCCTCTAATAATCACATGGTGACTGTCATGGACAGAATAATGAAAAAGCAAAACAGTAGAACGGCAACGGGCCGCGGCCTGTGGGGAGTGCTGTTTGCCCTGGTCCTGACTGCAGTCAGCAGCACGGCTACGGCGGCTGTGACGGTACAGGACATCAGCTTCAACTCGAAGCCGGGTAGCAAGTTTGAGATTCGCCTCGAGTTTGACGGCCCGCCGCCGACGCCGGAGTCCTACACCATTGAGCGGCCGGCGCGGATCGCCATGGACCTGCCGGCCACCAGCAGCGCGCTGGATCGCAAAAAGTATGCGCTGCCCTACGGCAACGCCACCGGCGTCGTGGTGCTGGAATCCGGTGACCGCACCCGCATGATCGTCAACCTGGTCAAGCTGGTGCCCTATTACACCCGTGTGGACGGCAATGCCCTGGTAGTGGAAGTGGGTAACGAGGGCGCCGATGAGTACCTGAAGCCCATCTCCGACCCCTTCCAGGTGAAGACCGAACTGGTTGAGGCCACCGATCCCCAGTCGCGGATCGAGGATCTGGAGTTCCAGCGCAGCGCCGACGGTGAAGGCCGGCTGATACTGACGCTTAACAACCCGAAGGTTGATGTGAATGTCTACAGCGAAGGCGACCAGGTCAAGGTCGAGTTCCTGGACACCACCGCGGTCGAAGATATCCTGCGCCGCTATGACGTGACCGACTTCGCCACCCCGGTATCGACCGTGGAAGTCACCTCCAGCGAAACCGGCGTCACCCTGGCCATGGACGCCAGCGGCGACTACGACTACCTGGCGTACCAGACTGACGAGCAGTACGTGGTGGCGGTGAAGCCGCTGACGCCGCGCGAGGCCGAAGAGCGCCGCAATGAGTTCAATTACGTGGGCGACCGCCTGTCGCTGAACTTCCAGGACATCGAGATTCGCGCGGTGCTGCAGCTGATCGCCGACTTCACCGAGCTCAACCTGGTGGCCAGTGACACGGTGCAGGGCCGCATTACCCTGCGCCTGCAGAACGTGCCCTGGGACCAGGCGCTGGAACTGGTGCTGAAGACCAAGGGTCTCGACAAGCGCCAGGTAGGCAATGTACTGATGGTAGCGCCGGCGGCGGAGATCGCCGAGCGCGAGCGCCAGGAGATTGAAGCCAACAAGCAGATCGCCGAACTGGCGCCGCTGCAGACCGAGTTCATCCGCATCCGCTACGCCCAGGCTGCCAACGTCGTCAACCTGCTGGCAGCGGGCAGTGAAGAGGGCGGATCCCTGGTCTCGGGCCGCGGTTCGGTGATCGTGGACGAGCGCACCAATTCGCTGATCGTGACTGACACCGCTTCCAAGCTGGGCGAGATTCGCAACCTGATCGACCGGGTAGATATTCCTATTCGCCAGGTCATGATCGAGGCGCGCATCGTGATCGCCCAGTCTGACGCCAGCCGCTCCCTCGGTATCCAATGGGGTGGTGCATATCTGGACATCGGTGACGACGACGTCACGTCGGTGGCGGGTGACCTCGACAACGTGGTCTCGCTCAACAACGATGTTACCCAGGGCAACCCGCCGACGGTCAACTTCCCCGGCGCCCTGCTGGTAGACCTCGGGGTCGCCGGCGCCTCGGGCTCATTCGCGGTGGGTTACACCAGCAACGACCTGTTCCTGGCGGCCGAGCTGTCAGCCCTGGAGTCTTCCGGTACCGGTGAAGTGGTATCGCAGCCGAAGGTGATTACCGGCGACAAGCAGCAGGCCAGCATCAAGTCGGGTACCGAGGTGCCGTTCCAGCAGTCATCCGCCAACGGCGAAACCACGGTGGCCTTCAAGGAGGCGGTACTGGCCCTGGACGTGACCCCCAATATCACGCCGGACGACCGTATCCTGCTGGACCTGGTGATCAACCAGGACTCGGTGGGTGAACTGGTGCCCAGCGGCACCGGCGGCGCCATTCCCTCCATCGACACCACCCAGCTCACTACCCAGGTGCTGGTGGGTAACGGCGAGACCGTCGTACTGGGCGGCGTGTTCCGCACAGAGGACATCCAGTCGGTGACCAAGGTGCCGTTCTTTGCAGACATTCCCTACGTCGGCAACCTGTTCAAAAGCACCAACTACGAAGCCAGCAAGACCGAAACACTGATCTTCATCACGCCGCGCATCCTCGCCGAGACCCTGCTCGACTGAGCTATGGCGGCAGGACAACGGGTCTTCCTGGTGGGCCCCATGGGCGCCGGGAAGACCACGATTGGCCGCCAGCTGGCGCAAATCCTGCACCTCGAATTTCTCGATAGCGACCAGGCTATCGAGGAGCGCGCCGGCGCTAATATTCCCTGGATTTTCGACGTTGAGGGCGAGGCCGGATTTCGCGACCGCGAGGCCCGCATGATCGACGAACTGACTCAGCGTGATGGCCTGGTGCTGGCCACCGGCGGTGGGGCCATCCTGCGCCCTGAGAACCGCCGCGCCCTGGCCGAGCGGGGCAGCGTGGTGTACCTGTATGCCTCCATCAGACAGCAGGTGGAGCGCACCGCCAAGGATCGCAACCGGCCGCTGTTGCAGGTCCCCGATCCCGAAGGTAGGCTTCGTGAGCTCATGGCAGAGCGCGACCCCCTGTACCGGGAGATTGCAGACCATATTGCCGAAACCGATGGCCTGTCGGCACGCAGCGTAGCCCAGCAGTTGGCAGAGGCGCTGATGGCAGGCTGACCGTGCACTCCACGGTGGGTCGGCAACCGGCGGCCCGGAGCGGCCCGCGGCGGCTCAGAACAGCCGGCGGCACTTGAGTACTAGCTGATAGGCACCGACATGACCGTCCTGATGCACACCCTGCACGTTGAGCTGGAGGATCGCAGCTATCCCATCTACATCGGGCGTTCCCTGTTGGCGGACCCCGGCTTGTTGGGGCGCCACGTCAGCGGCAGGCAGGTGGCGATTATCAGCAACGAAACCGTTGCGCCTTTGTATGTGGACCGGGTGCGCGCCGCGCTCGACGGGGTTGAGCCCGCGATCGAGAAAATCTCCGAGATCGTGCTGCCCGATGGCGAGCAGCACAAGACCCTGGATACCCTCGGGCACATATACGACCGTCTGCTGGCCGAAGGCCACAACCGCAGCACTACCATCATTGCCGTGGGTGGTGGTGTGGTGGGGGACGTGGCGGGTTTTGCCGCCGCCACCTACCAGCGCGGTGTCAATTTCATCCAGGTGCCCACCACCCTGCTGTCCCAGGTGGATTCTTCGGTGGGCGGCAAGACAGCGGTGAACCACAGCCTGGGCAAGAACATGATCGGCGCCTTCTACCAGCCCAGCGCGGTGCTGATCGACATCGACACCCTGCATAGCCTGCCACCGCGGGAGCTGTCGGCGGGGCTGGCGGAAGTGATCAAATACGGGTTGATCGGCGATGAACCTTTCTACCGCTGGCTGCACGATCACATCAGCCAGCTGCGCGCCCTGGAAGAAGGTCCGCTGGCCGAGGCCATTGAGCGCTCCTGCAGCAACAAGGCCCGGGTGGTGGCGGAGGATGAACGTGAGGCGGGCCTGAGGGCGCTGCTCAATTTCGGGCATACCTTTGGCCATGCCATCGAGACTGCCCAGGGTTATGGTGAGTGGCTGCACGGCGAGGCCGTTGGTGCCGGCATGGCCATGGCTACACGGCTGTCCGTGCAGCACTGCGGCTTGCCCGCAGACGAAGTCGCGCCGCTGCTCGAACTGCTGGCCGCCGCGGGGCTGCCTATTACCGGCCCGGCAGATATGAGCGCAGATCGCTATCTCGAGCTGATTCAGCGCGACAAGAAGGTCATTGACGGTCGGCTGCGCCTGATCCTGCTGGACCGTATCGGCGCGGCCCGGGTGGTCGATGACGTACCCGGCGACACCCTTCGCAGCCTGCTGGAAACCGCCCCGGTATAATTCGCCGTATCAATGGCGGCTATCCACGGGTGCATTGTTCGCATCCGCGCAACTTGTGTAAAATTACCGGCCTTTTTGCGTGCGTCTGGGTTCCGGCGTCGCGTTCTGTCTAACCGCTTGTTTTAGCAAGAAAATTTGGACCCTTTTTATGGCTCAAGGCTTATATCGCCCTGGTGAGTTCCGCGACAACTGCGGCTTCGGTTTGATCGCCCATACCCAGGGTGAGGCGAGCCACCGTTTGTTGCAGACGGCGATTGAGTCACTGACCTGCATGACTCACCGCGGCGGTATCGCCGCCGACGGCAAAACCGGCGACGGCTGCGGCCTGCTGCTGCAGATGCCCGAGAGTTTTATGCGTGAGTTGGCGCGCGCTGAATTCGAGCGCGAACTGTCGGAGCGCTTTGGGATCGGCATGGTGTTCCTGAGCACCGATGCCGACAAGGCCGCCGAGGAACGCGCCACCATGGCCGAGGTGATTGCCGGCGAGGGCCTGGAGGTGGTCGGCTGGCGCGAGGTGCCCACCGACCCCAGCGTGCTGGGCGAGATCGCCCTGGGCAATATGCCGCGCATCGAGCAGCTGTTTATCGACGCCCCGGGCAGCAGCGTCGAAACGCTGTCTACCAAGCTGTTCGTGGCCCGCCGCAAGGTGGAAATTCGCCTCGAGTCCCACGAAGAATTCTATATCTGCACCCTGTCCGGCCGGGTATTGTCCTATAAGGGCCTGATGATGCCGGCGGACCTGCCGCGGTTTTATCCGGATCTCGGTGATGCGCGCCTGGAAACCGCTATCTGCGTCTTCCACCAGCGCTTCTCCACCAACACCCTGCCGCGCTGGCCCCTGGCCCAGCCTTTCCGGCTGCTGGCCCACAACGGCGAGATCAACACCATCGAGGGCAACCGCAACTGGGCGGACGCGCGCTCTGCCCTGTTCAAGACCGAGCGCCTGCCGAATATTGAGGAGATCTCACCGCTGGTGAACCGCACCGGCTCGGATTCCTCCAGCCTGGACAATATGCTCGACGTGCTGCGCACCGGCGGCGTGGACATGCTGCGCGCCCTGCGCCTGCTGATCCCGCCGGCCTGGCAGAACCGGGAGCACATGGACCCGGACCTGAAAGCCTTCTACGAGTACTACTCCATGCACATGGACCCCTGGGACGGACCGGCGGGAATTGTGCTGACCGACGGCCGCTACGCGGTGTGCCTGCTGGACCGCAACGGCCTGCGCCCGGCGCGCTGGGTGAAGACCGACGACGGCTTCATCACCCTGGCCTCGGAAATCGGCACCCACGGCTACACCCCGGAGAGTGTGCTGGAAAAAGGCCGGGTCGGCCCGGGCCAGATGCTGGTGATCGACACCGAGACCGGTGAGCTGCTGAAGACCGAGGATGTCGACAACATTCTCAAGAAGCGCCACCCCTACAAGCAGTGGCTGCGCCAGAACGCCCGGCGCATCGAGGGGACTTTTGCGGAGGAGCAGGATCCCGGCGTCGACAAGCAGGACCTGCAGGCCTATATGAAGATGTACCAGGTCAGCTTCGAGGAGCGTGACCAGGTGTTGCGGCCGCTGGCGGAAGCCGGCAACGAGGCGGTGGGCTCGATGGGAGACGACACGCCGATGGCGGTGCTGTCCCGCAAGCAGCGCTCCCTGTACGACTACTTCCGCCAGAAGTTTGCCCAGGTGACCAACCCGCCCATCGACCCGCTGCGCGAGCAGATTGTGATGTCGCTGGAAACCGACCTGGGCCGGGAGCAGAACATTTTCCACGAGGGCCCGGAGCACGCCGAGCGGGTGATCCTCAGTTCACCGGTGCTGTCGCCGGCCAAGTTTTCGCGGCTGGTGAACCTGGAGGACGAGAACTTCCTCTCCAGCACCCTGGACCTGTCCTATGACCCTGAGCAGCACAGCCTGGCCGAGGCCATCGATCTGCTGTGCGAGCAGGCCGCCATGGCGGTGCGCGACAACAAGGTGGTGCTGGTGCTGTCTGACCGGCGGCTGGAGAAAGGCCGCCTGCCGATCCACGCGCTGCTGGCGGTGGGGGCGGTGCATCACAGTCTGATCAAGGCGGGCCTGCGCTGCAGCGCCAATATGCTGGTGGAGACCGCCACTGCGCGAGATTCCCACCACTTCGCCTGCCTGCTGGGCTTCGGCGCCACGGCCATCTACCCCTACCTGTCCTACGCCGTGCTGGACGACCTGATGCAGTCCGGCGAGCTGCTGGGCGAGCCCGGCCGCTGCTACAAGAACTACCGCAAGGGCATCAACAAGGGTCTGCTGAAGATCATGTCGAAGATGGGCATTTCAGCGATTTCGTCCTACCGCGGCGCGCAGCTATTCGAGGCCGTGGGCCTGGCCAGCGAAGTGGCCAACCGCTGCTTCAGCGGGGTAGCCAGCCGTATCGAAGGCACCGGCTTCGATGAACTGGAAGCGGACCAGCAGGTGCTGGCCAAGCTGGCCTGGACCAAGCGCAAGCCCATCGAGCTGGGCGGCCTGCTCAAGTTTGTGCACGGCCAGGAATACCACGCCTTCAACCCGGATGTGGTCAAGGGGCTGCAGGATGCCGTGCGGACTGGAGAGTACCCGCGTTGGAAGACCTACGCCCAGCTGGTGAACGTCCGCCCGGTAGCGACACTGCGCGACCTGCTACAGGTCAAGCAGGCGCCGACGCCGATTCCGCTGCAAGAAGTGGAACCGGTGTCCGCCATCGTGCCGCGCTTTGATACCGCCGGCATGTCGCTGGGCGCACTGAGCCCGGAGGCCCATGAGGCGCTGGCGGTGGCCATGAACCGGCTGGGCGGGCGCAGCAATAGTGGTGAGGGTGGCGAAGACCCGGCCCGCTATGGCACCGAGCGCACCTCCAAGATCAAGCAGATCGCCTCCGGTCGTTTCGGCGTGACCCCTCACTACCTGGTCAATGCCGAGGTGCTGCAGATCAAGATTGCCCAGGGCGCCAAGCCCGGGGAGGGCGGCCAGCTGCCCGGCGGCAAGGTCAATGGCCTGATCGCGCGGCTGCGCTACTCGGTGCCGGGGGTGACGCTGATTTCGCCGCCGCCGCACCACGACATCTACTCTATCGAAGACCTGGCGCAGCTAATCTTCGATCTCAAGCAGGTCAATCCCGAGGCGCTGGTATCGGTGAAGCTGGTCAGCGAACCCGGCGTGGGCACAATCGCCGCGGGCGTGGCCAAGGCCTACGCGGACCTGATCACCATCTCCGGCTACGACGGCGGCACCGCCGCCAGCCCGCTGACCTCGATCCGCTACGCCGGCTCGCCCTGGGAACTGGGCCTGGCGGAGGTGCACCAGGCCCTGCGCAGCAACCAACTGCGCGGCAAGGTACGGGTGCAGACGGATGGCGGCCTGAAGACCGGGCTGGACGTGGTGAAGGCGGCGATTCTCGGCGCTGAGAGCTTCGGCTTTGGCACCGCGCCTATGGTGGCGCTGGGCTGCAAGTACCTGCGGATCTGCCACCTCAATAACTGCGCCACCGGTGTCGCCACCCAGAACGAGCAACTGCGCGAGGACCATTTCCAGGGCACGGTGGATACGGTGGTGAACTTTATCGAGTTCATGGCCGAGGAAACCCGCGAGTGGATGGCGAAGCTGGGTGTGCGTTCGCTGGCAGAGCTGATCGGGCGCACCGATCTGCTCGAGGCCTTGCCCGGTGAAACTGCAAAACAGTCTCGCCTGAACCTGTCGCCGGTGCTCTACAAGGACCCGGATGCCGCCGAGCAGCCCGAGTACTGCATGGTGCAATCCAACGACCCCTTTGACCGTGGCGAGAAGGCGGAGGAAATGGTGGCGCAGGTGCTGCCCGCCATCGAGCAAAAGGCGGGCGGTGAGTTTCACTTCGACGTCTGCAACTGTGACCGCTCCATCGGTGCGCGACTGTCCGGCGAAATTGCCCGGCGCCACGGCAACACCGGCATGGCGGATGCGCCTATCACCCTGCGCCTGACCGGCACCGCGGGCCAGAGTTTCGGGGTGTGGAACGCCGGCGGCCTGAATATGTATCTTGAAGGCGACAGCAACGACTACGTGGGCAAGGGCATGGCCGGTGGCAAGCTGGTGGTGTACCCGCCGCGGGGTTCGCGCTTTGATTCGCGCAATACCGCGATCATCGGTAATACCTGCCTGTACGGCGCAACCGGCGGCAAGCTGTTTGCGGCGGGCGTGGCGGGCGAACGCTTCGCGGTGCGCAACTCCGGCGCCGTGGCCGTGGTAGAAGCGGCTGGCGACCACTGCTGTGAGTACATGACCGGCGGCAATGTGATTGTGCTCGGTCCCACCGGCTACAACTTCGGTGCCGGTATGACCGGCGGCTTCGCCTACGTGCTGGACGAGGACCGCGGCTTTATCGATCGCTACAACAGCGAGCTGGTGGAAATTCACCGCATCTCCACCGAGACCTTTGAGCCCTATCGGCACCACCTGCGCGCTATGATCAATGAGTTTGTTGAGGAAACCGGCTCGCGTTGGGGCCAGACCCTGCTCGAGGAATTTACTGACTACATCGGCAAGTTCTGGCTGGTGAAGCCCAAGGCGGCTGATCTCGACCGACTGCTGTCACGACTGAGAAATACGGATTGATGCCATGAGTGATCGTCTCGCCAATGATTTCCAGTTTATCGACGTGGGCCGCCGCGACCCGGACAAGAAG
>JANQIO010000063.1 GCA_028282105.1 Halieaceae bacterium | reverse complement strand
CCCCTCGGCCACCCCATCTTTCTGTTCTTCTCCGCCCGTAGCTCAGCTGGGTGAGGCAAGCGTTTGCAAAGCACAGCTTTGCGCACCGCCGAACGACGGCGAGCTGTGCTCGCCGGCCGGACCGGGTCGCGCCAGCGACACGGGAGCAACAGCAAGCCGCAGGCTTGCCATCCCCCAGGTGGCAGGAGAGAATTCAACCCGCCGAATTACCCGCCCGTAGCTCAGCTGGATAGAGCAACGGCCTTCTAAGCCGTCGGTCGCTGGTTCGAATCCAGCCGGGCGGGCCATCTCCTTTCAGTCAATGCCCCTTCCTTGGATTGCCGGCCCGCAAGCACAGCTTGCGGTCGTTCAGCCCTCGCCGAGCGGTGCTCGGCGCCCACATAGCGGACCGGTCTTCACCCAGCCGGGCGGGCCATCTCCCTACAGCGCCAGCTCGGCCATCGCCCGCAGAGTATCCACGTCGCCGTGGAAATAGAGGGTCGTCACCGTCGATTTTTTCCAGTCTTCCAGCTTTTCCGCGACGCGCTCGCGAGGACCGCAGAGTGAGATTTCATCGGCAAACTCTGTGGGTACCATGGCGATAGCCTCATCTCGCTTGTCGGCAAAGAACAGCTCCTGGATCTGGTCGGCCTCGTCGGCGAAGCCCATACGCGCCATCAACTCTTTGTGGAAGTTGCGCTGTTTGGAGCCCATGCCGCCGATGTAGAAGCCCAGCATTGCCTTAACGGGATAGAGAGCTTCTTCCAGCTTGTCACTGATGCTGACAATAGCGCCTGCGGTGATTTCAAAACCGGGCTTCCGGTGGGCAATCTGGTCCGCGTAAACTTCCTGGCGGTATGGCGAGTAGTAGAGCGGCAGCCAGCCGTCGGCAATCTCCGCGGTTTGCGCAACGTTTTTTGGACCTTCCGCGCCGATGAAAATCGGCACATCGGCGCGCAGCGGGTGGGTAATGGGCTTGAGGGGTTTGCCCATGCCCCAGGAACCGGGGCCTGTGTAAGGCAGCGGGTAGTGCTCCCCGTCACTGGTGACCGGCGCTTCACGGGCCAGGACCTTGCGAATGATCTCCACATATTCCCGGGTGCGTGACACGGGCTTGCTGTAGGGTTGGCCGTACCAGCCCTCGACCACCTGGGGGCCGGAGACGCCGAGTCCAAGAATCATGCGCCCGTTGGACATATGATCCAGGGCCAGTGTGGCCATGGCACAGGCGGTGGGTGTGCGCGCCGACAACTGGGCCACGCCGGTACCCAGGCGGATTTTTGAGGTGTGAGCACCGATCCAGGCCAGCGGCGTAAAGCAGTCATTACCCCAGGACTCCGCAGTCCACACCGAGTCGTAACCCAGCCTTTCGGCCTCCTGGGCCAGCTCTACGTGAGAGGCGGGATACAGCGCGCCCCAATAACCCAGTTGCAGACCCAGTTTCAAATCGCTCACAGTTGCCTCGTCGCGGAAAATCGTAGAAGCCGCAGTATAATGCACAGCGGTAACCAGGAAGCCAGACCATGCCAGAACTTACTCACATCGATGCTGCGGGCCACGCCGCGATGGTTGACGTTGGCGACAAAGATGTCACTCGCCGCGAGGCGCGTGCCGCCGCCGCGGTATACATGCAGGCCGAGACCCTGGCATTGATTGAATCCGGCGGCCACAGCAAGGGAGATGTGTTTGCGGTGGCCCGTATTGCCGGCATTCAGGCGGCAAAACGCTGCAGCGACTTGATCCCACTTTGCCACCCCTTGCCGCTGAGCAGCGTTAAGCTCGAACTCACGGCCAACAGCGCGGAGCAGCGCGTGGATATCGTTGCCAGCTGTAAGCTCGCCGGTCGCACTGGCGTTGAAATGGAGGCGCTCACCGCGGCCTCCGTGGCGGCGCTCACCATTTACGATATGTGCAAAGCCGTTGACCGGGGCATGGTTATCGGTGATGTGCGCCTGTTGGAAAAGCGCGGCGGCGCTTCGGGTGACTGGCAGAGGAGTGAAACATGATTCGCGTGCTGTTTTTTGCCCGGCTGCGTGAACAACTGGGTGTGGCTGAGCTGGAGCTGAGTACAGCCGACGCCGGCGCCACCGTCGATGAACTGAGGCAGCACTTACAGGCGAAGGGTGGGCAGTGGGCCCAGGCCCTGGGGGCAGACAACCTGTTGTGCGCCCTGAACCAGCAGCAGGCTCGAGGTGGTGAGCTTATCACTGCCGGCGATGAGGTAGCGTTCTACCCGCCAGTGACCGGGGGCTGAGCACCGGTGGCTGACGTCAGTATCCAGACCGAAGACTTCGACCCTGGCGCCCTGCATAAAGAGCTGATGGCCGGCAGCACCGTGAGCGGCGCCTGCGCCACCTTCATTGGCTGTGTGCGTGGCGGTGATGACAGCGTGCTGGCGATGGAGCTGGAGCACTACCCGGGGATGACCGAGCGCAGTATCCAGACCATTGTCGACGAGGCTCGCAGGCGCT
>JANQIO010000242.1 GCA_028282105.1 Halieaceae bacterium | reverse complement strand
CCGCCACGCTGCTGTGGGCGGATGGCAGCCTGGAGGTACCACTGACCACCAAGGGCGAGCTGGCCCGGCAATTGGTGGATACCATTGCCGGCCGGTGGCGCCAGGGCAAGGGGAAACAAAAGGGCAAGGTAGCCTGACCGCGGACAGGGCGTCGGAAGTGTGCGCGGAAACTGACTCTGGAATGCAACAGCACTATGGCTAAGAAGAACAAGGAAGAAGAACTCAGCGCCGAGGTGACGCAGGGCATACTGGGGGGGAGCAACTATCTGCAGCGGGTTTGGCTGTATGCGCTGCTGGGTATTCTGCTGCCATTGCTGGCCGGCTTTGCCTTTCTGCTGGTGGTGCGCGACAGCTCGCTCCAGGAGCAACAGGTCACCCGTGCCGCGCGCAGCCTGGCTGTGCAGCAGGCGGCTCAAATCCAACAGCAGCTTATTCAGTTCCAGGCGCGCCTGCAGGCAGCGTCCAACGCCCCGCTGGCGCTGTCAGCGATCGCATCGGGCCGCGAGGAAGACCTCGCGCTGGTAGAAAAAGCCATGCTGGACTACTTTCCGGGGGTAGCAACATTGCGGCTTATCGCCCTGGGCGAGCTTGGCACCGCGGCCATCGAGGCCAGTGACGTCGGGCTTCGCAACCATATTGAACTCGATCTGGTGCGGCGCACCTCGGAAGGTGAATCGGTGACGCCGGAGTCCTACCAGTTCGAGGGTCGCTGGATGACCTCGCTGGCGCGCAGCGTTCAACACCCGCGCCAGCCAGACCGCCGCGCCGTGATCCTGGCGACCCTCGACAATACCGTGTTCGCCGAGAGCCTCGCCGCCATCGGCGCCGAGTTAGGACGCAGCAGCCTGTTCCAGACGTTCGACGGCGGCGGCTTTAATAACACCAGCGAGATCGCCGCCACCGGCAATGGTGCCGCCCAGGCGTTCGCCGCCGACGCTGACCTCAACAATGGCAGCTGGCGCGTACAATTCACACCCTCGGCGCAGATGCTCAGCCTGTACCAGGTCAGCAGCACGCCGCTGCTGGTGGTCATGGCGGTGCTGTTGATCGCCGCAGTGGCCGCCATGCTGGTATTGCTGCTGGCCTTGCAGCGCAAACTGCGCGACGAAGTGGAGCAGGTCCTCGCCGGCGCTGAACGCAAGGCCTCCTACACCCTTTCCCTGCCGGCCCTGCTGCCCCTGGCGCGCCAGCTACGTCGCCTGACCCTGCAACAGGCCAGCCAGCTCGGCCCGCGCGGCGCCGCCAGGCCTGCCGACGGCGCGGCGCCGGCTGCAGCGCCACAGGGGGGCAGCGCGGAACCGGCCGCCCAGGCTGCGGCACCGGCCGCGGCGCCACCTGCTGTCCCGGACCACATATTCCGTGCCTACGATATCCGCGGCATTGTTGAACAGGAGCTCACCGACACTCTGGTGACCCGCATTGGCAAAGCCCTGGGCACGCTGGCCGGCGAACAGCAACAGCAGGCGATCCTGGTGGCCAGCGACGGCCGCACCTCTAGCCCTGCTATCAAGAACACCCTGGTGAAGGCCCTGCTGGACTCGGGCCGCGACGTGGTGGACATCGGCCTGGTACCCACCCCGGTGCTGTATTACGCCACCCAAACCCTGGATATTCGCTCCGGTGTGGTGGTGACCGCCAGCCACAATCCGGCTGACTACAACGGCTTCAAGATCACCATCGACGGCAAGCCACTGGCCGGCAGCGCACTGCAGGACCTGAAGGAGCGCATGGTAGCCGGCAAGTTCAGTTCCGGCTCGGGCCGGCTTGCGAAGCAAGACGTGAAAGCCAACTACGTCGATGCGGTGCTCGGCGATATTGCTATCTCCAATCCCCTCAAGATCGTGGTAGACGCCGGTAATGGCGCGGCCGGCGAACTGGCGCCAGAAGTGCTGGAAAGCCTGGGCTGCGAGGTGCTCAAGCTGCACTGCGACATCGACGGCAGCTTCCCCAACCACCACCCCGACCCCTCGGTAGACGAGAATCTGGACGAACTACAGGCCAGCGTCGTGCACAGCGGCGCCGACTTCGGTGTGGCCTACGACGGCGACGGCGACCGCCTCACGGTAGTGACCGCCGAGGGCAACATCGTCCGCAACGACACCCTGCTGATGCTGTTTGCCCAGGACGTGGTGTCACGCAACCCGGGGGCGGACGTGGTGTTTGACGTGAAGTGCAGCCGCCACCTCACCCAGCTGGTGTCCAAGCACGGTGGCAGGCCGATACTGTGGAAAACCGGGCATGCCTTCATGCGCGAGAAAGTGGCTGAGACCGGCGCCCTGCTGGGTGGCGAGTTTTCGGGCCATATCTACTTCGGCGAGCGCTGGTACGGCTTCGACGACGCCATTTACACCACGGCGCGCCTGGCTGAACTGATGAGCAGCACCGGCATGGATCTGTCGACCTTGCTGTCTGAATACCCCGAGACTGCCAATACTCCAGAGATTCGCATTCCGGTCGCGGAGAGCGACAAGTTCGAAGTCACGCGGCGGCTGGCGGAGGCGGGAGACTTCAGCCCCGGCAAGGTCACCAATATCGACGGCGTGCGGGTCGACTACAACGATGGCTGGGGGCTGCTACGCGCCTCTAACACCACGCCGGCGTTGATAGCGCGTTTTGAAGCCAATGACGTCGATGCCCTGGAGCGCATCAAAGAGCAATTCCGCGCGCAGCTCAAGCAGGCAGCCCCCGACCTGGAACCCGGCTTCTGATGTTAAAACGCAAACCCGCTCTGAGGATCGCCCAGGTCCTCACTGAGGCGCTGCCCTATATCCAGCGTTTCACCGGCAAGACCATGATCATCAAGTTTGGCGGCAACGCCATGGTTGACCCCTCGTTGCATGAGAGCTTTGCCCGCGACGTGGTGTTGATGAAGCTGGTGGGCGTGAACCCGATAGTGGTTCACGGCGGCGGCCCGCAGATTGGTGCCCTGCTGGACAAGCTGGGCATTGCCTCTGAGTTTGTCGATGGCATGCGCGTAACCGACAGCGCCACCATGGACGTCGTGGAAATGGTGCTGGGCGCCTCGGTCAACAAGGAGATCGTCTCTACCATCAACCGCAACGGCGGCAAAGCCATCGGCGTGACCGGCAAAGATGGCCAGTTGATTCGCGCACGCAAGCTGGAAGTCACTCGCCAGACGCCGGACGTGCGTGCCACCGAAATCATTGATATCGGCCACGTCGGTGAAGTCGAACAGATCGATACCGAAGTCCTTAAAATGATCCAGGACAGCAACTTTATCCCGGTTATCGCACCCATCGGTGTCGGCGCAGACGGCAGCTCCTACAACATTAATGCCGATCTCGTTGCCGGCAAGCTGGCCGA
>JANQIO010000247.1 GCA_028282105.1 Halieaceae bacterium | reverse complement strand
GCAGCTCCGATCACTTCGCGCCTGAAAATGTGTCCCCGGTGATCGCCTGGCTGGCCTCGCCGGAGGGCGGCAGGGTCACCGGCCGCATTATCGAGGCCGAGGGCGGGCGCATCTGCATCTGTGACGGCTGGCGCACTACCGAGGGTGTGGACCGGGGCGATCATTGGGCGCCGGCGGACATCGGTGCGGCCATGGAGCAACTGCTGGCAAAGGAGACGCCGGCCCAGAAAGTCTGGGGCAGCTGAGCGGATGGAGTTCCGCTTCACCGACGAGCAGCGCATGATCCGCGATACCGCGGAGGCGTTTCTGTCCGCTGCCTCCGACAGCGCGGCAGTGCGCGGGGCGATGGCTTCCGAGCGGGGTTATGACGCTGCGCTTTGGAAGCAGATCTGCGATGAGCTCTACTGGCCCGCAATACACGTCCCGGAGGACTACGGTGGCCTGGGGCTTGGCTATGTAGAACTGGCGGCCACCATGGAGCAGATGGGCCGCTACCTGTTTTGCGGTCCCTACTTTTCTAGCGTCTGCCTGGCGATCAATGCGCTGCTGCTGGCCGGCAGTGAAGCCCAGAAAGCGACCTGGCTTCCCCGGATCGTCGCCGGTGACACTGCCACCCTGGTGGGAGGCGTCGACACGCCACTCAGTTGGGAAGCCACCGAACAGGGCTATCGGCTTCAGGGTGGCTGCCGCTACGTTATTGACGGCCACAGCGCCGACTGGCTGGTTGTCGCAGCCCGGCAGCAAGGTGGTGACGCCATCGGCTTGTTTATGGTGCCTGGCAACGCCGACGGCCTCCATCGGGAGTGGTTACCGACCATGGACCAGACCCGCAAGCAGGCGCAGCTCGATTTTGGGAATGTGCAGCTAGCCGCGGCTGATCGGCTCGGTGGTGAAGTGGATGCGGGCGCCGCACTGGCGGCCACTCTCGATCTGGCGGCCATTGCGCTGGCGGCGGAGCAGGTGGGCGGCGCGCAGCAATGCCTGGACAGCACGCTGGCATACATCGGGGAGCGGGTGCAGTTCGGTCGCAGCATCGCCAGCTTCCAGGCGGTGAAACACAAGGCGGCGGACATGATGGTGAAAGTCGAGGCCGCTCGCTCCGCCAGTTACTACGCCGCCTGTATTGCCGAGGAATTCCTCACCGGCGGCCCCATGGGCGAGGAGTTGGCAGAGGCGGCCAGCGTGGCCAAGGCCTGGTGCTCAGACGCCTACCTGTTCAATGCGGGTTGTGGCATTCAGCTACACGGTGGCGTGGGCTTTACCTGGGAGTACGACATACAGCTTTACTTTAAGCGCGCGAAGTCGTCCGAAGTCCTGTTGGGGAATGCGTCCTTTCACCGCGAGCGCCTGGCGGCGCAGCTGCTGGACTGAGGTGAGGCGATGGAACTGAAGTTCAGCACCGAAGACGAGCGCTTTCGCGAGGAAATCGCCGACTGGCTGGCCGACAATCTGGCCGGAGAATTTGCCGCTATTCGCTTTCGCGGCGGGCCCGGCGATGAGCATATGTTTCCCGAAGAGCGCAAAGCCTGGGAGCGCCGGCTGGCTGAAGGCGGCTGGACTTGCATCGGTTGGCCTGTGGCCTGGGGTGGCCGCGGCGC
This sequence comes from Halieaceae bacterium, assembly GCA_028282105.1. Lineage (GTDB taxonomy): Bacteria > Pseudomonadota > Gammaproteobacteria > Pseudomonadales > Halieaceae > JANQIO01. The sequence continues at coordinate 582 of JANQIO010000247.1, read as the reverse complement.
CAGCATCGAGCAGCAGGTGATCTACCACGAAGAGTACGCCCGCGCCGGCGGTCCCGGGCGCATGGGGCATATCGGCGAAACCCTGACTGGCCCCACCCTGATTGCCTTTGGGTCGGATGCGCAGCGCGAGCGTTTCCTGCCTGCGATTCGCGCGGGCGAGGAGTTCTGGTGCCAGGGCTACTCAGAGCCCTCTGCCGGCTCCGACCTCGCCAACGTCAAGACCAGGGCCGAGTTCGACGAGTCCGCCCAGCAGTGGCGAATCACGGGCCAGAAAGTCTGGACCTCCCTGGCTCACGAGTCGGACTACTGTTTTGTGATTGCCCGCACGGAGCCGGACTCGGTGGGTCACAAGGGCCTGGGCTTCTTCCTGCTGGCCATGGACCAGCCCGGCATCACGGTGCGGCCTATCGAGCAGATGACCGGTACCAGCGAATTCAATGAAGTGTTTTTCGACGAGGCCGTCTGCGGCGCCGGGGATATCGTGGGCAAGCCCGGAGACGGCTGGAAAGTGGCAATGGGCCTGCTCGGCTTCGAGCGCGGAGTGTCCACCCTGGGCCAGCAGATGCTGTTCCAGAATGAGCT
>JANQIO010000227.1 GCA_028282105.1 Halieaceae bacterium | reverse complement strand
GGCCATGGCCTGGTGCAGGGCTTCGTTGATCGCATCGCGCATGGTTTTCTCTGGCATGATCGTGTCCTCCTGCTCAGGCGTAGTTGATGTAAACGTCTTGGGTGACTTCTTCCGGCGTGGGCCGCGGCGCTGCCTTGGCTTCCTCCACCGCCTGGTCGATCAACGCCATTACCTCCGCGTCGATAGCGTCCAGCTCTTCTGCGGACAGCTCACCGGTCTCGGCCATCGTGGCGCGGAAGTTCTTCAGGCAGTCGTACTTGTCGCGCAGCTCGTCCAGCTCGCCTTCACCGCGGTAGGTCTGCGGGTCGCCGACGAAGTGGCCGTGGTAGCGGCCCTGCTCGGCGAACACCCCGGCGGGGCCGTTGCCGGCGCGGGCGTGCTCGATGGCCTTGCCGGCCGCTTCGTACACCGCGAAGAAATCGGAGCCGTCGGCCACAAACACCGGGAAGCCAAAGGCCTCGGTACGGGCTTTGAGGTCGTCACAGCCCACCGCGTAGTTGATGCTGGTGTGCTCGGAGTAGTAGTTGTTCTCGATAACAAACACGGCGGGCACGTTCAGCACCACGGCCATGTTCATGGCTTCGAAGCAGGTGCCCTGGTTGACCGAGCCGTCGCCGGAAAAGGACACGGCCACATTGCCGTTCTTGCGAATCTTGGCGGCCAGGGCCGAGCCCACGGAAATCGGCGGGCCACCGGCGACAATGCCGTTGGCGCCGAGAATGCCCTTGTCCACATCCGCCACGTGCATGGAACCGCCCTTGCCCTTGCAGAGGCCGGCGGAGGAGCCAAACAGCTCCTTCATCATGCCGATTACGTCAGCGCCCTTGGCGATGCAGTGGCCGTGGCCGCGGTGGGTGGAGATGATGGTGTCGGCGTCGCTGAGGTGCTCACACACGCCCACCGCGTTGGCCTCCTGGCCGGTGTAGAGGTGGGTGAAGCCGGCGATCTGGCCGTTCATGATTTCTGCGTGGGTACGCTCTTCGAACTCGCGGATGGTTTTCATCATCCGGTAGGCCTTGATCAGCTTTTCCTTCGGGATGGCCACGATAGCTCTCCTGTCGTTAGGTAGTCGTTCGTGAAAAGTATCTAGTTGTTCTGCAGGCGAATGATGTCGGCGGGGGACAGCAGCTCGCGAATCTGTCGGTGCATGTTCTGCACGCCGGGCTCGTTGCGCCCCACCAGCACCGAGCGCTCGATGCCGGCGTTGAGGGTGCGCTGGATCTTCTCCACCAGGCTGTAGTCTTCCGTCACCGCCACATCGTTGATCATCTGGAAGAAGGCTTCCTTCTCGGCGCGGTCTTCCTCATTGGCCGGCGGCTCCGGCAGGAACATGCTGTGGTAGACCACCGATTTGCCCTGGTTGACGGGATACACCCGCCAGGTCTGGAAGTGGTCGGCCACCACGAAAATCACGGTGTTGGGAAAAATGTAATTGACGAAGCTGATGTACTCCCGCGCCTGCCAGTCGGCTTCGTCCTGGGCCTTGAGTTCGTTGATGGCCAGGCTCGGTGAGCTCATGGAATGGTTGCGGCCGAACTGCTCGTAGTGGCAGATATTGTTGTAGGACATCTGCGCAATGGTTTCCGGGTGCAGGCTGTCGAAGTGATAGAACTCGTGGAAGGTGTCCATGTTCAGCTTCCAGCTGATACTGGTCTCTACCCGCTTCACGCCAAGCAGGTGATGGTCATTAAAGCCGAAGCCCTCGATCTGCTGACCGATGCCAGCCAGCGTCTCGTTGATATCAAAAGACAGCTCCGGGTTGGGCATCACAAATATCATGCCGTCCTGTTCCTGGACATCGACGGACTTCAGGCAGCGCGCTGACTTGTCCATATCGGTGAAACCGTCTTTGCCAAAGGGCACACCCACCAGATTCCCGTCCAGGTCGTAGGCCCAGGCATGGTAGGGGCAGGACAACAGCTTCTGCTTTTTGGCCTGGCCCATGCCCTCACCCAGGGGTGCGCCCCGGTGCGAGCAGATGTTCAGGTAGGCCCCCAGCGAACCGTCGTGCTTGCGTAGCACGATCAGCGGGATGCCGGTGTCGTCAAAGGCATAGAAGTCGCCGGGCTCCGGCAGCATGCAGCTGGGGCCGACAAACTGCGGGTAGTTACGGAACAGCTCCAGGCACTCGCGCTGGAACAGGGCCGGGTCGGCGTACTCGGCGCTGTCGATTTCCATCACGCTGTCGGCCAGCGTGCAGGTATTGCGCTCGACAAAGTCGAGCAGGATTTTGGCTTCCTGATTCAGGGCGTCCGCGTGCATGCTGTCTCCCGGCCTAGAGGCCCAGCACCGCCTTGGCGATGATGTTTTTCTGCACTTCCTGGCTGCCCCCGAAAATGGAAGCGGCCCGGCTGTTGAGGTAGGTGGGCACCACGGTGGGCGCATAGTCCGGGCCCTCGCCCTCCTGCTTGAAGGGCAGGGCGTGGTAGCCGATCACATCGACGGCCAGCTGGTGAATGCGCTGCTCAATATTAACCGTGGTCAACTTCAGCATGGAGCTCTCGGCGCCCGGCATCTTGCCGGCCGCCAGGTCCGTGAGAATCCGCAGCTCCATCATTTCCAGCGCTTTGAGGTCGATCTCGATGCGGGCGATGGTCTTGGAGTAGTGCAGGTCGTCGTTGAATTCCGGGTCGCCGGCCTGGATGTCGGCGACGATGTGCTTGAGGTGCTCCAGCTCCGCCAGCCGGCGGTAGGCTGAGCTGCCGCCGCCGCGTTCGTGCTCGAGCAGGAACTTGGCGTGCTTCCAGCCGTCGCCTTCCTCGCCCACCCGGTTTTCCACCGGCACTTTCACGTCTTCAAAAAAGACCTGGTTGACCTCGTGGTCCAGGCCCATGGTGATGATGGGATCGACCGTCACCCCCGGCGTCGCCATATCGATCAGCAGGAAGCTGATGCCCTTCTGCGGGCGGTCTTCGCTGCTGGTGCGCACCAGGCAGAAAATGTGGTCGGAAAACTGGGCGTGGGTCTGCCACAGCTTGGAGCCGTTCACCAGGTAGTGATCGCCCTGCAGTTCGGCTTTGAGTTTCAGGCTGGCCAGGTCGGAGCCGGAGCCGGGCTCGGAAAAGCCCTGGCACCAGTAGTGCTCGCCGGACAGCATTTTCGGCAGGTATTTCTGCTTTTGCTCCTCGCTGCCAAACTGCATCAGCACCGGCGCCAGCAGTTGCAGCGACAGCGGGTTGTAGGCCGGCGTGCCGATACGCGAGCACTCCATGGCCCAGATGTATTTCTGGGTGGCGGTCCAGTTGGTGCCGCCCCATTCCTCGGGCCAGCTCGGTACCGCCCAGCCTTTCTCCACCAGGATCTTCTGCCACTCCATGGCCGGCGGCGCATCCACGAACACCGTTGCGGTTTTCTCGGTGGCCTCGCGAATATGGTCGGGGTAGCTGTCTTCGAGGAAGCTGCGGACTTCCTGTTGGAAGGCCTGCTCCTCGGCAGAGAATTCAAGCTCCATGGTTGCTTTGCTCCTCAGTTCCTCAGCGGGCCCTAGAGCTCACCCATGGCCCAGCGGATTCCGCGGCGCAGAAGTTCATAAAATTCGTCGTTTTGCCAGGCGCCGAGCTCGGGTTCGGGATACTCCTCGATCATCGGCTGCATGTCGTACTTGCCGCGGCTGTGTCCCAGGGTCAGGTACAGCACCTCGCCGTCGCCATAGGGGTGCAGGTACATGATCGGGCGCGGCTCGTCCTCGTTCCACTCGGCGTCCATGAACGCCTCGGTGGTGCCGGTCCAATGGGTCTTCATCAGCACCGTTTGTTCACCGTGCATGACCGAGAGGTACAGCTCGTCATCGTTCACCGTGAAACCGGAAATGCCCTTTACCAGCGGGTGTTCCGGTTCGGTCACCTCCACCTCGTAGGGAATAATGGGCGGATGGGAGAGAAACTGGCTGCCCAGCATTTCCATGAAGGGCTCGTTGTCGCGCGGGCTGTTGACCCGGCCGTCTTCCTCGAAGGCGAGGATCGAGTTGGTGCCGTGCAGGGCGAACCACTTCTTGCCCGCCTGCATGGCATCGCACAGCCGCTGGGTCTGTTCGGCGGTGGGGTTTACATCGACGGTGTAGCTGATGATGAAGTCCGACTCGCAGATGGTGTCGATGTCGCTGTAGTCCTCACCGATCCGCGTTTTCAGGCGCGGCTGCTCCGCCAGCAGCTTCAGCAGCTCCAGGCGGGGGTGGTCCATGTTGTGGTATTTGCCGCCTACCACCAGGTAGACGTCGATGCGGTCGCTCTTGCCGACCGCTGCCTCTGTTGCTTCAGCCATGTCGCCGTGCCGTGCTTACAGCTGAATGCGTTTGGTAAAGCCGCCGTCGACCACCAGGTTCACACCGGTGACCCAACTGGCTGCGGGGCTGGCCAGGAAGGCCACCGCGTTGGCCACTTCCTCGGCGGAACCCATGC
>JANQIO010000180.1 GCA_028282105.1 Halieaceae bacterium | reverse complement strand
AGTGCCAACAGGAACAGGGGGTTGAGGACCAGGAACAGGATGATGGTTTTCTTGTACCAGTCCGGTGCCGAGCCGAGAAAATTGCGCGAAAAAGCAACGGGAAGGGAGTTATCCATGAGCTAGCGCTGTTGTCCTTGAGCGGGGCCAGCCGCGCATTCTACGCGATTGCGTCGGCGCTGCGTACCGGGGCGACAGCCCCTGGCAACCTGACGCAGGCCAGCCTGTTGAAGTACTATTAGCGACCCGCGGAGATCGTGGGATTTCCAAACAGCCATACAGATCGCTATAACAGCCCGTATATCCAGCATGCAGAATTTCGCTTTTCAGTCGGCCGTCGTCGAACCCGAATCACCTGGGTCTGCCAGGTATTGCGTCTTTTACGGACGCGAGCTGTTGCTGGACTTCCGTTCCCAGGAGCCCTGCCTGCTGGACGCCAGCCTCGTCAAATTCCTGGCGCCGGCGCCGCGCACCCGGCTGTTCCTGGGTTACTGGCACGACACGCCCTGCTATGCCCTGGAACTGGATACCGCGACGCCTCTTGACGCGCCGGAGCTGAAGCCCGGCAGTCTCTACCACCTGCTGGGGCGGGTCGACGACGCGCTGTTTGCACTGGCGGGCAACGCCCAACAGCTGCTGGCCTGGGCCCGCGACAACCAGTTTTGCGGCCGCTGTGGTGATGCTATGGATTTCCACGGCAGTGAACGCGCCCGCGTCTGCGCGCCCTGTGAGAGCAGCATCTATCCCAGCATTGCTCCCTGCATCATCACTCTGGTGCGGCGCGGTCAGGACTTGCTGCTGGCGCGCAATGCCAATTTCCCGGGTGAGATGTTCAGCACGCTGGCGGGCTTTATCGAAGTGGGCGAAAGTGTGGAGGACTGCCTGCGCCGTGAAGTGAAGGAAGAAGTCGGCGTGGAGGTGGGCGAACTGCAGTACTTTAACTCACAGCCCTGGCCGTTTCCCAACCAGCTTATGCTCGGATTTTTTGCCGAATACACCGGCGGTGAGATCGTCTGTGAAGACGACGAAATTGCCGAGGCCCACTGGTTTCGCCCCAACGACCTGCCGACCATTCCGCCCCGGCATTCTATTGCCGGTCAACTGATTCGGCACCACGTCGCCCAGTGCGGCATTTGACTATCGAGGCAACAGATTGGAATTCCTGAGTGAGTATGGCCTGTTCCTGGCCAAAGCCCTGACCATCGTTGTGGCCATCCTGGTGGTGGCGGTTGGGCTTCTGGCCCTGGGCCAGCGTGGCCAGCGCGCCAGCCCGGGCCATATTGAAATCACCAAGCTGAACGAGCGCTACCGCGAGTTTCGCGACACCATGCAGCATGCGCTGCTCAACGACAAGGACTTCAAAAAGCAGCGCAAGGCGGACAAAAAAAAGCACAAGGAAGAGGAGAAGGGCGGAGGTGACCAGGAAGAAGCCCGTCTGCGCCTGTTCGTGCTGGAGTTTGATGGCGATATTCGCGCCACCGCGACTGACAACCTGCGCGAGGAAATCAGCGCGGTGCTGGGCGTCGCCCGCAGTGGCGACGAGGTGCTGTTGAAGCTGGAGAGCGGTGGCGGCCTGGTTCACAGTTACGGTCTGGCATCGAGCCAGTTGCAGCGCATCCGCGATGCCGGCATCCAGCTCACGGTATCGGTAGACAAGGTGGCAGCCAGCGGCGGCTATATGATGGCCTGCGTCGCCAACCGGGTATTGGCCGCACCCTTCGCCATGATCGGTTCTATCGGTGTGTTGGCGCAGATTCCCAATTTCCACCGCCTGCTGCGGGCCGCGAATGTGGACTTTGAGCAACTCACCGCCGGCGAGTACAAGCGCACGCTGACCATGTTTGGTGAGAACACCGATGCCGACCGGGCCAAGATGCAGGAGGACCTGGAAGACACACATCTGCTGTTCAAGGATTTTGTCGCCACCCACCGGGAGCAGGTCGATATCGATGCAGTGGCCACCGGTGAGGTGTGGTTTGGCCAGCGCGCCATCGACCGCGGTCTGGTGGATGAGATGCAAACCAGCGATAGCTACATCCAGGGCTGCCTGGTGGAGCGAGACGTATTTGCCGTCAAGCACGTACAAAAGAAACAGTGGCAGGAGCGCCTGGGCGTTGCTGCCGAATCAGCCATGGAGCGCAGCTTCCTGAAGCTCTGGCAGGCGACAATGGAGCGCCACCACTACTGAGGTTCAGATCACGCAACACGAGGGTCAGGCCATGACAGCATTCAACGCACTGCGGGTACACAAGGGCGAAGACGGTTTTTCCATGGGGGTAGAGCAGCACTCGGTCGACGCACTGCCGGCGGGGGAACTGCTGATCCGCGTTCACTATTCCTCACTCAACTATAAAGACGCGCTGTCGGCCTCCGGCAACCCCGGTGTGACACGCGCATTTCCCCACACTCCGGGCATTGATGCCGCAGGGGTGGTGGAGTCCAGCGACGACGACCGTTTCAGCGCCGGCGATGCAGTGATTGTCACCGGCTATGACCTGGGCATGAACACCCCGGGTGGCCTCGGGGAGTACATCCGCGTGCCCGCCGACTGGGCTGTGCCACTGCCCGCAGGACTCAGCTTGCGTGAGTCCATGATCATTGGCACTGCCGGCCTGACCGCGGCCCTATGCCTGGTAAAGCTGGAGAGCATGGGCATCGCCGCCGGCGGCCGTGTGGTGATTAGTGGCGCCAGCGGCGGGGTGGGCAGCTTTGCTGTGGCCCTGCTGGCCAAGCTGGGCTTTGAGGTGGCTGCCAGTACCGGTTCACCGGCAGCCGGCGACTGGCTCACCGGCCTCGGAGCAAGCCAGATTCTTGATCGCGAGGTACTGGCCAAGCCGGATAAGCGACCGATGGCTGCGGGGCAGTGGGACGGCGCCATCGATACCGTCGGCGGCGTCACCCTGGCCAACATCATCAAGGAGCTCAACTACGGCGCCAGTGTCGCGGTGGTCGGCCTGGTGGGCGGCACCGACATACCGGTAACGGTATTCCCCTTCATCCTGCGCGACGTCAACCTGCTGGGCATCGACTCGGTAGAGATCAGCCACCAGCGGCGCCTGGATACCTGGGGCAAACTGGCTGGCGAGTGGAAACTGGATGGCCTGGAAACACTGGCCAATGAAATCGGGCTGGACCAGGTGCCGGACCACCTGGCCGGCTTGCTGAATGGTTCTGTGCGCGGGCGCACACTGGTCAACCTGGAGGCTTGAAATGGCGGGACCGCTGGAAGGAATTCGTATTCTCGACCTGGGCACCATGATCGCCGGCCCGGTAGTGTCTACCGTGTTGTCGGACCAGGGCGCCGATGTCGTCAAGATAGAAACACCGGGCATGGGCGACCTGATGCGTTACCTGGGCGCCACCCGCAACGGCGTTTCCAGCCTGTTCCACAACTGCAACCGCGGCAAACGTTCGCTGGCGATCAATCTCAAGACCGAGGAGGGCGTGGCCCTGCTCAAGGAACTGGCCGCAGACGCCGACGTGCTTGTAGAGAATTTCCGGCATGGTGTCACCCAGAAGCTGGGTATCGACTACCCGGCCCTGCAGGCGGTGAATCCACAGCTGGTCTACCTGTCGATCTGCGGCTTTGGCGACAAGGGGCCGCTGGCCGACCGTCCCGCTTACGACAATGTGATACAGACCTTTGC
>JANQIO010000127.1 GCA_028282105.1 Halieaceae bacterium | reverse complement strand
CCGGCCGCGCTACCACGCCCTTAACAACGGCCTCACGCGGGTGCGCAACGGCGGGTTTCATATCGTCATCGCCGGTGAAGATCACCTGTCCCTCCATGGTGAGGGAGTCACCGTCGAAGGCGCCAACACCTCCTTCCAGGTGCACCTGCAGCTACCCGAGGATCGCTTTGTCACCTGTTTTAACTCCGCCCAGCTCACCACTCCGCTGGCGCTCGCGTTGTCCGCCAATTCGCCGCTGATCGCCGGCTGCCGGCTGTGGCAGGAATCCCGCATCGCCCTGTTTAAGCAGAGCATCGACCTGCGCGAGCGCAGCAACTCTCACTGGCGCCAGCCGGCCCGGGTCAGCTTCGGCCACGGCTGGGTGCGCAATAGCGCCTGGGAGCTGTTTGCGGAAAACGTGGCGCTCTACCAGCCATTGATGCCGGTGCTCACCGACGAGGAAGAGACTTCAGATCCGCCCCGCCTGCCCGAGCTGTGCCTGCACCATGGCACCATCTGGCCCTGGAATCGGGCGGTCTACAGCCATGTGGGCGGCGGCCATCTGCGCATTGAGTTCCGTTTCCTGCCGGCGGGGCCGACGGTCCTGGACATGATTGCCAATGCCGCGCTGTGCATTGGCTGGGCGCTGGGCATCAGCGCTGACTCCATGGACCACTATGCCGCCCGGCTGCCGTTCAAGTTCGCCGAGTACAACTTCTATCGCGCCGCCCAGGAGGGTATGGACGCGCATCTGATCTGGCCGCGCAAGCACCGTGGCGGGCTCGAGGAGCGCCCGGTGCGCGACCTGATCGAGGAGTTCCTGCCCCGTGCCCGCCTGGGACTGGATCAGTTGGACCTGGACAGCGGTGATGTCGATCGCCTGTGGAAGATCATCGAAGAGCGCTTTGACACTGGCCAAACCGGTGCCACCTGGCAGCTCAACACCTTCGAGAAATACCGTAAAACCCTGGGAGTGGGCGATTCCTGTCGTCGCATGCTGGCCGACTACGTGGCCAACATGACCGACAGCAAGCCGGTGGCTCGCTGGTGCTGAATCCGATCCGCGACCCCCGCCCTGAACAGATTCCGGGGCGGGTGAACGAGTTTCTGCAGGCCCTGCCCGGGCCGTCGGCGATTTACCTCACCGGTGAAGACACCAGCCGCACCCGGGTGCTGGTAACGCTGTCCCACGGCAACGAGCCCTCGGGCCTGGAAGCGGTGCACCACTGGCTGCAGGATGGGCGCAAGCCCACGGTCAATGTGGTCATTATCCTCGGCGCGGTGGAGGCGGCACTGGCGGAGCCGTTGTTCTTCCATCGACAACTGCCCGGCTGCCGCGACCTCAACCGCTGTTTCAACCCGCCCTACAAGGATCGCCAGGGCCAGCTGGCCCAGAGCATGCTGCGCACCATTCGCGAACTGGAGCCCGAAGCGGTGGTAGACCTGCACAACACCTCGGGTTCCAGCGATGCCTTCTCGATCAGTATCGGCGACTGCCCGGACCGGCGCGCCCTGGCCGCGCGCTGGGTGGATCGGCTGATCATTACCGATCTGCGGCTGGGGTCGCTGATGGAGCAGGATCTGGGCTGCCCGGTGATTACCGTGGAGGCGGGGGGCAGCCTGGATGAGGCCGCGGACGTCGTCGCCCACGAGGGTATTGCCCGCTTCTTCCTTGAAGATGAGCTGCTGCGGCCTCCGGAAAAGCTCACCCTGCTGCGCCACCCGCTGAGGCTGGAGCTGGCCGCCCACAGCCGGATCGACTACGCAGACCGCCCCCTGCACGACCGCGATATTGTCGTGCGCCACGATATCGAGCGCTTCAACTTCGCCCCGGTCGATCACGGCGACATGCTCGGCTGGCTGGACAGCCAGGGTCTGGAGCACCTGCAGATCGGCAGCGATTACCAACCCCATGACGTGGATGAGTTCTTCCGTGTCGAGCAGGGCCAGCTCTATCCCCGTCAGCATATGCGTCTGTTTATGGCCACTACCCGGCCGGATATTGCCGCCTCCGACTGCCTGTTCTATTTCGTCTGTGACGAGGGCTCCGAAGAGGTGGCCGGGGCCTGATGCAACAGCGCCTGGAGGAATTCGGCGGCCAGGGCGAACCGCTGGTCTTCGCCCATGCCAACGGCTACCCGGTGGGCAGCTATCGGCAGCTGATCAACTGTCTCACCGAACACTGCCGGGTTACCGGTTTTCACCACCGGCCCATCTGGAGCCCGGAAATGCCACCCGCGCGTCTCAACTGGGATCGCTTCGCGGATGACTTGGTGGAAACCCTGGAGGCGACCCGCAACGAGCCGGTGTGGATGATGGGCCATTCCATGGGCGCGGTGGTCGCGGCCAAGGCCGCGTCCATGCGACCGGACCTGTTCCGGGGGCTGCTGCTGATCGACCCGGTGTTTCTGACGCCCGAGACCCTGGCCCAGCGTGCGCACCTGCCCGACGAGGTGCTCGACGAGATCCCCATGATCCGCAAGACCCTGACCCGCCCGAACCGCTTTGCCAGCCGCGAAGAAGCCTTCGAGTTTCACCGCGGCAAACGCGCGTTTACCGACTTCAGTGACCAGGTGCTGTGGGACTATGTGCTGGCCGGCACCCGCCTCAACGAGGAAGGGGAGTACCAGCTGGCCTATGCCCGCGAGTGGGAGGCGGCGGCCTACCGGTCTTCTCCCCAGGTCTGGGAAGTGCTGGCTGCCATCCAGCTGCCGGTGTTGGGACTGCGCGGCGAGACGTCCGACACCCTGTCGCCTGAGGCCTTTGCCCTGTGGGCGCAGACCCAGCCCCAGGCCGACCTGCGCGAGTGCCGCGGCGGTCACCTGCTGCCGCTGGAGCGCCCGGCCGAGACCGCCGCCGAGATTCTCGACTTCCTGGCCGCAGCGGTTGAGACGCGGTCCAGCGCCTAGTGCTGCATCGCATCTGGCTGGGCTTCTTCCTGCTGGCCTTCCTGGCCGGCCTGTTCCAATGGTTGTTCCAGGGCGATGCCGAGGTATTCCAGCGCATGGTCACGGCCATGTTCGATATGGCGGGTCTCACCGTGGAGCTGGCGATCGGCCTGGTCGGCCTGCTGGCCTTCTGGCTGGGGGTGGTGGCACTGGGGGAGGCCAGCGGCCTGGTGGATCGCCTGGGTCGCCTGATGTCGCCGCTGTTTACCCGTCTGATGCCCGGGGTGCCCGCGGGGCATCCGGCGATCTCATCGATGACCCTGAATCTCAGCGCCAACGTGCTGGGGCTGGACAATGCGGCGACGCCTCTCGGCATCCGCGCCATGAAGGACCTGCAAACCCTCAACCCAACCCCGGATACCGCCACCAACGCCCAGATCCTGTTCCTGGTGCTGAACACCTCATCGGTCACCCTGTTCCCGGTGACGATTCTGCTGTACCGAGCCCAGATGGGCGCCGCGGACCCGGCGTCGGTGTTCATCCCGATTCTGATTGCCACCAGCTGCTCCACCCTGGCAGGCCTGCTGGTGACTGCCTGGGTGCAGCGCATCAGGCTCACGGACACTGTGGTGCTGGCCTGGTTGGCGGGCGCCTTTGCGCTGTTGCTGGCCCTGGTGGGTTGGTTCGCCACACTCAGCGCTGAGGCGCTGCAGCGTCAATCCAGCCTGCTGGCCAACGTCATGATTCTGGGGCTGGTGGTGTTGTTCCTGCTGGCCGCCCACCGCCGCGGCATCAACGTCTACGAGACCTTTGTGGAAGGCGCCAAAAGCGGGTTCCAGACCGCCATCGATATCATCCCCTTCCTGCTGGCCATGCTGGTAGCGGTGGGGGTGTTTCGGGCCAGCGGCGCCCTCGACCTGCTGCTCGATAGCCTGCGCGGCCTGGTGGCGCTGACCGGGGCCGATGCCCGCTGGGTCGATGCCATGCCCACGGCGCTGATGAACCCACTGTCCGGCAGCGGCGCCCGGGCCATGATGATCGATACCATGAACCAGTTCGGCGTGGACTCCTTCCAGGGCCGGCTGGCGGCCACCATGCAGGGTTCGACCGAAACTACGTTTTATGTACTGGCCGTATATTTTGGCGCCGCAGGTATCCGTCATGCGCGCCATGCCGTGGCCTGCGGGCTGGCCGCCGATGTCGCCGGCATCACCGCTGCAATCGTTGTAAGCTACTGGTTTTACAGTATTTAGTAGCTGTATTGCCGAGCCTTTGCCGAGCTTGTGGACGGCACCTCAGACTGGGGGTGCAAAATGTGTAGTAAAGCTGTAGGCTCTTGGCAACGCCGGCATCCAGTGGACACCCCCTGATGGAGTACGGACAGTTCTGCCCCGTGGCCAAAACCGCCGAGTTGCTCGGGGAGAAGTGGGCCCTTTTGATTGTGCGGGAGCTGTTGTATGGCAGCACCCGCTTCAGCGAATTCCAGCGCGCGATCAGCGGAATTTCCCCCACCATGCTCAACAAGCGCCTCAAGGAACTCGAGGCCAACGGGCTGATCACCAAAGACGACCACGACTATCACCTGACCGCCGCCGGCGAAGACCTGGCGCCCCTGGTGCGCCAGTTCGCCATCTGGGGCATGCGCTGGGGGCGTGGCGACCTGCCGGATACGGACCTTGATGTGGAATTGCTGATGTGGGACATCCGCCGCCGTATCAAGACCGAATTCCTGCCAGAGCCCGGCGCGCTTATCGAAATCTATATCGACGACCTGCCCGATCCCAATCGCTGGTGGCTGCAGGTGGAAGCCTGCGAAACCCGTCCGGGTGACCGCGAGGTGCAGCTGGAGACGGAAGCGCCCGAGGCCGAAGTCGACCTGGTGATTGAGGCAGGCCTGCGGGCGCTGACGGAAATCTGGTTGGGCGACATGACCCTGCAGACCGCCCTGATACGTCGCCAACTGGTGCTGAAGGGCCGGCCGTTGCTGATCCGCTCCATCGAACACTGGCTGCCACTGGCGCGCAATGCCGTGTTCTCAGAGCGCAAGCTGGACCCCTCGCCGGAGAATGTGCGGCTTTCTATAAGACCGCTTGGGGGTGGTTCCTCTAAGTAAAGTCGAGGCGCTGCGTCACCTTCACGGTGTTAAATTGAACGGCGCTCCGTGGGCTATTCCCAAGCGGTCTGACCGGGTGCCAACCCTGACGGCGCTCCGTAGGCTATTCCCAAGTGGTCTGGCTGGGTGCCAACCCTGGCGGCGTTCCATAGCCCTTGCCCGAGGCGGTTCGGCCTCTTCACTATCTGCCTTACCGGGTCTTGCAGAGATCAGCCGGCAATGTCGGCGAGGGCGGCGAAGGAGTCGGTGAGCCAGGGGGTGGCTATGCCGGGGACGCGGGGGCGGACGGCGACCAGGTGGGTCATTTGGAGGGCGTCCCGATAGCTTGCGATTTGCTCCGAGACTTCTGTTGCCGTGCCCAGCAGGCACCAGTCCTCCGGTGCGGGCTGGGGGCCTTTTCGGAAAGGTGGGCTGGGGAGCGCGGCGAGCTTGTCGCGCACCTCGCTGACCCGCGCCGGGCTGTCCGCGACGAATACGGTGCGCATGATGGGCCGCAGGATCTCACCGCCGTTGCCGTGTTCGGCGAGCGCCTCCTCGTGGCGCGCGTAATTGGCCTGCAATTCGGCCAGGCTCTCCACTGGTGAGGCAAAGTAGGGCAGGCCCAGGCGACCGGCCTGGGCGATGGCCTTGGGGCCGAAGGCCGCCACCCACAGCGGCGGGTGCGGCTGTTGCAGCGGCCTCGGGAACACCGGCTGGCCCGCTACCGGTTCGCCGGACCAGGCGGACTGCATGGCCGACAGCACTGCGTCGAAACGGTCGCGTTTGTCTGCGCTGTTCACCCCGAAGGCCTCCAGCATGCCGCGCTGATAGCCCCTTCCCAGCCCCAGCACCAGCCGACCTCGACAGAGCTGGTCAAGGCTGGCTGCCTGCTCGGCGGCTAACAGGGGTTGGCGTATTGGCAGCAGCCAGGAGGTAGTGCCCAGGGTCAACTTTGATGTCTGCGCGGCCACCGCCGCCAGCACCAGCAGTGGATCCGGTATCGAGCTGCTTTCCAGGAAATGGGATTCCGGCAGGAAAAAGGAGCGGTAACCCCAGGCCTCGGCCTGCACGGCCTGGGCGCTGAGCCCGGCGGCGTCCAGCGCCATGCGCCAGGGGGTGATGCCCAGCTCAAAATCAGGCATCGCCGAGGAGACCTGCCTGCTGTCTGTCGATATGACCGTCTGCCACCAGCGAGCGGATGGCGTCAGTGAGGGATTCTTCCACCGGCCGGTACTCGATACCGAGCTCCGCCGTCCCCTTGCTGTTGTCCATGCGCACCCAGTTGGTGGCATACACCATGGCCTCGTGGGTGACCGGGATATCCAGTGACTTGCCCCGCAATCGGTTGAGCCAGTCCACCAGCCGGCCGGCCCCCAGCATCACACCGCCGGGCACCGGGATTTTGCGGATGCGTCGGCCGGTAATATCGGACAGGGTTTCCACCAACTGGCTCCAGGTCAGAAAGTGGCCGCCCAGTGGATAGCGCCCGGGGGGCAACGCCCGTTCAAACAGCCGGCAGTGGGCCAGGGCTACATCGCGCACATCCACCCATTGGTTGCCGCTGGGCAGCACCGGCGCGGCCGCCGCCAGGTAGGCCTTCAGGCCCTGGTGGGGGTCGGTAAAGCCCGGGTCGTCCGGCCCGATGACGCTGGCGGGGTAGGTGATGTGAATCGGTGCGCCAGTGGACTGCAGTCCACGCACATACTCCTCACAGGCCACCTTGGAGCGACCGTAGGCATTGGCGGCACTGCCAGGCGGTGAGTATTCATTGAGGTAGGCGGCCCGCGGGTTGTAGAGCGCGGTGACGCTGGACACGTGGACAATCGTGTTGAGGCCGCGCTTCACCGCACCGCCAATCACGCGCTCGGTGCCGCCGACATTGGTGGCCAGCACCCGGTCGGCGTCCTTGCGATCGATGGATACCAGGGCCGCGCTGTGGACCACGCCGTCGCAGCCCGCCAGCGCTTTGTCGACAGAAGCTGCATCGGTGACGTCGCCCAGCACATAGTCGGTGATATTGCTGCCATAGAGTCTGCGCAGCTTGTCCTTGTCACGCACCAGCAGGCGCACGCGATGCCCGGCTGCGAGCAATGCGCGCGCGGTGTGATAGCCGATGAAGCCGGTGCCGCCGGTAACCAGGATGTGCACTTCGGTGTTTTTCTCTTATCTATTTGGTGTTTTTACACATCATTTCGCGCCCACGGTTGAACTTCTCGGCGCATCCGAGGACTATAGGCGCTCGTTCAGTTTAATGAAAACGGCAGTCCGATGACCGCTTGCAACCCACAGTACATGTTCACGCGCTCCCTGCATAAGCAGGCAGTGGTCGCTGGCCTGTGCCTGTGGGCATCGGTGAGCACCATTTGCCGCGATCTGGATCGCGCGCATGGTTCGAGGAAGCTATAGACAGTCATATCTGAACGACTGAAGATCACAAAAAAGGCCTCCGAGAACCCGGGACTCGGAGGCCTTTTTCTTTCTCGCCAGAGAACAGCTTAAAAGACTCTCCCCGCCCGGGTTCCAGGCCGCTGGAATAGAAGGTGGTTCCCGTGCAACGGACACTGAGAGTCAACATCGTCGCTATCTACCTGATGGGATTCTTCCATAGTTTTATGGTGGTTATCCCGGTGTTCGTGCCGCTGGTGCAGGGCTACGGCCTGACCATGGCCCAGGTATTGCAGACCCAGGCCCTGTTCGCGCTGACCGTCGCAGTGTTCGAGGTGCCCTCGGGCTATATCGCCGATATCTGGGGCCGCAAGCGGGCCATACTGGCGGGCTCGGCCCTCAACGGCATGGGTTTTGTGTCCCTGCTGTGGGCCGACGGGTTCGCGGACTTCCTGGTCTACGAGATCTTTCTCGGGGTGGGCATCAGCCTGATCTCCGGAGCCGACCTCGCCCTGCTGTATGACACGGAAACCCAGCTCCAGGAGAGCGGTGCCGGCGGCGGCGCCGGTGCCAGCAAGTCTCTCAGCCGGCTCATCTCCATCGAGGCGGGGGCCTCTGGTGTGGCCGGTATCTGTGCCAGCCTGCTGCTGTTGTTCGCCGACATGGCCACCCTGGTCAAGGTGCAGGCAGCCTGCGGGTTCGTGCCGTTAACACTGGGCCTGTTGCTGGTCGAGGCGCCGCGGCCGACCCTCACCCAGGGACATGCCGGTAATGCCCAGGCGATTGTCAGGACCCTGGTATTCGGCAAGCCGGTTGTGCTGTGGACCACCCTGGCGATTGCCGCCTTCGGTCTGCTGGCGCTGTACGCCTTCTGGATTTACCAGAAGTACTGGGAGCTGCAGGGCATACCGGTCAGCCTGTTCGGCTACATCTGGGCCGTATTTGCGCTGACCGTGAGCGTGGCCGCGCGCTATGCCGGTGCCATCGAGGCGCGGCTCGGCTGGCGGCGCATGCTGTGGATCACTGCGGCACTGCCGGTGCTGGGCCTGCTCGGCATGGCCCTGGCCGGCGGTTGGGTGGGCGTGTTGTTCGGCTTCTCCATCCAGTTGAGCCGCGGCCTCAGCCTGACCCTGTTCTACGAGGCGCTAAACCGTCGAGTGGACGGCGACTTCCGCGCCACCATGAACTCCCTGGTCAGCCTGGGTGTGCGCAGCCTGTTTATTGTGACCGGCCCGCTGCTGGGCTGGGCGCTGGACAGCTTCGGCGTGCTCAGCTCGCTGCTGGCGCTGGCGGCGGTGTTTGCCCCGCTGTTTGTGCTGGTGATCCTGGGCCTGGGTGTGCGCATCCGGCGCGAGGCGGAGGGCGTGCCCCAGCCGGCCATATAGAACAAGCTTCCGGCCCGCTATCCCCGCGGGCCATGACCTGCACTGCCAGGTCTCACTTGCCCGGTGGCGTCCAAGGCGACACCGGGCTTTTTTATGCTGGATGGTTATACTTCGGGGGAACAGGAGCTCACCCCCTTCATGGACAGATCACCTTCCATTCTCGCCACTATGATCCTGCCGATCGCCCGCGCCCTCAGGCTGCAGGGTGTGGACCCGATGCCGATTTTCGACCAGGCGGATATCGATCCGGCCATGGTTATCAACGCCGACCGGCGTATCCCGATGGCGAAAATGCAGAAGCTCTGGCAACTGATTGGCGAGCAGACCGGCGACGAGGCCTTCGGCCTGCATGCGGCGGAAGAGCTGCAGCCCGCCACCCTGCATGGCCTGGGCCTGGCGGTCCTGGCCAGCTCCACCATTTACGACGTCTTGCAGCGCCTGGTGCGCTTCTCACGGCTGCTGCATACCGGGCTGGAACTCACGCTGGCCGAGCGCGACGAGTTCGTCGACCTGGACATGGGTGTGACGGAGGACTTCAACGCTGACGCCGAACCCCTGGTGATCCAGCCCCAGGCCGAGGACTTCGGCACCGGGATTATCGTGGTCCTGTGCCGCCTGACGCTGGGCGAGTATTTCAGCCCCATCGAGTTGCAATGCCGGCGCCCGGAGCCTGAGAACCCCGACCCGTTCCTGGCCATGCTGGGCTGCCGCATCCGTTTTGGCAGCGAGTTCAATCGCATTACCTTCGTCAAGAGCGACATCAACGAACAGCTTGCCTCCGCCAATCCGGAGTTGGCGCGCGTCAACGACGAACAGACCGAAACCTATCTCGCCACCTTCACCAGGGTGAGCGCCTCGCGGGCTGTGGTGGGCAAGATTGTCGAGCACCTGCCCGACGGGCCGCCCAGCCAGAAGGTGATCGCCGAGGCCATGCATGTGAGCAACCGTACCCTGCAGCGCAAGCTCAAGGAAGAGGGCACCAGCTTTATCGATCTGCTGCAGGACGCGCGCCTGTCACTGGCCAGGAAATACCTGGCCCAGCCCCAGCGTTCCATTGTGGAGATTGCCTACCTGCTGGGGTTTTCCGAACCCAGCACCTTCTCGCGGGCCTTCAAGCGCTGGACCGGCCAGGCGCCTGCGGACTACCGGGCCCGCGTGCTGAGCGAACAGGAGACGAGCTGACGCGGATCAGGTTTACCTGCCCGGGAGTCTGTTATGCTGCTGCAAAAATCCAGGTATCTTGAGGAATCCCCATGTCGATAGTCTTGATCATTGCCGACCGTGCGGACGAGCGCCAGGTAGCGATATCTCGTGGCCTGGAGCTGGCCAGCAAAATGGGCTGGGGCGCCCAGGTAGTGGGTTTTGCCTATGAAAACCTGGACGAGCTGAAACGCGCCGGCGTCGATCCACAGGCAGTGAAAAAGAAGCTGCTGGACAAGCGCAAGGCCGAGGTGCACGCGGAAGTGGACAAACACCGCGGTGACGTGCCGACGGCAGTCAACGTGGTTTGGCACAAGGCGATTCACCTGTGGGTGGAGCAACAGTGCGAGCGCAAGGCATACACGGCGGTGATCAAGACCGGCCACCGCACCGAGACCTTTCTCTACACCTCCACAGACTGGCATCTGCTGCGCGAGTGTCCGGCGCCGGTGATGATCGCTGCGGAGAAGAAGTGGCGGGCCACCAAGCCGATTGTTGCCGCCATCGACCTCACCAACAACAGCCGTATCAACAACCAGCTCAACGAGCTGGTGATCAAGACGGCCAAGGATTTCGCGGACAAACTGGATACCGAGCTCTACCTGGTGCATGCCCTGCACATTCCCGCGGTGCTGACCGAACTCGACCTGGTGGACGAGTACAGCCACGTCAAGAAAATGAAGGCCGACCTGCAGCCGCGGGTGCTGAAGCTTGCCCATGCCCACGGCCTGCCGATGAGTGCCATCAAGCTCAAGCAGGGTCCGGTCGACAAGGTGCTCACCAGTGAATCGGCGCGGCTCAAGGCGCAGTTGCTGGTCATGGGCACGGTCGGTCGCAAGGGGGTGAAAGGTCAGTTGCTGGGCAACACCGCAGAGAAGGTGCTGACCCGGCTGCGCACCGACGTGCTGGCCATCAAGCCCTAGCGTCGCTGCCCGCGGCTGCCAGCGGCAGCCGAATCCTGAACACCACCCCCGAGTGATCCGGCAGGTTCTCCGCCCGGGCCGCGCCGCCGTGAAAATCCACTATCAGCCTGACGATATGCAGGCCCAGGCCCAGGTGCACCCGATCACTCCTGTCGCGCACCGACACCATGGAATCGAACAGCTGCTGCTGCATGGCGGCCGGCAGTAGCGGGCCCTCGTTGCTGACGCTGAGCTCCGCCCAGTCGTCCGCCTGGCTCAGCCCCAGGTGGATGCTGCCGCCCGCCGGCGTGAAGCTGGCGGCGTTGTCCATCAGCTTGTCGAGCATCTGTGCCACCAGGTCCGGTACACCGTAGGCGGGCAGGGTTTGCAGGGCGCTGGTAAAGCGCAATTCATGCTCTTTATAGAGACCGCGATAGGCCTCGAACAACTCCCTGCACAGCGTCGCCAGGTCGTAGGCTTCCGGCTGGTTGCTGTGCACGCTTTCCTCCAGCCGGGTAGCCTCGCTCATTGCGGTGAGGATGTTTCCCAGCCGCGACAGGCCCTCGCGGGCGCGCTGGACGTACACGTCGCTCTGCTCGCTGCCGGCATCGAGGTTGTCCAGGGATGACTGGATAACGGCAATCGGGGTGCGCAACTCGTGGGAGAGTTTGCGTGACAGGCTGCGCAGGTAGTCGGTGTAGTCCCGCAGCCGCGCCAGCAGGTCTGCGTACTGGCGTGACAGTTCACCAATCTCATCGCGGCTGTTGCTGACCGGGAAGCTGTCATCCAGGCTGCCGTCGGCCTGGATGACCCGGCTACTCGCGCGTGACAGGCGGCGGATGCGCCAGGATAGCCAGCTGGCGTAGCCCAGCAGCCCCAGCGCCGACAGCGCCAGTGCCAGCAGGCTGTAATACAGCAGTCGGGAGAAGGCGCGATCAGTCAGGCTCAGGTAGGGTTCGCTGCCCTGCTGGGCGATCACCGCACCGATGACTTCATCATCGACTACCACCGGCGCTGCAGTGGCCAGCAGTTTGCGGCCGCCGCCGGCGGGGGAGGCATACCAGGCCGCGGCGGCTTCGCCGGACAGTGCCCGATCCAGTTCCGGCAGCTGCACCTGGCCGACCTGGGCGCCACGCGGCAGGGCCCGCGGTGGCGCACCGTTCAGGATGGCGCGATACAGGGCCTGCAACAGCCACGGGGTTTCGCTGCGCGGCAGGTCTGCCGGATCGCTGGCGGCCCGCGCCATCGCCCAGTGCTGTCGGTCCACCGCGGTGAGTTCAATGCCGGCATAGGCAAATGGAGACAGGGCCGCGGCGAGCTCCGCAGACGGATAGACCAACCAGGGCGGCAGGTTGCGGGTTCCCGGCAGCACCGTGCCGACGGTGCCGGTGCTGGCGGTGCCAGTGTTGCGCACCAGGTAAAAGCCCAGCCGCTGTTCCAGCATGGCCAGTGGCAGCTCCAGTTCCACGGTGAAACCCTTGAGGCTGTCCTGCCAGTAACCGCGGATGCGCGGCTCGAAACCCATTACTGCCGCCTCCCGCTCGATGCGCGCCTGCACCGCACCGGGGGCTGCCGTGGCGATCACGAAATCCTGACCGCGCCCGCTGCGCAATACCAGGCGATCACCGCTGGCGCGGCGCACGTTGCGCGGGTCGTGGTAGACCACGTTGTCATCGGCCACGGTGAACAGCAGGTAAAGCAGTGGGCCGCGTACCTGGGCCCGGTAGCTCACCGGCCCGAAGCGCTGGTGTTCCGGGCCGTCCCAGCCGTCGGCATAGCCGTCGACAATCACCGGGCCGGTGGCAATGCGGGCGTAGAGCTGGCCGGTCAGGGGTTCGCTGGAGTCGCGGCGCTCGGCAGCCGGGTACAGCAGGCTGGCATTCTCAGCCACCACCGTGGCCACTGCCCGGGAGGTAGCCAGCAGAGCCTGGGCCTGTCCGCTCTGCAGGGCGCCTTCCATTTCCCGCACATACTGGCAGCCGGCCCAGGGCAGGGCGATCAGCAGCAGGCTGACCAGCAGTAGCTGGCGGCGGAGCGTCATGGTGGAGACACCGTCATGGGCCTGGGCGCTAGGCCGCCTTCCAGCGATACCCCATGCCGTAGGCGGTTTCAATCGCCGCAAACTGCGGGTCGATGGCGAGGAACTTCTTGCGGATGCGCTTGATGTGCGAGGTGATGGTGTTGTCGTCCAGCACCACGTTGGCGGCGTCCATCAGCTGCTGGCGGTTTTTGACATGGCCCGGGTGCAGGGCCAGCGCGTGGACAATCCAGAATTCGGTGACTGTCACATCGACCGGCTGCTCCCGCCAGCTCACCGTCATGCGCTGCAGGTTGATGGCCAGGGCGCCGCGCTCGATCACGTCGTCAGCCTGCACCGGCTGGCGCAAGGCGTCGACCCGGCGCAGCAGGGCGTGAATGCGCGCCAGCATCTGCGCCTGGCTAATATCCTTGGTGAGGTAGTCGTCGGCGCCCAGCCGCAGGCCGCTGATCACGTCCAGCTCGGTGTCGCGGGCGGTCAGGAATACGATAGGCAGCTCGGGCGCCCGGGCGCGCAGGTCCCGGCACAGCTCGAAGCCGCCTTCCACCTCGTCGTCCAGCCCCACATCGATGATGGCCATATCCGGCAGGCGCTGCTCGAAGGCCGCCCAGGCGCTGCCCCGGTCGCCATGACAGGACACGGCAAAGCCCTGGCGGGTGAGAGCATCGCGGTAATTGGCCGCAATGGCAGGCTCGTCCTCGACGATAGCGATATGGCGCGACATAGCGTTTTCCCGGAGTGTGCAAGGTCGATAGTTCCAAAATCCGACAGCGGCCACAACCGCTTGCCACAATTCATCACAATTGCTCGCAGGCCTGCCACAGCCTGCGCGCGTCCCGGCCCGGGTTCGCTGCTGCAATAGCGCGAAACTCACAGGGAGAAAGCGATGCAACGGGTGCTTCTGATTGTTTTGCTGGGCTGGCTTGGCTGCGCCAGCGCGGCTGCTACCACGCGGCTAGAAGCCGGCGCGCCGGCACCGGAGCCACTGGATGAACCGCGTGCCGGCCAGCTTCGGCTCAGTGGCCCCTTCGGCTATCGCCCCGCCATCCAGTTGGCCGCCGAGGCGAATATCAGGGTGACGGGCCTGGTGGCACACGTCACCCTTTCCCAAACCTTTCGCAATGACAGCGAATCCTGGGTGGAGGGGGAGTACCTGTTTCCACTGCCGGACCAGGCCGCCGTGAATCGTCTCAAGCTGGTGATAGGCGAGCGTGTCATCCTCGGTGAGATCAAAGAGAAACAGGCCGCAAAGCAGATCTACGAGCAGGCGCGCGCCAGCGGCCGCAAGGCCAGCCTGGTCGAACAGCGGCGCCCCAACCTGTTCAGCAACCGGGTCGCCAATATCGGCCCCGGGGAAGAAGTGCAGGTGGAGCTGCACTATATAGAGCGCGTTGCCTATCGTGACGGCCTGTTCAGCCTGCGCCTGCCAACCACGGTGACGCCGCGCTACACGCCGGCACTCTTTCCCGCGGCGCAGGGGGTCTGGCAATTCCAGCATCCGCAACCGGCCACCGACGCGGTGCCAATCCAGCCGATTACCATCCGCGCGGAAATCAATATGGGGCTGCCATTGGCGGCGGTTGACGCGCCTTACCACGATATAGCCCTGGTGCGAGAGCAGGCCCGCTACCAGGTACGGCTGGCCAGGGGTGCGGTGCCCATGGACCGGGACTTTCAGCTCAGCTGGCGGCCGCTGCCCGGCAGCGAACCGCGGGCAGCGCTGTTCCACGAGCGGGTCGGTACCCACGAGTATGCTCTGCTGATGGTCTTACCGCCCGACAGCGCCGGGCCGGTGGTGGCGCCCGACGCCGGGCTGTCACGCGAGTTGGTGTTTGTTATCGATACCTCGGGCTCAATGGGCGGCAGTTCCATCGAGCAGGCGCGGGAGAGTCTGGGTTATGCGTTGCGCAGGCTCACGCCGCGGGATCGCTTCAATATTATCGAGTTCAACAGCAGTGCCCGGGGGCTGTTTCCGCGATCTGTTGATGCCAGCCGCCACAACCTGGCCCGCGCTGCAAAGTTTGTTCGCCAGCTTGATGCCGGTGGCGGCACCGAGATGCTCGCCGCCCTCGAACTGGCCCTGCCATTGGCACAAGCGGACGATGACAGAGTGCGCCAGGTGGTGTTTATCACTGATGGCGCTGTAGGTAACGAGGTCGAGCTGTTCCGGCAGATCGAGCGGCGCCTGGGTCGCAGCCGCCTGTTCACGGTGGGCATCGGCAGTGCCCCGAACGCCTGGTTTATGCGTAAGGCCGCCCAGGCGGGCCGTGGCGAGCATGTGATGATCGGAAGCTCCCTGGTCATTCAGGAGGAGATGCATGGGCTGTTTACAAGGCTTGCCCAGACCACGCTGGCTGATCTGGACGTGGCCTGGCCGGTCGCCGTCGATACCTTCCCGAAAGCCATTCCCGATCTCTACCCCGGACAGCCCCTGCTGATCAGCGCGCGAGCGGAGGACAGCCTGCTGAATAGTACCGTCACTCTCAGCGGCACCGGCGCCCGGGCGGGCTGGCAAACCGAGCTGGTGGCGGTGCCGGCGGCCGCCGGTATGGAAGCGGCCTACACAGGCATCGGCACCCTGTGGGCCCGGGCCGCTATCGAGAGCCTGATGGACGAGAAAACACTGGGCCGCGACGAACAGGCGGTGCGCGATGCGGTGTTGCCCATCGCCCTGGAACACCAGATCGTCAGCCCCTACACCAGCTTTGTCGCGGTGGAGCAGCAGCCCAGCCGGCCACCGGAGTCCGGTCTCGAGAAGGAGACGGTCGCCAATCTACGGCCCAGCGGCCAGGCTCCCCAGGTGTATGCCTGGCCCCGCACTGCCACCGACTCCCGTTTCCACCTGCTGCTGGGCTGCCTGGCCCTGGTGCTTGCATGCGTATTCTGGCGCTCGCCTGCCTGGGCCTGGCGTTGAATCAGCTGGGGGCGGGGGTGTATATCCAGCTCAAAGCCGCCCTGGCCCAGCAGCTTATTGCCCATGCCTGGGCGCAGCCAGAGCCCGGCAAACCCTGGCCCTGGGCGGATACCCGACCCATTGCCCGGCTGGAGTGGCCCGGCCGCGGCGAATCGCTGTACGTGCTGTCGGGCGGGCGCGGCAATGCCCTGGCCTTTGGGCCCGCCCACGACCCGGCCTCGGCGCCACCTGGAGCTCCGGGCCTGTCGATTATCGGCGGCCACCGGGATACGCATTTTCGCTTTCTGGCGGACGTCCAGGCGGGGGAAGAGTTGCTGCTGCACAGCCAGACGGGCAGCCCTCGCCGCTACCAGGTTAGCCGCAGCTTCATTGCCGATACCCGGCGCGGGCCGCTGCGGGCCGCCGGTGACGGCCTGCTGCTGGTCACCTGTTTTCCCTTCGATGCGCTGCGCAGTGGAGGCCCGCTGCGCTATGTCGTGGTCGCCCGACCGCTTTTGTGACCACTGTCACCGATTCATTTTCAGCCGCTGGTAAAGGCCTGCACGCGCTCCATACTCGCTGCAATGGCTGCCAGGGATGCATACACCTGGTAGTGGTTCGCCAGCGGGATGGTTTCAAGCCGCTGGGGGTGAGAGCTGTTACCATCTCGCCGGAAGCCGGTTCGGGTGCGCCCGTGCACCCTGGCAGCCATTCTTCTTCCCCAGCGCCACAATTTGCCCGAATTGTTCCCCACACTGCCGGATTCCCGCGGCGGTGATGCCCGATTTCTGCCTTGTAATACACCTCAACGGCGCCGGTGGCGCATGACCACGAGGAGAGAGCCATGGGCTTCATGAACAACACACTGAACACCAAATGCATAGCGCTCGGCGGCCTGCTGGCGCTGGCAACCGTTCCCCCGGCCCACGCCGACGAGTGGCTGGAGGCGAAGAAGGGCGCGACCTTTTTCGGCGCCACCGCCGCCGGCGTGGCGCTGGGCGGACCATTGGGCCTGCTGGGTGGCGGCCTGGTGACGGCCTGGATGCACAACACCCTGGATGAGGCCGCCGAAGCGGAAACCTCGAAGCAGGAGCTGGCTGTCACCCGCCGGGCCCTGGAGAGTTCCGAGCAGGCCCTGGCCCGCACCGAGGCCGACCTCGAGGCGGCGCAGGCCTCCAATGAGCACTACGCCCAGCTGGTGCTGGACCAGCTACAGCTGGAAATGCTGTTCAAGACCGGTGAGGCGGAACTGACCAATACCGGCCAGCTGCGACTGGCGGCACTGGCGGAGTTCCTGGTGGCCAACCCGCAGATCGCCATTCGCCTGGACGGCTACGCCGATCCGCGTGGGGACGATGCCTACAACCAACAGTTGTCCCTCGGCCGTGTCAGCCACGTGGCACGCCTGCTGCAGCAGGCCGGTGTCGACCCGGTGCGGATCGCCAGCTTCAGCCACGGTGCAACGCTGTCCACGGCGGGCGAGGGTGACCTGGACGCCTACGCGCTGGAACGCACGGTGAAGATCCAGCTCAGCCAGGACAGCGCGGAGGGTATCGCCGGCATCGATTGATCTCCCCCGGCGCGGACTCCAAATCCGCGCCATTGGTAGTGGCCTCGCTCTCCCCGGCGAGCCGCTGCCAGCCCTGGGGGCTGCCCCACCCGGGCGGCCCCACCTGCAACCCCAGAGTAGGCCCTTGGCCCGGGAATCCCCTCCCGGGCCTTTTTTTGTTCCCGGTGATCCGGACTGAAAATACCCGGCGTATATGTGGGTGTATCGACATTCGATACCAACCCCGAACGCGCCCACCCCCGGGGCGTCAGGTTAAACCCGGCTCTTTTGAGCCGGGTTTTTTTTGCCTTGCCGAAAATTTCTCTCACTCAACTCATTGAAACTATTGAATAAAAATAAGGTGGCGCGACATGCCAAGTATCTGTCGCCGCCGGCAATCCAGTCCGGGCACCGCTGTCCCTAACATGTGCAACATCAACGCCACGAATGGAACAGCCAGTGAAAACCCGGGACCTTGAACCAGAACACATCACCGTGGAATTCACGGAGTTCGAGATGACGGCACTGGCGGCCCTGGTCGAGCGCGGCCAGCAGACAGTCACCCTGGCGGCGAGCGACAAGCCGACCAGCGGAATACGGGAGGCCATCCACGCGGTGGCTGAGGAATTCAGGAGCCTGCTGGGGCATTTCGAACTGACGAGCCCGGCAGGTGAGCAATCACACTGAGGGAGGGTAGAGCGATGCACGAGTTAGTACTGAGAATCAAGAAGCCCGAGCTGTGTTACGTGTTCGCGGACAACGCGACCCGGCGTGGGCACGAAGACCTGGCCAGGCAGGCCTATCGTCGCGCGGTGGACCTGCGCGCGGCGGCGCACCAGGAGGTGAGCGAAGACGAGCGCCAGGCGCTCAAAGCCTTCTACGCCTACGAAGAGGCCCTCTCCTGGGGCCAGCGCAAGCGCAAGCGTGCCACGGGCACCTGGCAGATGGTGAGCCGCATCGGCATCCTGCCGACCCTGGAAAAACGTGCCGAGGGCAAGCAGGCCGACGAGGCCCGCGACACCCTCAAGCATCTGGACATGGATGACTACAGCTTCGGCGCCGTCGCCCAGTCCATAGGACTGAACAGCAAGGCCGCTGCCTAGCGAGCCTCCACAGAAGACTCCGGTGGGATCAACGAACCCCTACCCTTCGCCCGGCTGCAATACTGGCCGGGTTTTTTTTGTTTCCTGTTTTGTGCCAGTAGGCCGTGGCGCGGGCTAGTCAGCGAACAACCGACCGAGTCCCACCAGGCTGACCACCAGCAGTCCTGCGCCTAAAACCCGGAAGAATAGCGCTGTATCCCGCTGCAAGGCGTAGTCGTGGAACTTGAGACCGAGGACGTGGCCGATAGCAGCGCAGGGCAGCAGCCACAGGTGGTGGATCCACTGCATATCGACGCCGGCGGCGACAAAGGCGATCAGCTTCACCAGCACCAGGATGAACCACAAGGCGAACAACGTGTCGCGCAGTTGCTCTTTCGGCATGCGGCTGGCGGCAACCGGGACTACCAGCGGGGCGGCGATCAGCGAGGTGCCGCTGACATAGCCGCCGAGGGCGATGAGGCCGGTATCCACCAGCTTATTGTTGCTGCGGATAGGGCGGTTGAGGATATAGCTGACGGCGTACAGGCTGACAATGCTGAAGATAAAGCCGCTGATCAGCGCACCGGGCAGGGTGATGACGCCGAGCACGCCGATGGCCTTGGGAATGGCCATGACCATCAGTGCCCAGCGTACAAAGCGCCAGTTGACTGTTGTGGGTTGAGAGCCTGCGGAGTGATCGGCGCGGTGGCTCTGCCATACGGTCAGCGATGAGAAAATCAGCAGGTGCACGCCGATCAGCGGCAGGAACACCAGGGGTTGGTCAAGGATCAGCAGCAGAAAGGGCAGGGTCAGCACGGCGCCGCCAAAGCCCAGTCCGGAGCGCACGAAGCCCCCCCAGATAAACAGCAGGGCGATCAGCAGGTATTGCCAGAGTGCCAGCTCGGCCATGAGGTCCCGGTTCCAAAAAATGGCTTTCCACAAAACAGAACGGCCCCTTGCGGGGCCGGGCGCGCATCATAGCAGACATTTCCCCGTCGGCGCTTGCCTTAAGTGACCCGCAGGTCATAAGATGGCCGAGCGAGGAGGTACTCTATGGCGTCGGTTTCCTATCAGTGGATTACCCCGGAGTTTCAAGTCTTTACGGAAAACCTGCTGTTCCCTGAGGGACCGGTGGTGTTGCCCGATGGCTCGGTGCTGGTGGTGGAAATCAACGGCAAGACGCTCAAGCATGTGGCGCCCGACGGGCAGCACCGGGTGCTGGCCGAACTCGAGGGTGGGCCCAACGGCGCTGCCATCGGCCCGGATGGCTGCTGCTATATCTGCAACAGCGGCGGCTGGATTCACCA
>JANQIO010000052.1 GCA_028282105.1 Halieaceae bacterium | reverse complement strand
CAGCTCGGGGCAATCTGCCGAGACGATGCCCCCGCCGGCATAGATGACCGGACGCTGCGCTTCGGACAGCAGGCGGCAGGCCTCCTCGAGCTGGTTGGCCGCCAGGCCACCGACAGCGGCCTCGGGCGGCTCGATCACCGCGGGGATACGCGGCGGCGTGTAGTTGCCCTCGGCATCCTTCGGATAGTGTTGCTGGATGTCCTTGGGAATATCGATCAGCACCGGGCCGGGTCGATTGCCCCCCGCCAGGGCAAAGGCCTCGCGCACCACTTCCGGGATATCGGTCACCCGCCGCACCAGGTAGTTTTTCTTGGTAATCGGCTCGGTGATGCCGACGATATCCACTTCCTGGAAAGCGTTCTTGCCCAGCAGCGGCGAGGGCACGTTGCCCGTGATGGCGACGATGGGCGTGGAGTCGCTGTTGGCATCGGCGATGCCGGTGACCAGGTTGGTCGCACCAGGACCAGAGGTGGCGAGGCAGACACCGACCTTGCCACTGGCGCGGGCATAGCCCTGGGCGGCGTGGGCCGCGCCCTGCTCATGCTCGGTGCGCACGCAGTGAATGCCGAACTGGCCCAGCACATCGAAGATTTCCAGGTTGGCGCCGCCGGGGTAGCCGAACAGGGTATCCACCCCCTCCGCCTGCAGGGCCCTGGCCAGTAGTTGAGCGCCCTTCAGGGCCTCGGCGCGATGCTCGGGCTTGAGGTCGTCAAGGGCACCGCCGGTGACGGTGCTCTCGCTTTTATAGGTGACGTTGTCGTCAGCGGCCTGCATGGCGCGATGGCTCAGTTGACCGGCACGATCCAGCTGAAGGGATCATCGCGGTGCCCGTACTGCAGGGCCATGAGTTCATCGAACAAGCGCTGGGCCACCGGGCCGGTCTGGTTGCCGTTGATTTCATACTCCTTGCCGCGCATGGCCATCAGGCCAACAGGAGATACCACTGCCGCGGTGCCACAGCCGAACACCTCGGTGATCTTGCCGCTTTCGATATCGGCCAGTATCTCGAAGATGTCGAGGCGGGCCTCTTCCACTTGGTACCCCAGGGTCGGCGCCAGCTTGAGCAGCGAATCCCGGGTAATCCCGGGCAGGATAGAGCCGCTCAGCGACGGGGTCTTGATCAGCGAACCCTCGTACACAAAGCAGATATTCATCGCGCCCACTTCTTCCACGTAGCGGCCGTCGATGGCATCCAGCCACAGCACCTGGGTGTAGCCGTTGCGCGCCACTTCCTCACTCACAAACAGGCTGGCGGAATAGTTGCCGCCGGTTTTGGCTTCCCCCACCCCGCCCTTCACGGCGCGGCGCATTTCGTCGGATACGTACACCGACACCGGGTTGAAGCCCTCGGGATAATAGGGGCCAGCCGGGCCGGTGATAATAAAGTGCATATAGCTGGCTGCCGCCCCCAGGCCCAGCTTGGGCGTGGTGGCAATCATGGCCGGGCGGATATACAGGGATGAACCTTCATCCGAGGGCACCCAGGCCTGGTCCAGTGCCACCAGCTGCTTCAGCGCCTCAACATGAAAGCCATCCTCCACCTCCGGCATCACCATACGGCTGGCGGAACGGTTGAAACGTGCGGCGTTGGCGTCCGGGCGGAACAGGTTGATGCCACCGTCCTTGCGGCGGTAGGCCTTGAGGCCTTCGAAGATCTCCTGGCTGTAGTGCAGTACCGCAGCCGCCGGGTGCAGCGACAGGTTCTCGAAGGGGCGAATCTCGGCGTCGTGCCAGCCCTGCCCCTCGTCGTACACCTGGGTAAACATGTGATCGGCGAAGCCCGTCCCGAAGGAATACTGCGCCGGGCATTGCCCACGCTCCGCCTCGGGCAGCGCCTTGATAGTGATGCTCATTACGAAATACGACCGTGTACTCAAATCCCTGAGGGGCAGATGTTACCGATCATACCCAGGGCGTACCAGCGCCCCGGGGTGGGACTTTTACAGAATTACCGTGCGATGGCCGTTGAGTTGTACCCGTTCCTCACAGTGCAGGCGTACCGCCTGGGACAGCGCCGTCGCCTCGATGTCGTGGCCCAGGTGAATCATCTGCTCCACCGTCACCTCGTGGTCGATAGGCCGCACTTCCTGGGAAATGATTGGCCCCTCGTCCAGGTCTGAGGTGACGTAGTGGGCCGTGGCCCCGATCACCTTCACGCCGCGATCATAGGCCTGGTGATAGGGCTTGGCGCCCTTGAAGCCCGGCAGAAAGGAGTGATGGATATTGATAGCCCTGCCCTCCAGCTTCTCGCACATGTCGTTGGAGAGAATCTGCATATAGCGCGCCAGCACCAGCAGATCGGCATTCAATTCCTCCATCACGCCCAGCATCTGCGCTTCCTGCTGTGGCTTGGTCTCGGGCGTGATGGGCAGGTGGTAGTAAGGTAAGCCATACCAATCCGCCATGGACTGGCAGTCTGGATGGTTGCTGACCACACCGACGATATGGGCGGGCAGCGCTCCCGAACGCCACTTGTTGAGCAACACGCTCAGGCAGTGATCGTACTTCGACACCGCCACCAGCACCCGCGGCAGCTCGGATTCACAACGCAGCTGGTAGCTGGCCTTGAACTCTTCGGCGAAGGCCTCGAAATCGGCGCGGAATTCATCAATAGACTTGGTCATCTGCCGGTCGTCAAACACACAGCGCAGGTGGAAGGTATCGGTTACCGGGTCGGAATAGTTGGAAACCTCGACAATAAAGGCGCAGGCGTCGAGCAGCACCCCCGTGGAGCGCGCCACAACACCAATGCGATCCGGGCACTGG
Source organism: Halieaceae bacterium (assembly GCA_028282105.1). Lineage (GTDB taxonomy): Bacteria > Pseudomonadota > Gammaproteobacteria > Pseudomonadales > Halieaceae > JANQIO01. The sequence continues at coordinate 573 of JANQIO010000052.1, read as the reverse complement.
AAAGAAAGGATATAGCGCTGGCTGTGAGACTCTGTCATGGCGTAATTTTCCCTGTAAAGCAGCGATAATTCGCGATCTCAGGCCCCTACGTCCACCGAGCCTACCCGCCCTGAAATTGCCCTTGACCACGGTAGGGCGGATCATTAGTATACGCGGCCTCCAACGAGTTCATTCCGCCTTAGCTCAGTTGGTAGAGCAACTGACTGTTAATCAGTGGGTCGCTGGTTCGAGCCCAGCAGGCGGAGCCAAACACAGAAAAAGGGCCTCCCGATGGGAGGCCCTTTTTTTGTGTTCCGCCCTGCTGGGCGGAGGCCAGCAGGGTGAGCAAGGGGCTTTCCGCAAGCACTGCTTGCGGCCTTGCGAACGACCTCGCGCCTACCAGCGCGAGGGCCGGAGGGGCCAAACACGCAGCCCAAAGGGCTGTCCGACGCACGCCCCCACCCCCAAAACTTAATCCAAATCAAAGAACCCGTTTCTTTAAAACCGTCAGTACTGACGGTTTATTCCCGCATTGTTACTCTCCGCCCTTATAGCCCATCTATAACAACGGGAGAGCACCATGGATACTCGCCG